>CALKMV010000020.1 GCA_938091485.1 uncultured Luminiphilus sp.
CAGCCATCCCAACTCGGCGAAGAGTTGCCAGTTATCCCTGCTCATACCCTGATCTGAGGCAACAATGGCCTTACGGGTATCCCAGTCATAGTCGTCCTGAACAAAGCGTGCGATCGAGTCGCGGACCATCTGTTGCTCTTCAGAAAAATCGAAATTCATTGTCAGTGATCCCCTTACTCAAGACCCAGCACGTACTTGGCGATAATGTTTTTCTGCACTTCATTCGAGCCGCCGTAAATCGTTGCCGCACGCCCATACATGTAAGCAAGACGCGCATCTGTTGCGAACTCATGGCCCAGTGCCTCTGGATCGAGGTCGGTGGGCAGTACGCCCTGGTAGTAGGCTGCAATTTCCATCAGCAACTCCTGAGTTGCCTGCTGGAGCTCGGTGCCCTTGATCTTGAGAAGCGACGACTCAGGTCCCGGGAAGCCGCCTGCGGCCTGAGTGGCAAGCGTGCGCAGCTCTGTGAACTCTAGCGCCATTAGCTCCACCTCAATGTCAGCCAGGCGCTGCTGGAAACCGGGGTCGTCCAGCAAGCGCTGACCCCCGTTCTCTTCCTTGGCGGCAACTTCTTTGATGACCCGCACTGCGCGTTTCACATCCGCAACGCCAGCAATACCCGTGCGCTCGTGAGCCAGCAGCGCCTTGGCAACAGTCCAACCCTTTCCGATCTCACCCACCACGTTCTTGGCCGGCACACGAACGTTGTTGAATTCAACTTCATTCAGGCTGTGATGATTATCGATCGAGATGATCGGGTTCACCTTGATCCCCTCGCTCTTCATATCGATCAGGATAAAGGTGATGCCTTCTTGCTTTTTGCCCGAGTTATCGGTGCGCACCAGGCAGAAGATCCAGTCGGCGTACTGAGCGTAGGTCGTCCAGATCTTGGCGCCGTTGATGATGAAGTCGTCACCGTCCCGCTCGGCTTTGGTCTTGAGACTAGCCAAATCTGAACCCGAACCCGGCTCAGAGTAGCCCTGACACCACCAGTCTTCACTCTTCAGGATGCGGGGCAGGAAGTAGTCTTTTTGCTCATCGGTGCCATAGGCCATGATGACGTTTGCCACCATAACGAGGCCAAAGGGCACGACATTAGGGATTCCCGCAAGGGAGCGCTCGGTTTCGTAGATGTACTTCTGCGTGGCCGTCCAGCCCGTGCCGCCATACTCCGCCGGCCAGTTGGGCGCGACCCAGCCCTTGTCGTACAGCTTGCGCTGCCAATCTTCGATAGCAGTTTTGTATTCGGGAGAGCGCAGACGCGCCTGGAGTTCAGGCGTGTAGGCCTCCTCGAAAAACCCGCGAACCTCGTCGCGAAAAGCCAGATCTTCGGATGAATATGCAGTGTCCATGAATTACCTCGCGGCAGATAGCGCCCAAATGGCTAGGACCTTTTAGGCTGTTTTTTGAATATTGAGTATGTTTTCTGAATAAGGAGAATGTAGGCAACTTGGGGAGCTATTGCAACCCTCCCCAAGGGCTCGAATCGCCACTATTCAGACCGTCAATGTCAGTCCATCCATGATCATCCATCAGACGTCCAGCACATCAATAAATCAGTACATCAGAGAGAACAGCTTGCGCTGGTATTCCGCCGCCAACGGGTCGCCCTTGCCGATGGTCGCCAACGTGTCCAGAAAGACCTTACGGGCCTCACCGTCGTTGTAGTCCCGGTCAGCGCGCAGCACGGTCAACAGGTGCTCCAACGCGTCGCGGTACTGGGCTGCCTGACTGAGCTGGATGGCCAGTTGGATGCGGATCGCATGATCGTCAGGGTTAGCCGCCATGGCGGCCTCTAACGCCTCCACTTCGGGAGATCGCGCCGCCTCCCGACCCAGCTGAATCTTTGCTATCAACTGCTCATATCGAGCGTCCTGATCGGCGAGGCGGATGTCCTGCAACAATGCTTGCGCATCATCCAGCCGGTTCGCGGTCACTAACGCCGCCGCATACGCGAGTGTGAAGTCCAACTTCTTACCTGACTCCTCCCAAGCACTGCGATAGAGCGCCAAGGCAGCGGGGATGTCACCCTCCGCCAGCAATTGCTCAGCCTCAGCCAAGGCGTCGGCCTGTGGTGAGGGCACATGTTTGTCCAGCATTTCGCGCACGGCGCTCTCGGGCTGGGCGCCGGAGAAGCCATCAATAGGCTGCCCTTCTTTGATCACCATCACCGTCGGCAGGGACTGCACGCCCAGTTGCTGCGCCAGCATCTGCTGCTCATCCGCGTTGACCTTGGCCAACAGAAAAGCGCCCTGATACTCCGTCGCCAGCTTCTCCAATATCGGCATGAGCTGTTTACAAGGGCCGCACCAGTCAGCCCAGAAGTCGACCACCACCGGGCGCGTCATCGACTCGTCGATCAATAACTGCTGTGCATTACTTTCGTCGATCTCGACAATGTGCGCAGACGCATTCATAGATTGGATTCCTTATCAGCCAGCACATCGTGCATGTCATAGCGGCCCGCAGGCTGACCGACGAGCCAACAGGCCGCCTGCACAGCACCCTGCGCAAAAGCCATTCTCGAGCTGGCGCGATGAGTGATCTCCAGACGCTCACCCTCGCTGGCAAAAATAATAGTGTGGTCACCCACCACGTCACCGACGCGGATGCTACTGAACCCGATGGCGTCGCGATCCCGTGCGCCGGTCCGGCCCTCCCGGCCATACACAGCGACTTGGGAAAGATCCCGGCCCAGCGCGTCGGCCACGACCTCACCCAGACTGAGTGCCGTCCCGGATGGTGCGTCAATCTTGTGGCGATGATGCGCCTCGATAATCTCGATATCGACGCTGTTGCCCAGCGCTCTGGCCGCTGCCTCAGCTAATTTGAACGTGAGGTTCACGCCCGGCGCAAAATTCGACGCCTGACAAAAAGGCACACCAGCAGTGGCGCTTGCGAGCGTTTGTGCTTGCTCATCGGAAAAACCGGTCGTGCCGACCACCATGGGCAGGCCATGCGCCGCGCAGATCGCCGCCTGCGCCAGCGTTGATTCGGGCACCGTAAAGTCGATCAGCACGTCGATCTGGTCGGCCACAGCAGCAAGGTCCGCAGTAATGCTCACTCCGGAGGCGTCTCCGCCCAGCAATTCGCCTATATCGGCGCCCAACAGCGTCGACTCCGGTCGCTCGATCGCCGCAGTCAATGCAGCGGGCGTGTCGCTGGCCGCGATCGCCTCCGCCAACATGCGGCCCATGCGGCCAGCCGCACCCGTAATGCCGATTCGCACTGTCATCCAGTCATGCCATCAAAGAAATTTTTGACCCCTTCAAACCAGCTGCTCTGGCGAGGGGACTGCTGCTCGCCGCCCTCCTCTAGGGCGCCGCGAAACTCCTCAAGCAGATTACGCTGTTCCGCGGTGAGGTTCACTGGGGTCTCCAGCACAGCGCGACACAATAGATCGCCAATGGGGCCGCCTCGCACCGGCTTCACACCCTTGCCACGCAGGCGAAACATCTTGCCGGTCTGGGTCTCTGAGGGAATCTTCAGTTTCACCCGCCCATCCAGGGTGGGCACCTCCAACTCACCGCCCAGAGCCGCATCAGCAAAACTGATCGGCACTTCGCAATAGAGATGACGTCCGTCACGCTCAAAGAGTGGATGCTGACGGACGGCAATCTGAACAAATAAATCTCCCGGCGGTCCGCCCGCAGGTCCGGCCTCACCCTCACCACTGAGACGAATACGATCACCTGTATCAACGCCAGGCGGCACTTTGACAGACAGCGTTTTGGTTTTTTCTACCAACCCCTGACCGCGACACTCAATGCAGGGGTCGGAAATGGTCTGGCCGCGGCCACGGCACTTGGGGCAGGTCTGCTGCACCTGAAAAAATCCCTGCTGCATACGCACCTGCCCTGTCCCGCCACAGCTACCGCAGGTGACGGGGCTACTACCCGGCTTAGCGCCGCTACCGTCGCAGGGCTCACAGTGTTGTAGAGAGGGAACCCGGATTTCCGCAGTGGAGCCACGAACGGCTTCCTCCAGTGAAACTTCGAGGGTGTAACGCAGATCTGATCCGCGTTGCGGTCCCTGACGGCGGCCGCCACCGCCGCCGCCGCCGCCGAAAATGTCGCCGAAAACATCACCAAAAATGTCCGAGAAGCTGCCGCCCTGGAATCCACCGCCACCCATGGAAGGGTCGACTCCGGCGTGCCCAAACTGATCGTAGGCGCCGCGCTTCTCGCCATCAGACAGAATCTCGTAGGCCTCCGTAGCCTCCTTGAACTTGGCGTCCGCATCGGCATCATCCGGATTGCGGTCCGGGTGATACTTCATGGCAATCCGGCGATAAGCCTTTTTAATATCTTGCTCAGAAGCGGATCCATCCACCCCAAGCACGTCGTAGTAGTCGCGTTTCGACATAATTTTGGCGCGGGCTCTCTCGAGCACCTCGCTCCCTCTCTAAAAACGAACGCGGGTGACATGGTGGCAGCCATGACCCGCGCCTGGTTCGCGTCCCATCAGGGAGGCGTTTCAGAGCATCGCCCGAGCGAGCTCTGTTTTTCTTGGTCGGCGTTAAGCGCGCTTGTCGTCTTTGACTTCCTCAAACTCGGCATCGACAACATCGCCCTGGTCCGCTTCATCGGCCTGGGCTTCAGCACCCTCGGCACCGTCAGCGGCACCCTCAGTCTGCTGCGCCGCATACATTTTCTGTGCAACGCCTCCAGTCGCCTCGGTTAGTTTGGTCGTGGCGGCCTCCATCGCGGCTGAGTCATCGCCCTTGATCGCCTCCTCCACCTCGGTAATAGCCGCTTCAATGGCAGCGCGCTCATCATCCGAGGCGTGCTCTCCCGCCTCTTCAAGGGTCTTGCGTGCGGCGTGCACCATACCATCCGCCGTATTGCGTGCGGTCACGAGCTCTTCGAACTTCTTGTCCGCATCGGCATTGGCCTCGGCATCCTGCACCATTTGGTCGATCTCTTCCTCAGAAAGGCCACCCGAGGCAGTGATGCGAATCGACTGCTCTTTACCGGTGGCTTTGTCCTTCGCTGAAACATTCAGAATGCCGTTGGCGTCTAGGTCAAACGTGACCTCAATCTGTGGCATACCGCGCGGAGCGGGAGGAATATCAGCGAGGTCGAAGCGTCCCAGCGACTTGTTCTGTGCCGCCTGCTTGCGCTCGCCCTGCACCACATGAATGGTCACTGCGGTCTGATTGTCCTCAGCCGTCGAGAAAACCTGCGACTTCTTGGTCGGAATCGTGGTGTTCTTCTCGATAAGCGGTGTCGCGACACTACCCATCGTCTCTATACCGAGTGTCAGCGGCGTAACATCAAGGAGCAATACGTCTTTCACGTCGCCTGCGAGTACCGCGCCCTGAATCGAGGCGCCCATTGCAACGGCCTCGTCGGGGTTCACGTCTTTGCGGGATTCCTTACCAAAAAAATCAGCAACCGCCTGCTGCACCATCGGCATACGGGTTTGTCCGCCTACCAGAATCACATCTTGAACCTCTGAGGGCGACAGGCCTGCGTCGTCCAGCGCGATCTTCACGGGCTCAAGCGAACGCTTAACCAGATCTTCGACCAGCGACTCCAACTTAGAACGACTCAGTTTGACCACCAGGTGCTTGGGGCCCGTGGCATCCGCCGTGATGTAGGGCAGGTTCACTTCGGTTTGTTGCGAGCTCGACAGCTCGATCTTGGCCTTTTCTGCCGCTTCCTTCAGGCGCTGCAGGGCCAGGGGGTCGTTGTGCAGGTCGACGCTGTTCTCTTTCTTGAACTCATCCGCCAAGAACTCGATCAGCCGCAGGTCAAAATCCTCACCACCTAGGAACGTATCGCCATTGGTCGCTAACACCTCGAACTGGTGCTCTCCGTCGACTTCTGCGATTTCGATAATCGAGATATCGAAGGTGCCGCCACCCAGATCATAAACCGCTACCGTGCGGTCGCCCTGAGCCTTGTCCATGCCGTACGCCAATGCTGCGGCAGTGGGCTCATTGATGATGCGCTTGACCTCTAGACCCGCGATGCGGCCAGCATCCTTGGTCGCCTGCCGCTGGGAGTCATTGAAGTACGCAGGAACCGTGATCACGGCCTCGGTCACCGCCTCGCCAAGATACTCTTCAGCTGTCTTTTTCATCTTGCGTAGCACTTCTGCCGACACCTGCGGCGGGGCCATCTTGTCATCGTTCACCTGCACCCAGGCGTCACCGCTGTCTGCCTTGACGATCTTATAGGGCACCATCTTGATGTCCTTTTGCACCACGTCGTCCTCGAAGCGACGACCAATCAACCGCTTGACCGCGAACAGTGTGTTGGTCGGATTGGTGACCGCCTGACGCTTGGCAGATTGACCCACCAGAATTTCATTGTCGTCGGTATAGGCGACAATAGACGGTGTCGTGCGACCACCTTCAGCATTTTCGATTACTCGGGGCTTGCCGCCTTCTAAAACGGATACGCAACTGTTGGTGGTACCTAGGTCGATGCCAATGATCTTACCCATGTCTGTTTCTCCTATCGGCCAGCAACTCCGCGCTGGCATGCTTCTTTGTTTTTGAATATGGGGGCGGTCATACCAAATTCAAGTGCCGCCGAACCCATACCGCGTTGATTCATTCTCCGCTGGGAGCCTTGGACACCATCACCATTGCCGGGCGCAAAAGCCGTCCGTTCAGGAGGTAGCCTTTTTGCATCACGGCGACCACGGAATTTGGTTCGACGTCGGGCTGTTCCACCATGCTCATCGCCTGAGCGGTCTCCGGATCAAAAGGCTCTCCCTCAGGATCCACGGCTTCAACACCGTACTTCGCCAGTACGTCCATAAAACCCTTTCGTGTTAACTCCACGCCCTCAGCCAATGCCGCGCTACCCTGCTCGTCACCATGGGATTCCAGCGCTCGCTCAAGGTTGTCCACCACACCAAGCAGGTCACCACAGAAGCGCTCCAACGCAAATTTGCGCGCCTTTTCGATCTCCTGGTCCGCTCTCCGCTGCACGTTCATCGCATCAGCCTGAGCCCTGAGTGCGGCATCCTTGGCGGCCTCAAGCTCCGCCTCAAGATCGACCGGCGCATCAGGCTCGCTATCGGGGCCCGCAGAGTCAGTCTCATGGTCTGAGTCAGCTACCGCTGCGGCTTCCGTCACTGCCTCATCATTTTGCTCGGCGTCGACAGCATCTACCTCAGCCGCCATGTGCTCCTCGGGTTTCTCTTTCGCCATGGACGATCTCCAGTGTCCTTTAACTATTCACTTAACTGTTCACTTAACTATTTGCTTGCTATGTGTGGCGCTCGCACCCTTAGTATTTGGGCACCGAACCCCGCCATCGAATGGGATGTGGGGTGCTACAGCGAGTTTTCAAGGGGTGAACGTGGTTTTCGCAGCGATCTTTACGGGGCAGGCCTGCGACTGGAGCACCAGGCATCGCCACCACCTGACCCCTCAACCGTTGGAGTTGATAGTTAAGACGTCCCAACTTCAGGTTTGGCGACCTGCCGCGTTGCGTGCGGCGAGAAGACACGACAAGAGGGCCCGCCGGCGAGACCAAGGGCCCTAGCTATCCAGTATCGGCTCTGACTGCGCGGGCTTTGGCTATCGCGACAAGGCCGCACTCAGCATCCGGGCTGTGACATCCACAATGGGGATCACGCGCTCGTAAGCCATCCGGGTGGGCCCGATCACGCCGAGCACCCCAAGAGATTGCGAGCCTTGTGCGTAGGGCGCGGTGATGACACTGAAGTCGCCAAAGACATCGAAGCCGGCTTCTTCACCAATAAAGATCTGAATACCGTCGGCCCGGGAACAGCGTTCCAGCAGCTCGAGCAAATCCCGCTTGCGCTCAAAGGCATCAAACAGCTCGCGCAGCTTTTGCATGTCCTCTGGTGAGGCTTGGTTGAGCAGACTCGCCTCACCCGCAACAACTACATTTTCGGATTGCTGCTCCGTCTCGATTGCCGCGTTGGCCAGCTCGAGCGCCGCCTCTAGGTAATGATCGATGCGGGCACGTGCCTCCGACATCTCGCGGACAATATGCCCTTTAACCTCTGACAGGTCGTTACCCGCGTAGCGTTGATTAATCAGCTCAGCCGCCGTCTTGAGCTGCTCCTGACTCATGGGTCGCTGCATCTGGATAATGCGGTTCTGCACCTCGCGCTCATTGATCACCAAAATGACCAACACGCGGTCGCCCGATAAGGGCAGAAACTCGATTTGTCGCAGTTGGCTTGCGGCAGGCTTCGGCACCGTCACGATGCCGGTTTGATAGGTAATCTGAGCCAGCAGATTCGAGGCCGTCTGCACCAGCTCCCCAGAGCTGCGATTAGGGTCGAGGCCGGCATTGAGCACCGTGACCGCTCCCTCCTCCACCGGACCGACCTGTAGCAGGCTGTCGACAAAAAACCGATAGCCCTGTGCGGTCGGCACCCTGCCCGCTGACGTGTGCGGTGAAGCCAAAAAACCAAGGTCCTCTAGCTCAGACATGATGTTACGCACGGTTGCTGGACTGACCGAAAGGCCACTCTCGCCCTGCAGGTTTTTTGAGGCCACGGGCTGCCCCTCGCGGATATGCATCTCCACGAGGGTCTTCAAAAGCGATGAAGCGCGGGGTGACAGTGCTTCCAATGGACGTCTCGTTATTAACAACCCATTAGCGTTTTAGCACAGGCTACGGCGGCAAAAAAGGACTGGGGCCTTCTTCAGTGCCCATGGGCAACGCGATAGTGGCGTACCTGAGCAACACCTGAGAGCGCTTAGTGCTATGGATGTTCACTCGCAGGCCCGTCTGCGCTATAACGTGACCAAGGCCCAGTGATACTCGTTATGCTAATTAACCTCTCAATACAAGATTACGCCGTTGTCGAGCGACTAGAGGTCGACTTGCGACCAGGCATGACCTGCATCACCGGTGAGACGGGCGCGGGCAAATCGATCATGCTCGATGCTCTAGGACTCTGCATAGGAGACCGGGCTGACCACAAAGCCATTCGCCCCGGCGCTGCTCGCACAGACATCGCAGCCTGCTTTGACGTCAGCCAAAATACCCGCGCGCAGATCTGGTTGACAGAGCGCGACCTCGAGGCCTCGGGGGATTGCATTCTACGACGCACCATTAACGCAGAAGGGCGCTCCCGCGCCTATATCAACGGCTCGCCTGCCACCCTGTCAGACTGCGCCGATTTGGGACAGCTACTGGTCGACATCCACTCCCAACACGCGCACCAATCCCTCCTTAGGCGACCGGTGCAGCGCAGTTTGCTCGATACCTTCGCAGGCGCGGAGACATTGATCGTCGAGGTCAGCGAAACGGCCCAGCGTTGGCGTGTCCTGCAAGAAGAGTACTCCCGACTCGCCGGTCAGACCGAAGAATCGGATGCACGTCGTGCACTTCTCACTTACCAGATTGCTGAATTAGAAACCGTAAATCCTCTCCCCGGAGAGCTTGATTCGCTTGAGGCACAACACAAGCTTCTCGCCAATGCCGCGTTCATCATTGACAGCGCAAACGACATCAATGCCGGGTGTGAAGCGCAGCGCGATCAGCTTGCCAGACTAGTACAACTCGCCAATGACGAACGAATGATCGGATCGGGACCAGATAATCTCCGCGAACTGCTGGGGTCAGCGCTGATCCAGCTCGATGAGGCGCAAGCAGAGACAGCGCGCTTCGCAGCATCGGTGGAACTTGACCCAGAAGGTCTCCGTGACACCGAGGAAAGGTTGAGTGCACTGCATGATCTGGCTCGAAAGCACCGGGTTCAGCCAGAGGCATTGCCCGAACTCTTGACTGCGCTGCAGTCAGAGCTGGAGTCGCTGGCAGGCGGCACAGAACAACTGGCTTCGCTTGAGCATGCGCTGGGAGACACAGCACTAGCCTGGCGCAGTCATGCAGAGGCGCTCTCAAAGCAGCGCCGCAAAGCTGCTGCCCGATTGGCGCAGCGCGTCATGGAAACGCTGGATAATTTGGCCATGACGAAGTGCATTTTCGAAATTGCCCTGATCCCGTTTAAAGACGACAACCCCGACCCACGGGGTGCAGAGGATGTTGAGTTCTTGATTTGTACCAACCCGGGCGCCACGCCAGGCCCCCTGCATAAGGTGGCCTCGGGAGGCGAACTGTCCCGCATCAGTCTCGCGCTTCAGGTTGTGGCTGCGGACACAGCAACCTCACCCACGATGGTATTTGACGAAGTCGATGTGGGTATTGGCGGTGGTGTTGCCGAGGTAGTGGGAGACTTATTGCGATCACTGGGTCAGCGCAGTCAGGTACTGGTTGTCACGCACCAGCCTCAGGTCGCAGCAAAGGGCAACCACCATCTACTGGTGACCAAAACCGGAGAAGATTCAGTGCACTCTGAGCTGGCCTTGCTTGACGGTAAAGAACGCATTGAAGAGGTTGGCAGGATGCTCGGCGGCGCCAAACTCACAGACAGCACCTTGGCGCACGCGCGCGAGATGCTCGAGGGCAGTTAAGCCTTGTCTTTCTTGCGGACGCGAAGCACCAGCGTGTGGTCGATCATCTCGTAACCATGCTGCTCTGCAATCAGGTGCTGGCGTCGCTCAATCTCCTCGTCGATAAACTCAATCACCTCGTTGGTATCGACATCGACCATGTGGTCGTGGTGGTGATCCGGCGCCATCTCAAAAACGGAGTAGCCCGCCTCAAAATTGTGGCGAATAATGAGCTCTGCAGTTTCGAACTGGGTCAGCACGCGATACACCGTAGCCAGTCCAATATCTTCTCCCGTATCACGCAGACGCTGGTATAGATCTTCTGCGCTCAAATGATCCCCTTGTTCAGAAGCGTCACTCAGCATGGCCAGGATTTTCAGCCTCGGCGCGGTGACTTTGAGTCCCGCTTTTTTCAGTTCTCTATTTTGTGAGGCCATGCTCGAAAGGTTCTCGGAGGGAGCAGTTTGACGGTATCATACCCTTGAATGCTCCCTGGAAGATAACGTGTCGCATGTGACCCCCCTGATCCGGCCCCTCGCTGTCGGTTGTTTGCTGGCCAGTCTGATCGGTTGCGGCAGCAACTTCGGCTTTCCCGGGGTCTATCGAATCAACGTCGAGCAGGGCAACGTCGTAACCGAAGAGATGGTTGAGCAGCTGCAGCCCGGTCTCAATCGGCGCCAGGTGCGCTACATCATGGGCACACCTCTCATAGAAGATTCGTTTCACAGCGACCGATGGGATTACCGTTATCTGTTGCGCAACGGAAGCGATACGATCACCGAGACGCAGCTGACGCTCTGGTTCGAGGGAGATGAACTGGTCCGCGCCGAAGGTCCCGACGCGCCTGACTGGAGTCAGTCTCAGTCAGCCGAAGTGGAATCCGAAACCGTCTCTGACGCCTGATCACCCTCCTCTCGGGCCGCCTTGGCACGAGCCGCGCGCGCCTTTCGCACCTCTTTAGGGTCTATCAACAACGGCCTATAAATCTCGACGCGCTCGCCCATGGCCAGCACACGGTCTGCCGTCACCGCCTTACCCCAGACACCCAGCTTTATATCTGGGCCCACAGTCAGATCTTCAAACACTTCGTCCAGCTTACTCATCGAGACTGCCTGCAAAGCGGTAGTGCCGCTGGGCACATCCAGCCTTACGATCCGCTGTTTGTCTGGGAGTGCGTAGGCCACTTCAACATAGATGGTATCGCTCACGTGACGGCCCCTAACTGCTGATTAGCGCGCCTCACTACGGCATCAACAAGATCGAGCGCAACGCGGTCGAATAATTTGCCCGCAGCTACGCCAACGAGCCCGCTCGCGAGTTCGAAGTGCAGACGCAGCGACGTCTTGCAGGCTGCATCACCCAATGCCCGAAACATCCATTGCCCTGAGAAAGAATCAAACGGGCCGTCAACCAGCGCCAGCGCTATCCGCTCTGGACGCTGCATCGTATTTCGGGTGGTAAAGCCATGGCTGATGCCCGCTCGGGATAGCGTTAAAGTGGCTGTGACGGTCTCGTCGCTCCGCTCATGAATCTCAGCGCCTACGCAACCGTCAAGGAATTCTGGGTAACGTTCGATGTCAGCCACAAGATCAAACACTTGCTCAACAGCGTGCGGGAGAAGTGCGCTTCGTTCAATCACAGTCATGATCGCAGTTTACCCAACAACAGTCCTTTCCGTTGACACCTGCTCACAGCGTGCCGCCAAGCAACCACACAACACAGCCCATCGGCACCAGCCAACGCAATGCCACCCACCAGCAGTGAAAGAGCCATTTGGGTTCCCGGAAGAGCTCACCTCTCAGGACAGGGCGTGGCATCAACCAGCCCACAAACACAGCGGTTGCAAGCATGCTGATGGGTAACAGCCACTGGGTCATCAGACTGCCAAGCTGCAAGAGCGGCAGCTCCCCCATGAACAGAGAAACAGCAATGACCATAGCAACCAATGTGGCACTCAAAATCGCCCCACTGGCTCGACCCAGGCCCCATTCATTTGCCAACAACATGACCATGGGCTCAAGCAGGACGGCTGCCGCGGCCCAGGCAATCAACGCCATGGCACCAAAAAACAATGCGCCATAGGTTTCGCCCAGAGGGAGATTGGCAAACGCATAGGGAAGCCCTGTGAACAGCGCAGCTAATCCCTCTGCCGGTGCGACGTTGGTCTCGAACAGTACCGCAGAGACGATCACCGCCGTGACCAGCATAAAACCGGTATCGATGATCGCCACCGCCAGTACCGAGCGCCCCCAGGGCAGCCCTGTGGGCGACTGTGCGCCAAAAGCCATCCCGAGTCCCAGCCCGGCACCTAGTGTGACGCCCGCCGCGCTCAACGCCTGCCACAGTGAGTCAGCCCGCCATTGATCAGCCCTGTTCGTAAACAGAAACTCTCCCACGGGGCGCATGTCGGTATACACAAATACAAAATCCAATACTCCTAGCAGCGTGATCGCCACAGCAGGCAGACACACCCAGGCGACAAACCCTAATCCCAGTCGTATGCCAAGCGCGGAAACCGTACCTGCTGCGGCTGAGAGCATCAGGGTATTCGAGAACAGCGCCGGGCGATTCTCGACATGGGCAAGGAACTCTCCTGCAATATCGATGGCGCTGGCTGAGGCCAATGCTCCCGAGTACAGCACACCCGCCCAATGCAGACACCACACCGAGGTCAGTACCGCCACTGCCGCAAGCACAAGTGCCAACAAGGCCTGAGCAACTCCCAAGTGTCGCCATCTGCTATCTCTGTTGGCAGTGCTGGCGGCCCAATGGAGTGCGAGGCCGGGAGAGCCTCTGCCGAGACCCCCAAGCACTACCTCGGCGACCATCACCGGCACGCTCAATGCGCACAAAGCCAACACATAGACCACAAAGAATGTTCCCCCACCGTGTTCACCCATGAGGAAAGGCAGGCGCTGGAGATTGCCCAAACCCACGGCGGCAAGGGTCAACGTCAGCACTAACGTGCTTCGCGCTCTCCAAGGTTGGGGGATATTGTCATCCAACATGCGCGTGAGACCGGAGCAGCCCCTGCCAGACACGGGAGCGGAAGAATACCGACGCGGTGCCCGACGGGCGCCCGTATAATGGCTTCATGGCGAAACCCAAACGCAACAAGACTTCTGACAATACCATCGCGCAGAATAAAAGAGCACGCTTCGACTACCACCTGTTGGAATCATTTGAAGCAGGCGTATCGCTGGCGGGGTGGGAAGTCAAAGCACTACGGGCTGGCAAGGCTGAGCTCACGGACTCTTACGTGCTGATGAAAGATGGTGAAGCGTTTCTATTGGGCGCCAACATTGCTCCATTGGATACCGTATCGACCCATTTTGTGACCGACCCGACCCGCACCCGCAAACTGCTGTTGCATAAAAAGGAGCTCGCAAAGATCAATGCCGAGGTCACTCAAAAAGGCCAAACGTGTGTCTGCACCGCACTCTACTGGAAAGGCCACTTGGTCAAAGCGCGGATCGAGCTTGCGCAGGGTAAGAAGCAGCACGATAAACGCGAGAGTCAAAAAGACCGCGACTGGCAACGTCAGAAGGCACGCATCGTGCGTGATAACGTCAAACAGTAATCAACCTCAGATCAGTGCATTAGCTGCGATCGACAAGCCAATCAAAATGCACAGCCCCACGACAAAAGGTCGGTAAGCCGCACCGGCAAAGCGGCTAAAGGCCCAATCTCCCGCACAATTACCCAGCCACATCGCTGGCAGGGCGATCCACAGCAATTGGAAAGGCCGTGAGGTGATCAGACCCGCCGCGCCAAACATGACCAAAGACACCAGACTCGAGCACCAGAAAAACATCATGAGAAACGCGCGGGACTTCACCGGATCGGAGAGCGACGCCACCACATAGAGAATGACCGGCGGCCCCGGAATGGCAAATGCACCATTCATCAAACCGGAGGCCACACCAGTCACCAATGCAGTCGGGTTCGAGGCGGCGCGCTCAGCGGGAACAAACGCTGACAGTACAACGGATGCGATGACGACCGAGATACCGATCCACAGTTGAAACTCGGCAACAGACAGCGAAGCCAAAAACCACACTCCGATTGCCGTGCCCATCACACTGCCGGCCACCATCGGCTTGGCCGGAGAGGCAGGGAATAAACCCCACCAGGCGCGGCGAGAGATCAGTCCCAGTAGAAAAGCCAGCACGGCACTGAGCACCACGGCGTCACCCGGCATCAAAAAGAAAGAAAAAACTGGGACTACCAACATGGCGAACCCAAACCCTGTGAAGGCCCGGATCAACGCGGCCAGACCCACTGACACCGCCACCAAAACCGCCTGTTCCGCAGGGACAGCGAACCATTGAAGAACGTCCATTAAGCCTCCAGCAACCGCACGGACGCACCACACTCAATGGCGCCACTTTGGATAATTTTGGCGCACAACCCACCGTAGCCAAACATGGCGACAACGCCGCCGGGACCCAATTCTGCCTCCATTCGCGCGCAGGGATGGCAGAGCTGCGTCGCCTCCATCAGTGCCTCACCGACCCAGAACCGCTGCCTGCGCAGGGCATTGAGATTCAGTCCTGACACCACGACATTCCGGCGCAATCTGGCGGGATCGAGATCTGCCAGCCCCAGATGCGCAGCGATTTGGGTAATAAACTCTTGAGAAATAAGCGTCACCTGCCGCCCAGAACCCGGCGTCTTGGACATACGGTGATCTCCTTCAAGACCCAGATCAGCCACCGCCTCTACTCGTGAGACAGGTTGCAGCGGTTCGCGCCTGTGAGGCCGCACACCGATCCACTGCACCGTGCCGGTTCCCAGCGTGCCCAGATATTTATCAAGAGGGCTTTTACGTTGTGACATGGCTTGCTCCTTGAGCACGCTAAAGATCGGCCCATTCCAGAGCATAGCGATGGGGCGGCAGGCCGTCACATTAAATCGCTTGCCCAGCCCATCAGACATCTAGCTAACGACATCCGCCTCCTTCCACGCACCGGACACCACTGGCGGTTTCGACACCCGTAAACAAGTGATCCGGACGGTAATAGTTGGCGTAACCGATATGTCAGTGTCTACAGGCCGCTTGCTGCTTCGCAAAGTTCGCAAAGTTCGCAAAGTTCGCAAAGAAGGCCACTCTGGGGATGACTCTGTCGCTTCGGGCATGCCGTATCGCCGGAAACACATTGGGGTGCGCGTCTGCAAGCGACCGGTTTTTTCCGGGGCTTGTCAGCCGCCGCCTGTCTAGAGAGAGGAGGCGTTGTGACACATCACGACGGAGACTGGGGCATTCTTAGCTCCCAGCAAGACGAGGAGCAGGCGCGAGCGCGGGCTGTCAGTGACCCTGCGGCTTATCATGCAGCGATTGCTGCAAAAGAACTGCACTGGTACGACACCGGCAGCGAGCAGTGGGTATCCCAACCAGATACCGCCGCCTGGCAGGGCTGGCATGCAGCATCCGGTGCAGCGGGTTCGGCTGACGCGGGGTGGACACCCTGGTCGGCAGCACTGGACGCCAGCGCAGCACCCTTTTACCGCTGGTTTGTCGGCGGACAGACCAACGCATGTTTTAACCTTCTCGACCGCCATGTCCTGTCAGGACGGGGCGCAACACAAGCACTCGTTTTCGAAGGTGACCGGTGGGATCCTTCCAAAAATGAAGGGCGCGGCGGGCCAGTTTTCGAACAACGCCTTAGCTACCGCGAGCTGTTGGTTGAGGTGGCCTTGCGAGCCCGCGTGCTCAAAAGTCTGGGCCTGAGCGCCGGCGATCGCATTGCGCTGAACCTGCCCAACATTCTCGAGCAGATTTTTTACATCCTGGCCGCGCAACGGCTTGGCGTGATTTATACACCGGTGTTTGGCGGCTTCTCTGCCAAGACCCTATCTGACCGGATTCATGACGCTGGCGCAAAAGTGGTGATTACCGCCGATGGCGGCTATCGCAACGCCGAGGTCGTCTCCTATAAAAGTACCTACGCCGACCCCGCATTGGATAATTATGTGCCGCGTCCCGCGGCGCTTCAGGCCCTGTCTGAGGCGCTGAAATCTCGTCTGCCTGCCGATGTCGCTGAGCGACTCGAAACGCAGGTCACCGAGGCCGTTGCAGGAGAGATCACACTGGAGCGGGCCGATGTGATGCGCGAGCTGGGTTTGGCACTCGAGCGAGAGCGAGGCACCGCAGCCGAAATTATTGCTGAACTTCGCACCACCGTGGCCAGCGAGCTGGCGAGCGTCAGCCATGCCGTGACCAACGTGATTGTTGTGCGCTACACGGGGAATGACGTTGTCGAGCACAGCCGCGACCGCTGGTCGCACGATCTGATCGCCGAGGTCGAAGCTGAGTTTCTCGCCGACGCTGGCGTGGCAGACCGCACCTCACTCGACAGCCTGAGCGATAATGACTTTTGGAAAGCAGTGGGCTCAAACATTCCGGCAGTGCCCGTCGAGGCCGACTGGCCGCTGTTCATCATTTACACCTCCGGCTCCACCGGCAAGCCAAAGGGGGTTGTGCACACTCACGGTGGCTGGTTGTCTGGTATCACTCACACCATGCGAACCGTGTTCAATGCCAACCAGGACGACTGTCTCTATGTGATTGGTGACCCGGGCTGGATTACTGGTCAGTCGTACCTGATCGCAGCGCCCTTGGCATTTGGCATGTCCACGGTCATTGCCGAAGGGTCCCCCCTCTTCCCCCATGCGGGTCGTTTCGCGTCCATTATCGAGCGCAATCAGGTCACGCTGTTCAAGGCGGGTTCCACCTTCCTGAAAGCCGTTATGACGGATCCGGCGAGCAAGCAGGAAATGTCTCGCTACGACATGTCGACACTCAAAGTGGGCACCTTCTGTGCTGAACCGGTGTCGCCGGCTGTGCAGAAGTTTGCGATGGAGAATATCTGCTCGCACTACATCAACTCCTACTGGGCGACAGAACATGGCGGCATCGTATTCTCTTGCCCGTGGGGCGACTTCAAACCACTTGAGGCAGACGCCAAGACCTGGCCACTCCCCTGGATTCAGGCTCAGGTCCGCATTGTTGAAGAAACCAGCAGCAGCGGCAGCGTCAGTCAGTGGCGAGAGGCAGAAGCCGGCGAGAAAGGTGAGCTGGTAATCACCCAACCCTACCCCTATCTGGCCAGAACACTATGGGGCGCGGGTGACGCGCTGGGCACGGATGGCTGGCAAGGCGATATCGATCGCTTCACCGAGGTGTACTTCAAGCGCTGGGATGGTGAACTCACATACACCCAAGGCGACTACGCTCGTCGTGGCGATGAAGGCGCTTTCACGCTCCATGGCCGCTCAGACGATGTCATCAATGTCTCCGGCCACCGTATTGGCACAGAGGAGATCGAAGGCGCGATCCTGCGCGACAAAACCCTGCGTCAGGATTCGCCGGTGGGTAACGTGGTCGTGGTGGGTGCGCCCCATGATGAAAAAGGCGAAACGCCCGTTGCGTTCCTTGTGGCTGCAGCAGGCCGCAAACTCTCCGATGAAGATCTTTCGCGACTGCAGAATCTAGTGCGCACTGAAAAAGGCGCCACCGCGGTGCCGTCAGACTTTTTAGTGGTCTCAGCGTTCCCCGAAACACGCTCGGGCAAGTACATGCGTCGCACCCTGCGCGCCATTTTGCTCGACCAGCCGTTGGGCGACTTATCTACATTACGGAACCCCGAGTCGGTTGAAGAAATTCAGAGTGCCGTCGCGCAGTGGCGCGACTTCGGTCGCCTGGCCGAAGCGCGACAGATCATTCAGACGTGGCGCTATCTGCGAGTGGAAACCCATCGCTTGGACGACAATCACAAAGTCGCGCTGCTGGTGATCAACCACCCGCCTGTCAACGCATTGAACGAGCGGACCCTCGACGAGCTTCATACCGTTGTGCAGCAACTTGAGCATCAGGACGACGTGGACGCGGTGGTGATTACCGGCGCCCGAGGTGCCTTTGTTGCAGGTGCCGATGTGAAAGAGCTGCTAGAAGTGGGCGAGGCCGGTGATCTCGAATCGGCACGCACGCCGCCTAATGCCGCGCAAGCTGCATTTGCTGCTTTGGAGCAGCTGGGCAAACCGGTGATCGCTGCAGTGAATGGCCCGGCTCTGGGTGGCGGCAACGAACTGGTACTCGCCTGTTCCTATGTGATTGCCGCAGAGCACGCACAGTTTGGTCAGCCCGAAATCAATTTGAATCTATTGCCGGGCTATGGCGGCACACAGCGACTGGTGCGAAAACTGCATCGTCGGCGCGGCGATGCAGGCATGGCGGAAGCACTGCGCCTGATGGTGAGTGGGCGCAATATTTCGACTTCAGAGGCCATCGAGTGCGGTCTGGTAGACGAGGTCGTCACAGAAGCAGCAGCCTCTCCTGTGGAGATCGCGATGGAGCGGCTGCGCGACTACTTTAGCCAACAAGGACCCCTGGCTGCGGCGCAGGAAGAGCACCAGAAGGCACTGGCAGCGCGCGACCAGGCGATCCCCTACTCAGATTCCATCCTTGAGCAGCCAGCGTTGCAACAGGCGCTGTCACAGATCCGCGCCAGTGGGCGCGAAAAGCAGGTGGCGCGTGTGCTGGACGCGGTGGCCGTGGGAGCTGAAAAGGGACAGGCGGCTGGCCTGCTCCACGAGGCTGAGTTGTTTGCCGAAGCAGTTTGTGACCCTGAATCGGGGCCAACGGGGATCACAGCTTTCCTAGAGAAGCGCAGTGCACCGCTGCCGACCCAATACGTTGACATTTCTCCGACTGCCTCGGGCGAACAGGTCGATGAACTGCTGGCGTCGGGAGAGCTGCTTCCCATGGGCGCCAGCTTCTTCCCGGGAGTCACGCCGGTTCCCCGTTATCAATACGGCTACGGCGTCCCTAAGTCAGCCGAGGACGGCAAGCCCGCGCACGGCGACCCGATCGATGCCGAGATCAAGCTGATCTTCGAAACCCCTGAACCAGAACCCAACGAGGCGCTGGTGTACGTGTTGGCATCTGAGATGAATTTCAATGACATCTGGGCCATTACCGGCATCCCGGTATCGCCCTTCGATGCACGAGACGCCGATGTGCAGGTCACAGGCTCCGGCGGAGTGGCAATGATCGTGCGGCTTGGCAGTGAGTTGATTGCCGAGGGGCGCTTGTCGGTAGGCGATGTCTGCACCGTTTACTCGGGTCAGAGCGAACTGCTTTCCCCCGACCAGGGCCTGGACCCTATGGCGGCCGACTTCCGCATTCAGGGTTACGAGCGCAATGACGGCAGCCACGCACAGTTCCTGGCGGTGCAAGGCCCGCAGTTGCATCCCAAGTTGCCCAGCCTGAGCTTTGAAGAAGCGGGTTCTTATGGTTTGACACTAGGCACGATTCACCGGGCGCTGTATCACACGCTCGACATCGAGCCGAGCAAGCGGCTGTTCGTTGAGGGCGCTTCGACCGGGACGGGTTATGACTGTTTGCGCAGCGCCGTGAGCAGCGGGCTCGATGTGGTGGGCATGGTCTCCAATGCAGAGCGCGCCGCAAGAGTCGAAGCGGTTGGCGGCGCCGCAGTTGATCGAAAAGATCCGCAGTGGGCAGATGCCTTCACTCCTGTGCCTGATGACCCCGCCAAGTGGGCGAGTTGGGAAGCGCAGGGGGCAGGCTTTGTCGCGGCGACTGAAGCTGCTGCGGGCGGCAGTATCGATTACGTTGTTTCCCACGCAGGTGAGACAGCCTTCCCTCGTTCTTTCCAGACCTTGGGTGAAGGCGGCGTGCTGACCTTCTACGGCGCTTCTTCGGGCTATCGCTTCACCTTTATGGGTAAGCAAGGCAGCTCTAGCCCGTCCGAGATGTTTACACGCGCCGGATTGCGTGCCGGTCAGAGCCTGCTGATTGTCTACGGACCCGGTGCCGAGGACGGCATTGTGGATCGGGTGGCGATTGAAGCCATTGAAGTGGGCTGCCAGCGCGGAGCGCAGATTGCCGTTCTGGTGGACACGGTGCCGCAACGTGAGTTTGTGAACTCCCTGGGCTTTGGCGCACAGGTTAAAGGCGTCGTGAGTCTCGAGGAAATTGAGCGACGTCTGGGCGATGACTACGACCCGCCCGGGCCGTTTGCGCAAATGCCCAACCCGTTCACCGAATCACAGGCGTTCAAGGAAGCCGTTCGATTGTTCTCGGATCGCACGCTGAAGCCCATTGGTTCGGCGATCGCACCCTTCCTGCGCAACACCCTCGACAAGCGTGGCTTGCCCGACGTGGTGTTCGAACGTGCCGGTCGCGACGGCCTCGCCCTCGCCACTTCGCTTGTGAAACCCAATGTGGGCAAGGTGGTCTACGCCGAGGAGCTGAGCGGGCAACGCTTTACCTTCTATGCGCCACAGGTTTGGATGCGGCAGCGTCGAATCATCATGCCCAGCGCGGAGATTCGCGGTACGCACCTCAATACCGCGCGTGAATTTGCGGAAATGCAGCAACGAATCGCCGCCGCTCAGATCGATGTACTGCCGCCTCTGGCGCGACCCATCGAAGACATCGCCGAGATCCATCAGGCGATGTGGGAGAACCGCCACGGCGGTGCTAACTATGTTGTTACCCATGCGTTACCGCGTATGGGGCTCAAAACCAAAGACGAGCTTTACCGCGCCTGGGCACTGCGTGACGCAGCCGAGCGCGGCGAAGTGATTGCCAAAGTCGAAACAGGATCAGCCGGAGCGCTTAGATGAACGATATGTCAAACTTATCCAACACTGTTATTGCTCAGTCTCTCGCAGGGCGCCGGCTCGAAAACAAATCTGTCGTTCTCACTGGTGCTGCGGGTTCCATAGGCCGCTATATCTCCCGTCACTTGCTGCGGGAAGGCGCCATGGTCACGATGACCGGCCGCGACCAAAGTAAGCTGGATGCTTTTGTCGAGGAGCTGGCTGAAGAAGGCTTCGACGCCGAAAACATCACTACAATCGTCGGCGACTGTGCAGATCCTCAAGTTTGCCGGGACATCGTCGCAAGAGCGGTGGATACCTTTGGCAAGCTAGACGTGCTGGTCAACAACGCCGGCGCCGCAGGCCCCAAATATACGCTGCGTGACATTCCCTTTACCGATGTCGAAATGCGGTCAGCCGGTTCTGACCAAACCATGTTCGATTCAGCCATGAATCTGCTAGGCGCGCCCTGGAACATGGCGCGGGCTGCGGCCTCGCACTTGAGCGACGGCGGCACGATCGTCAACGTATCGACGATCTTCTCGCGCACCCACTATTACGGTCGTATTCCCTACGTCGTACCGAAGTCGGGTTTGAACGCGCTTGGCAAAGGCCTTGCATTGGAGCTAGGCGAAGAGCGCGGCATCCGGGTCAATACGTTATTCCCCGGGCCCATCGAATCGGAGCGCATTGATACCGTGTTCGCCCGCATGGACGAGCTACAAAATATTGCGCCGGGCAGCACCAGCCAGGAATTCCGCGATCTCATGATTACCACGCGCAACAATGGCGAGGAGGGCCTGGAGTACCGCTACCCCACACCAACGGACGTGGCGAACGGCATCGTCTGGCTGGCCTCCGAAGAATCAGCAGCGGTATCCGGGCACCACGTTGAGGTGACTAACGGCATGCAGGTGCCGGCGCAGAGTCGTTCGCAACTGGTGTCTTGGCCGGATAAGCGCCTCGAAGACCTCACCAATCACGTCGTACTGATTCTGGGTGGTTCCGACTACGAGCAAGCTTTGACCTACGCCGAGCGTCACATCAACAGTGGCGCCCATGTGCTATTGGCGTTCCGCTCACTGGAATCTGTCGGTCATGCGCGTTCGCTAATCCAGACCAAGGGGCTGGATGAAATTCAGCTGTCGCACCTTGATCCGCTGCGACGCGAATCGGTTGATCGCACCTTGCAATTTATCGACGATCACTTTGGGCGTCTTGATGGTGTGGTTGTGTTGCCGCGTAAGCCTAACGGTCACTATGGCCACTCACTCTGCGGCGCCACTGACGAAGACGTCGAGAACTTTGTTCGCGAAGAAGTCGTGGCACCGGTTGCCTTTGCCAGCATGCTGGCGAGCAATCTCTCGCGCTGGTTCGGAAAGTGCGAGCCGCCAGCCATCACCTATGCCACCAATGGTAGCGACACCCATGGCAACCTACTCAATGAGGTCATTCGCGCATCCATCGAGGCATTAATCCGCGGCTGGCGTCACGAAGACGAGACGCTACTCAACGCAGGCGAGCTGGAATGGGCCGTGCGGCCCAACCAGTTGGTCCGCTATGACAGCGAAGACAAAGACAACCTGACTTTCGCGGCTGACTGGGCCGCCACGCTGACAAACCGCGTGCGGCAGATGGACCCGATCAACCTGTGGATTCCAAAAAGCATCAAGCGCGCCACCGGCAAGGAATCCATGCCGACACCGCTGATGCGCGTGCTCCCTGGTCTGCATAAAGGCAAAACCGCCGTTATCACGGGCGGCAGCCTGGGTATCGGTTTGCAATTGGGCCGTTACCTTGCGATTGCCGGCTGTCGCGTACTGCTGAGCGCTAGAAGTGCGGCCAAGCTGGAAGAAGCGCGGGATGAGATCGTTGAAGAACTGCGCGGCATTGGTTACCCGCAGGCCGATACGCGGGTTAGCATCATGGCCGATATCGATGTGGGCGATCCCAAAGCGCTGGATGCGCTGTATGACCGTGCCATCGAACTCTTTGGCAATGTCGACTTCCTGATCAATAACGCCGGTATCTCGGGCGCGGAAGAGATGGTGGTCGATATGACCTTGGCAGATTGGAACCGCACCATGGAAGCCAATCTGATCTCCAACTACTCGCTTATCCGCAAGTTCGGCCCGGTGATGAAGGACAAAGGCAAGGGCTCTATCCTGAACGTATCAAGCTACTTTGGCGGTGAGAAGTACGTCGCGGTGGCCTACCCCAACCGGGGCGACTACGCTGTATCTAAGGCAGGCCAACGAGTCTTGGCCGAGATCCTGTCGCGGCATCTGGGACCTGAGATCCAAATCAACGCCCTCGCACCGGGACCGGTGGACGGTGCTCGACTGCGCGGCCTCGGTGATGCACCCGGTCTGTTTGACCGTCGCGGCCGGCTGGTACTCGAGAACAAGCGCCTGAATCAGGTGCACAAAGCCATCCTGAGTGACCTCAAGGAAGGCCTCAGTGTCGATACCATTATGGCGTTGGCCGTCAATGATGTGGCCAATTTGCCCTCCGGCAATGACATGCCCAAGGCACTGACTCGCCTGGTCGGCCAGGTGATTGATGCAGGCGGCGCAGGGAACTCCTCGCGCTTCCTGATGCACGAAGGCATTGCCACTAAGTTGGTGGACCGTCTAGTCAACGGCGGCATTCTAACCGCCGAGCAACGCGATGCCTTTATGGAGGCGTTCGTCGACGCGCCGCAACCGTTCTTCGATACGGCGGAATCCAAGAAATCCGCTGCGCAGATTGAGTCAGGCATTCTGAACCGACTCCATCTGCACAAGATGCCAACCGATGAACAGGTTGGTCTTTCTACTGTGTTTCACCTCGCCGATGACATTGTCAGTGGCGAAACGTTCCATCCCTCGGGCGGACTGAAGTTTGACCGCTCCGTGACCGAGGGCGAGCTATTGTTACCCCCCAGCCAGACCGACCTGAACAAGCTTCAGGGCAAGCGTGTGGTCATGGTGGGTGACAGTATGCGTAAAGAGCTTGCGGCGATCGGCAATGGTTTCATGGGGCAGGATGTCGCAGCGCTCACGGTACTGACTCGTTCAGAGGACAGCGCCCGTGAGCTTCAACACGCCATCGACGCCACGGATTC
>CALKMV010000021.1 GCA_938091485.1 uncultured Luminiphilus sp.
AAACGCCTGCGCGCAATGCAACGCGACGGCCAGGTTATTTCGGGTCGCCGCGGTGCTTATGGCGTGCCAAAGCGTATGGATTTGTTGCGCTGCCGGGTCATGGGTCATCGCGATGGTTACGGCTTCGCGAGACCGCTCGAGGAAGAAGCAGAGGATTTGTTTCTCTCCGCCCGTGAGATGTACCAGGTATTCGATGGTGATGAGGTGCTGGTCTCGGTCGCGGGCCTCGACCGTCGTGGCCGAGCCGAGGGTCAGATTGTTGAGGTGCTGACGCGAGCGCATACCAAGGTGGTGGGCCGATACATGGAGGAGAGCGGCATTGGTTTTCTGCTGCCCCACAACACGCGCATACGAAACCACATTCTTATCGCCCCCAAGGCCAAGGGCGGCGCGCGCCACGGGCAGCTTGTGTCGGTGGTGCTTACTGATTATCCCTCGGCCACTTTGGGTGCCAAGGGTGAGGTGGAGGAAGTGCTCGGCGATCATCTCGACCCCGGGCTTGAGATCGACGTGGCAATCCGCGCCCACGGCATACCCTGGGAGTGGCCGGATGAGGTCCTAGGTGAGGCTGGCGCGTTGGGTGAAGAGCCCGCTGAAGCAGATAAAACCCACAGGGTAGATCTGCGCGATGTCCCGTTTGTCACCATTGACGGTGAGGACGCCAAAGATTTTGATGATGCCGTGTGGTGCGAGGAAACCCGGGAGGGTTTTCGGCTACGCGTGGCGATTGCCGATGTCTCCCATTATGTCCCGGTAGGCTCCGCGCTCGACGAGGAAGCCAGTATCAGGGGTAACTCGGTGTACTTTCCCGAGCGGGTCGTGCCCATGTTCCCCGAAGTGCTATCAAATGGCTTGTGCTCTTTAAAGCCGCAGGTCGATCGACTGGCGATGGTCTGCGACATGCATATCGACCGTAGCGGTCAGCTGCAGGACTACACCTTCTACGAGGCGGTGATTCATTCCCATGCCCGGCTAACCTACACCGACGTAGGTGCCGTTATTGCCGACGGCTGGAGTCATCAGGTTCCTGCTGAACGCGGTGAGGAGATTGATCGCCTGTATCGACTTTACAAGGTGCTACGCAGTGCGCGTGAGCAACGCGGGGCGCTTGATTTCGACACCCAGGAAACCCGGATTCTGTTTGATGAGCAGCGCAAGATCGCTGCCATCAAGCCCGTGCAGCGCAACGACGCCCACAAATTGATCGAGGAGTGCATGCTGATTGCCAATGTGGCCACCGCGCAGTTCCTTGAAGCGCTTGAGCAGCCCTCACTGTTCCGCGTTCATGAGGGGCCCAGTGCTGAGAAGCTTGAGAACCTCCGGGCCTTTTTAGGTGAGCTGTCGCTGGATCTTCCCGGTGGCCTTAAACCTACCCCTGAGCACTACCAGTCATTGCTCGGCAGGGTGGAAGGTCGCGATGACAGCCACATTGTGCAGACCATGTTGCTGCGCTCGTTGTCACAGGCCGTCTACCAACCTGAAAATGCCGGGCATTTTGGCCTCCATTACGAAGCCTACGCGCATTTCACATCTCCCATTCGGCGTTACCCTGATCTACTGGTGCACCGTGCGATTCGCGCAGCGATCCGAGGTCGGGGTAAAGGCGCGCACATACAACGGGTCAAAGGTGCGCGCGCACTCAAGCGCGAGAGAATGTACCCCTACGACACGGGCGCGATGGTCGCACTCGGTGAGCAATGTTCGATGACCGAGCGTCGTGCGGATGACGCGACGCGGGAAGTCGATGCTTGGCTTAAATGCGAGTTTCTAAAGGACCGGATCGGCGAGGAGTTTGAAGGAGTCATTGCCGCCGTAACGAACTTCGGCGTGTTTGTTGAATTGAGCGACCTGTACATTGAGGGCTTGATACACATCAGTGCTTTACCCGGGGACTATTATCATTTTGACCAGGCGAAGCAGCGTTTGATCGGTGAGCGCACTCGGCAGGTCTTTCAGCTGGGCGGGGCTGTTACGGTCAGGGTCGCCCGGGTGGACCTCGACGATCGAAAAATCGATCTAGAACTGGCTGGGGTTGCGCCCTCCAAGCGTGGCAAAACATCTAGGCGCCAAGCTGATGGTGAGCCAGCCTCAGAGAGGCGAGCTAAAAAATCGCGGCGACGCCAAACTGGTCCCAATGGAGAAAATCAAAGCGGTGCTAACGGGCGCAAATCGGGCCAACGGCCTCCCAAGCAATCAAAATCTGCAAAGTCCCCCAAGTCGGCGAACTCAAAAAAAACAGCGACCTCGGGCCGGCCTGCAAAAGCATCCAAGCCGGGCAAAGCATCCGCCGCAAAGCGGCGGTCTGGCAAGGAGTCTCCTGCGGGCAAAAAAGGGCGGTGAACCATGAGTGATACCGCATATGGTTATCACGCGGTGGAGAGTCTGATTCGCAGAGAGCCGCGCCGTGTTGCGGCACTTCATGTTCAAGCAGACCGGCAGGACAAGCGGATGCAGGCGCTCTGCGAGCTGTGTCGAAATCAAGGCGTGTCTGTGCTGTCTTGCTCCAAGTCGGAGCTCGATACACTGGTCACAGGACGTCATCAAGGTGTTGTCGCAGTGCTCGATCCCGCGGTGGGCGCTGAGGCTGTGGGAATGATGAGTGAAGCGGATCTCAGTGAACTTCTCTCGCAGGTGGCCGCTCCGCTCATTCTCATTCTTGATGGGGTGACGGACCCCCATAACCTGGGCGCTTGCCTACGCAGCGCGGACGCTGCAGGGGCCACTGCAGTGATCTTCCCTAAAGATAAAAGCGCTGACGTCAACGACGCGGCACGGAAGGTGGCCAGTGGCGCTGCCGAGACAGTGCCCTGGACGCGCGTGACTAACTTGGCCAGAACGATCGAGGCCCTGAAGCAAGCGGGTGTCTGGGTGATCGGCACCGATGGTGAGGCGGAAGAGACGCTGTATGAGCAGGATCTGAGCGGGCCTTGTGCGTTGGTGCTCGGGTCAGAGGGCGCGGGCATGCGCCGTCTTACCCGGGATCTATGCGATTTCATTGTCAGATTGCCCATGGCAGGGTCCGTCTCGAGTCTCAATGTCTCGGTTGCGACGGGAATCTGTCTGTTCGAGGCAGTCAGGCAACGCGCCCACAAGGTGTAACGCCGCGACATCAGATGCCAAATTGCTACGTTGCAAAGCAACGAAGGCCTTTGTAGACTCCGCCCCTCAAAATTTGGTCGGGCCCTGAAAAAAGGCCCATCCTCCTTGCCACACCGCGTGACGGGTGGCTTTAAACCATAGGGAGTACGCGAGTGCGACACTACGAAGTTGTGTTCATGGTCCATCCGGACCAGTCAGAACAAGTCCCCGGAATGATCGAGCGATACAGCAACGTCATCACAAAAGATGGCGGGACTGTGCATCGTCTGGAAGACTGGGGTCGACGTCAGTTGGCCTATCACATCAACAAAATCCACAAGGCGCACTATGTGCTGATGAACGTCGAGGCCTCCAATGAGGCGATGGAAGAGTTGACCACGACCTTTCGCTATAACGACGCTGTCATTCGCAATCTCGTGATTCGTCGCGATGAGCCCGTGCTAGAAGAGTCGCTGATCATGAAGGCCGAGCGCGAGGATAAAGAGCGTAAGGCCCGGTATCAGGAGCGTCAGGACAATGACGCCCGCCGTGCTGCGGCCGAGACGGCCGAGGCTCCTGCTGAGGAAGAGGCGCCGGAGCCCGTTGCCGAGGAACCGGAAGCAGCCACAGAAGAAACGACCGAGGAATAAGCCATGTCACGTTTTTTTCGACGTAGAAAGTTTTGCCGTTTCACCGCCGAGGGCGTGACCGAGATCGACTATAAAGATTTGGACACCCTCAAGCAGTATGTCTCAGAGACCGGCAAGATCGTGCCGAGCCGGATTACCGGGACAAAGGCCAAGTATCAGCGTCAGCTCGCGACCGCGGTTAAGCGCTCGCGCTACTTGGCGCTGCTGCCTTACACAGACGCTCATAACTAAGCGTTACTGATGCGCGGCCTCGCTGAATTCATCATGCGCGGCCGGTGGCAGGCGCTCGGCATCGCGGTATTAGGGTCGGGCAGCTTGTTATTTGGCTGGATCAGTGCGGCGGCCATCGTACTGGTTACCCTGAGAAAGGGAACGGCTTCCGGCGGTTGGTTGGCGCTGTGGGCTTTATTGCCCGCAGTGATCATCACGGCGATGACCGGTGATACGGGTAGCGCGATGTTGTTGCTGGGAGCATACGGTCTGGCGATTGTCCTCAGGGAGAGCGTCAGCCTGTCATTGGCAGTGATGGCCAGCGTGCCGCTGGCATTGCTTAGCGGATTGGCGCTGACCCTGCTAAATGGCCCATTTTTGGAGGACCTGGTGGCAACATTTAACCAGGCTCTCACCCAGCTGGAGCAGGATCTCCAGCAAGAGGGGTCGGGAGAGTTGGCGTTCAACTCGCTAGCGGTCCCTCAAGTTGCAGCGTTGTTGGCGACGGGTAACGCGGTGATTGCTTTGCTCAGCCTGATGCTGGGGCGTTACTGGCAGGCAGCCCTCTACAATCCCGGGGGTTTTGGCGGCGAGTTTCGCGCGCTGAAGTTGCCGACCGGTGCCGTGATAGCCATGGCGCTGGTGGCAGGTGGATTGTGGTGGATGGGGACTGATTGGCGGGTCTGGAGTGCGGCCGCGGTACTGCCGCTCACCATCGTCGGGTTTGCGTTGGTCCACGCCTATGCAGCCCGCGCAAATAAAGGGGTCGCTTGGTTGACCCTGATGTACGTGCTGTGGATCGTGCTCGATCCGATGAAGTGGGTATGGGTGGGATGTGTCGTGGTAGACGCATTCGCTGATTTCAGGGCCAGATGGGCGAGTCCCTCTGGCAAGGGCTCTGGTGGCGCCTAGGCTACCGAGCAGGAATTGATAGGAGTCGGCCGTTCACACGGCCAGCAGAGGAAAGAACGATGGAAGTCATTTTGCTCGAAAACATTGGCAATCTCGGTACGCTGGGTGACAAGGTTGATGTGAAACCCGGTTATGGCCGTAATTTTCTGATCCCGCAGGGCAAGGCGGTGCCGGCGACGGAAGACAACGTGGCCAAGTTTGAAGCCCGCCGTGCGGAGCTGGAATCGGTAGCCGCAGAAACGTTGTCTGCCGCGGAGACTCGTGGCGAGGCGTTGGCTGCCCTCGGTGCGATCGAAATCGCGGCGACTGCTGGCGAGGAAGGCAAGCTGTTTGGTTCCGTGGGAACCCGGGATATTGCCGATGCACTGACCGCTGCTGGTTGCGAAGTCGACAAGTCGGAAGTCCGGCTGCCTGAGGGCGTGATCCGCGAGCTTGGCGAGTTTGAGATCATGATTCAGGTCCACGCAGAGGTATCAACCTCTGTTGCGATCCATATCGTCGCTGAGTAATGCACTGCGGGGCTCCCGCCCCGCGTAACATCTTCGGCGCCACGGTTTTTCGGGGCGCTCACCTTAAGCGCAGATCTTTTCTGGCAGTTCTCTCCGGTCGCGGTTAATCTAATCGGCCCGGCGGCGTTTATGCATCGATGATTAGGTGCTACACCGGCTGATCAGGCAAAAAAGAAGGCAACACCTTGGAGTCGGCAAAACCTCAGGATTCGGACATCTCGCGAATCCGCATGCAACCCCAGTCGGTCGAGGCAGAACGCTCGGTCATAGGGGGTATCTTGTTGGTACCCGAGAGCTGGGACGTCATTGCCGAGCTGGTCGATGCCAGCGACTTTTATCGGCCTGAGCACCGGGCTATCTTCCGTCAGATCGCCATTCTCGTTGATCGTAACGAACCGATTGACGTCATCACCGTCGCCGATCGGTTACTGGCAACGGGTGAGTTGGACGCGGCCGGCGGCCATACCTACCTTGCAGATCTCGTTGAGCAGACGCCCACTGCCGCCAATGTCAGCGCTTATGCCCGCGCTGTTCGGGAGCGAGCGCTGCTCAGAAAGCTGATTGGTGCAGCGCAGGATATAGCGACCGCGGGCTTCAACCCAGAGGGTCGCAGTGCGGAGGAGCTGGTTGATGAAGCCGAACGGCTCATCATGACGGTCTCGGAGAGCGGCCCGAAACTGGGTGGTCCTCAAGGCATGGCCCCACTGCTAACGGGTGCGCTGGAGCGCATCGAAGAGCTCTACAATACGGGCGGTGACATCACCGGTCTCACCACCGGATTCATTGATCTGGACAAGAAAACCTCGGGGCTGCAGCCGTCGGATCTAGTGATTGTGGCGGGTCGTCCCTCAATGGGTAAAACGAGTTTTGCCATGAATCTGGTCGAGAACGCGGCCGCCCACACGGAAAAGCCGATTCTGGTTTTCTCCATGGAAATGCCCGCGGAGCAATTGGTGGTCAGGATGATGGCCTCACTGGGCAAGATCGATCAGTCCCGATTGCGCACGGGCAAGTTGCATCAGGATGACTGGCCCAAGTTGTCGGCGGCGATGGCGAAGTTGAAAGAGACCACGATCTTCATTGATGACACGCCGGCGTTGACGCCGACAGAGATCAGGGCGAGGGCGCGCAGACTGTCGAGGGAGCATGGTGATCTGGCTATGATCATGGTGGATTACCTGCAGTTGATGCGTGTAGCTGGCGCCGCTGAGGGCCGTACGGCGGAGATTTCGGAAATCTCCCGAAACCTGAAAGCGATCGCCAAGGAATTCCGCTGCCCAGTGGTGGCGCTTTCACAGTTAAATCGAGCGCTCGAGCAGCGGCCCAACAAGCGGCCTGTCAACTCGGATCTGCGAGAGTCGGGTGCGATTGAGCAGGATGCCGATGTGGTGATGTTCATTTATCGGGACGAGGTGTACCACGAAGACTCACCTGATAAGGGTGTGGCAGAGATCATTATCGGCAAGCAGCGAAATGGTCCGATTGGCACCTGCCGTCTGGCGTTCCAGGGTGAATTCACCCGGTTTGAAAATCTTGCTCGGGACGACTATGCCGGTTACTGATTCGGCGCTCTCGCTTTGATTGCGCGCGCGTCTGAGATCTTCTCGCCATGAACCAGATGCCTGCGCCCATCGATTTTGCCGCGTTGCTCGAGATGCTCGGTGGCGATCAGCAGATTGTCGCTTCAGTGCTGTCCAAGTTCGTCGGTGAATTAACCTCAGATGTTGCCGCCAGCGAGCAGGCAAGTGCCGATAGCGACGCTGAGGTACTGAGGCAGATCGCGCATCGCATCAAGGGCACTAGCGCCAATATGCATGCGCCCATGCTGTCGGCGGCGGCGCGTGAGCTGGAGCAGGCGTGTACCGAAGCCAACGCTTCCCTGATGACGATCAAGCAGCAGGTGATGTCAGATCAGGCGCGATTGGTGCGAGAAGCGATCGAAAAGTGGGGCGCTGAGAGCTGAGAGCCGAGCGCTTGGTCGGGGTTGATCAAAGACCGATTTCTTTTCTTAGCCGCGCGAGATGCGTGACCTGCTCTTCCGAACTGGGTTCCTGCTCGGCGGGAGCCGCTAATGCAACCCGCTCAGGACCTTCCAGCACTTCACCGCGAGCGGCTCGACTGACCCACCGCTCGTAGTGTTCTCGATATACGGGCCAGGTTTTTGATTCCGGCTCATTTGCCAAAAAAAACCAGTCGCTGTCGCGCCCGGCAAGATAGACCGCCGGATGTTGCCACGGCGCATCAGTTTTGGGCGAGGGCGCCAGACACGCTTGTCGGTAAGCATCGTGGGGCGAGGGGAGACCCAAATCGCTTAGGCAGTGCCGACATGCCTCAATCATGCGGTTCAGCGTGGGTAAGTAGTCGCTGTGCTCGATGGCGTGCTGTGCGGCGCGCAGTATGACCGCAGTGGGGTAGGCGTCGAGCGCCTCAAGCCAAAGCCGTTTGACCTGGCTCACCTGCTCGGCATCGGACCAGGCCGCGTAATATTGGTTGTGGTAGTTCAACCGAAAGAGCGCGAAGACCTGATTGATCGCCTCAATCAACTGCGAGTCCGGCGGTGCTCCCGGATCAGTTGGCCCAACTGGTGTCGGTGAGGTCGTCGCTGAGACTTCGGTCTTTTGAGCGATGGCCGCCGCCAGCGCTGCCGCGTCCTGTTTCTCCGCCATGTTGTTCTCCATACCCTGCGCTACGACACTGGCGTTTTGCGTGCTGCAGGAATTTACTGTTCCAAGAGGTATGTACCTCATTACTGTCCACCCAGTACATCACAAATTCGGGCAGCAGCGCTCGGGCATCAGTCTCTTCGATACCTGCCAACCGCAGCGTCTCATAGACTGACGCATCGGGTTGCCAGTTGCGAGGTATCCGCGTGGGTTCGGTGCTGTGATGCATCTGGCTGGTGTGCTTGAGCCACCGCCGGCGCACATGTTCGACGAAGCGGCTGTTGACTTCTCTTGGCGGTCCGCCGCGCTCACTCCAGTAGAGGATGAACTCTGCTCGTACCGATTCCGCAAAGACGATATCGATACCTGCTTGAGCCAAGATATCGAGCGCGTCTTGACTGGGTATCCAGTCCCGCCCAAAAGGTGGCGGAGTGGTGATCTCAAATGCGTGCACTGTCGGTGGCTTTGCTTCCTGCGCCTGGCTCTCGCGCCAGCGCGCCAGTATATGTTGCCGAAACTGGGTTTCCGCCTCGCTGCCTTGTGAGGGGGAAAACGCGGGTGCAGCGGCGTCAACGAATGATCTCGGGATCCCATGATTGAGCACCAGAAGCTCCAGTAATGCATCGCTAGGTTGCCAGCCATGGTCTTCGAGCGCGGAGGGGGCGGTGCTTAAGCGTGTCTCCCCCTGTGCGTTCCCTGCAATGTTGCCCACCGCACTCAGCAGGATCACCTCGGGGTCCTGACTCGTTTTCTGGTTGATGATGCCCAGCGCCACCAGCTTTGTGATGAGCGTAGCAATGTGATCTGGCGACCAAAATGACAAGGTTGGTTGCAACGCCTTAATCGATAATGGAGCCCAATCGTCAACCTCGCTCAGATGGCTCGCTAGAGCCTGCAGCAAAACGGCTTCCTCCAAACCAATTGTCTCGGCCAGCTCGGGCGAGAAGGTCAGTTGCCGGTCGGGAATGAGTGAAGCGGGAGGCATTTTGATGCGGACTGAGTAAAGCGGTCTGGTAGGATACCGACTTACCTCCACCAATTCAGCAATTACGATCAGTTTCCGGAGAGTTTCGCGTGGCGAAGGCAAAAACCGCATTTGTCTGCAATGACTGTGGGGCTGATTTCCCCAAGTGGCAGGGTCAGTGTGGTGAATGCCATGCTTGGAACACCCTGTCGGAAATTCGCCTGAGTGCCCCAGCCAAAAAAGCGCCCAATTCGCGCTCAGCGGGTCGGGCAGGCTATGCGGGGTCGGTGGCCCCCATACAGCGCCTTGAAGATGTTGCGGTAGTGGATCTGCCTCGGTTGGGTTCGGGATTCGATGAATTTGACCGGGTTCTGGGCGGCGGGCTGGTGCCGGGCTCGAGCATTCTGATTGGCGGTCACCCGGGGGCGGGCAAGAGCACACTGCTTCTGCAGGCGCTCTGTCAGCTCGCGGCCCATCATTCCGCGCTATACGTCACGGGAGAGGAGTCCCCCGAGCAAATCGCGTTGCGCGCGAAACGCCTTGGCCTGCCCACTGATCAATTGCAGTTGATGGCAGAGACCGATGTCGACGCGATTCTCGCGTCAGCTGAGTCATTGGTGCCCAAAATTCTCGTTGTCGACTCCATTCAAGTGGTGCATAGCGAGACGTTGACCTCGGCGCCCGGTAGTGTGTCTCAGGTACGCGACTGCGCCGCCCAACTGACGCGCTATGCGAAACAAACCGGCACCATATTGATCCTGGTGGGACACGTGACCAAAGACGGCAGTCTCGCCGGCCCAAAAGTGCTAGAGCATATGATT
>CALKMV010000022.1 GCA_938091485.1 uncultured Luminiphilus sp.
GATAACCTGTACGACCTTTCCGCTACTCATTTTCCGGTCCTCGTTTCACATTCTGTGCAGCGGTCTTCACGCTGCGTGCGTTCATTCCAGAGAAGCGCGTCATCAGCCAATGGCTGCGGCGCCTCCCACAATCTCTGCCAGCTCCTGCGTAATCGCCGCCTGTCTGGCTTTGTTGTAGACGAGCTGAAGCTCCTCGATCAGCTCACCCGCATTGTCCGTCGCGTTTTTCATCGCAATCATCCGCGCCGCCTGCTCACAGGCTCCGTTCTCAACAACCGCCTGATACACCTGTGACTCGATGTATCGCACCATCAGAGCGTCTAGTAGCTCCCGCGCATCGGGCTCGTAAACGTAATCCCAGTGGTGCGACAGTGATTCGCTGTCGTCTGCCTTCAGCGGCAACAGCTGCTCTACCTCGGGCGACTGGGTCATGGTGTTCACGAACTCATTGCTCGCGAGGTACAGCGCGTCGATGCGTCCATCCGTGTACGCGTCCAACATGGTCTTTACACCACCAATCAAATCTTCCAGGGCTGGCTCTTCACCAAGATCTCTGACCGATGCAGTGACGTTGCCACCCACGCTGGCAAAAAACCCTGCTGACTTGGCGCCGACAAGACAGAGCTCAACCTCCACGCCCTCGTCCTGCATCGCCTTCATCGACTGGATGGCCGCCTTGAACAAATTGATGTTCAACCCACCACATAAGCCGCGATCCGTCGAGACAATGATGTAGCCCGCGCGATTTACCTCGCGCTCCTGCATATAGGCATGGCGGTATTCCGGTGTGGAATTAGCGATGTGGCCGACCACGGCGCGCATACGATGAGCATAGGGCTTGCCCAGCTCCATGCGGTCCTGGGCGCGCCGCATTTTGCTCGCCGCTACCATTTCCATCGCGCTGGTGATCTTCTGAGTACTTTGGATACTCGAGATCTTGGTGCGGATTTCCTTGCCAACAGCCATTCGTAATTACCAGGTCTGGGTCGACTTGAACGTTTCGAGCGCAGACTTAAAGGCGGCCTCACGATCGTCGTCCCAACCACCGTCGGACTCGATCGCTTGCATCACCTCACCGCATTCGGATCGCATGTAGCCCAGCAACGCTGATTCAAAGTCGCCAATTTTTGCTACCTCAACATCCTGCAGATAACCTTCGTTACCCGCATAGAGCAACACGCCCATCTCGGCGATTGAAAGCGGCGCATATTGCTTCTGCTTCATCAGCTCGGTAATGCGCTCACCGTGTTCTAGCTGCGCCTTGGTCGCATCATCGAGGTCTGACGCAAACTGTGAGAATGCCGCGAGTTCGCGGTACTGCGCCAGCGCAGTTCGGATACCGCCCGACAGCTTTTTTACAATCTTTGTTTGTGCCGCACCGCCGACTCGAGAAACCGAAATGCCCGCGTTCATGGCGGGCCGGATCCCTGCGTTGAACATGTCCGCCTCAAGGAAGATTTGACCATCCGTAATTGAGATCACATTCGTGGGTACAAATGCTGAGACGTCACCCGCCTGAGTTTCGATCACTGGAAGGGCGGTAAGGGAACCCGTTTGCCCCTTCACTTCGCCACCGGTAAATTGCTCCACGTAGTCAGCATTCACTCTGGCCGCTCGCTCAAGAAGTCGCGAGTGAAGATAGAACACGTCACCTGGATAAGCTTCTCGGCCGGGCGGTCTTCGCAGCAAAAGAGAGATCTGCCGATACGCCACGGCCTGCTTGGACAGGTCATCATAAATGATCAGCGCGTCCTCACCTCGGTCCCGGTAGTACTCACCCATAGTGCAACCAGCGAAAGGCGCCAGGTATTGCATTGCCGCTGGATCAGATGCGTTGGCAGCGACCACAATCGTGTGGCCCATCGCGCCATGCTCTTCTAGTTTGCGCACCACAGACGCCACAGATGAGGCCTTCTGTCCTACCGCCACATACACGCACTTAATGCCGGTGCCCTTCTGGTTGATAATGGCATCAACAGCGATCGCTGTTTTGCCGACCTGCCGATCGCCAATAATCAACTCCCGCTGACCACGCCCGATCGGCACCATGGCGTCGATCGCCTTAAGACCAATCTGCACCGGCTGATCAACGGACTGTCGGGCGATCACGCCGGGGGCAATCTTTTCAATTGCGTCGGTCTCAGTTGTTTCGATGGCACCTTTGCCATCAATCGGGTTACCGAGTGAATCCACGACTCGGCCCTGCAACTCAGGGCCAACTGGCACCTCGAGAATGCGGCCCGTGCACCGGCAGGTCTGCCCTTCGGCCAACTGCTTGTAGTCGCCCAGAATCACCGCACCCACTGAGTCACGCTCGAGGTTCAGCGCGAGGCCATACACACCTCCCTCAAACTCAATCATCTCACCGTACTGGACCTCTGTGAGGCCATGAATACGGATAATGCCGTCCGTAACCGAGACAATGGTGCCCTCATTGGTCGCTTGCGAAGCGACTTCAAGCTGGTCGATACGCTGCTTGATCAGGTCGCTAATTTCTGAGGGGTTGAGCTGTTGCATGACCTATTCCTCTGTCATTGGGTCAGCGTGCCTGCCAATTTATTCAGGCGGCCGCGAACTGAGCCGTCGATCACCAGATCGTCGGCACGAATGAGCGCCCCCCCCAATAACGAGGGGTCGGTTTCTGATGTCAGGGTGATGCTGCGTTCGAGCTTTTCCTGCATCGTTTCGGTAAGTTGCTGTGTTTCCGCGTCAGTCAACGGATAAGCGGAGGTCACATGGACCGCGACCGCACTTTCTACAGCCTGCTTGAGCTGCTCAAACAGCATTGCCACCTCGGGTATGAGTGACAGGCGGCCGTTATCAGACATGATGGCCAATAGATTTCCCACCGCGGTCGGTACCGCGTCCCCCGCCAAGGACGAGAGGGTTGATGCTCGTTGTGCGGCCGTCTGATTCGGGTCGCGCATCGCCGCAGCGACTTTGGGTTGAGTGATGATTGCCGCCAGCTCCGACAAGGCTGTCTGCCAGGCCGCCAGCTCGCCCGCCGCGCGGGCGTGCTCAAATGCTGCACGTGCGTAAGGTCTGGCAAGGGTGGTCGGCTCAATCACGGATCAGGACTCCGCCGCCAGCGATTTGAGGAGATCGGCATGCTTGTCAGCGTCGATCTCTGCAGCAAGAATTTTCTCAGCGCCCGCCAGCGCTAACGCACTAACCTTTGTCATCAGCTGCTCTTGCGCGCGAGCTCGCTCCTGCTCAATTTCAGCTGATGCCGCCGCTTTGACCCGATCAGCTTCGGCACTCGCGGCTTCCTTCGCTTCGTCAACCACGGCTTGGGCGCGCTTGTTAGCGGCCTCAATGATACCTGCGGCCTCACGCTTAGCATCGGCGAGCTGCTCGTCCGCCTGCTGCTTTGCAACTTCGAGGTCGTGCCCGGCACGATCCGCTGCGGCAAGACCGTCCGCGATCTTGCTCTGTCGCTCCGCCATGGCGCCAGCAATGGGGGGCCACACGTAACGCATACAAAAGGCGACAAAGGCCACAAAGGCGATCAGCTGTCCTATCAGGGTGAGATTAATGTTCACTCGTTACTCCTGTGGTGCTTTAGATGGGCGCACCCATCTTCACAATCCATGTGGTGCCTTAACCGGCGACCACAAAAATGAGGTACATAGCGATACCCACACCAATAATAGGGATCGCGTCAACAAGGCCCGCGCCCAGAAAGAACGTTCCCTGCAGCTTGGGGGCCAGCTCAGGCTGTCGAGCAGAGCCCTCGATCAGCTTGCCGCCCAAAATGCCAACGCCGATGGCGGCACCCATTCCACCGAGGCCCATCATGATGGCGGCGGCAACGTAAATCAGTTCCATGGTTGTCTCCTAAAGGTAACTGTGAATCAAAAATTAATGGTCCTCGTGAGCCATGCTGAGGTACACGATTGTCAGAACCATAAAAATAAAAGCTTGCAGTGTGATCACCAGAATATGGAAGATCGCCCAGCCAATTTGCAGCAGCGCAGCTGGCAAGAGCCAAAAAAGCCCAACACTGAACAGCGCCGCGATCAGAATAAAAATCATCTCACCCGCATACATGTTGCCAAACAACCGAAGCCCGAGAGAGAAGGGCTTGGCCAGCAGGCCGACGACCTCCATAAACAGGTTCACAGGGATGAAAAGCGGGTGGTTAAACGGATTCAGCGCGAGCTCCTTCACGAAGCCGAACCCTTTGACCTTGATGGAGTAGAACAACATCAGCACAAACACGCCGACGGCCATGCCCATGGTGATGTTGGGGTCCGTGGAGGGCACTATTTTCTGGTATTCGACCCCAGCCAGCATCAGCGAGTGGGGGATCAGATCCACGGGGATTAAATCCATCAGATTCATCAAAAATACCCACACGAAAATCGTGAGCGCCAGAGGTGCGATCAGCGGATTGCGCCCATGAAACGTGTCTTTAACAGTGCCATCGACAAATTCCACCACCATTTCAACAAAATTCACCAGCCCGGAGGGGACGCCCGCTGTGGCTTGGACGGCAACACGGCGGAAAAGCCAGCAGAAAACCAGGCCCAAGCCCACTGACCAGAACATGGAGTCGACGTGAATGGCGTTGAAGCCCATCGCGGCGATTTCGTCGGCGCCATGAGCCATGGTCCACTGACCGGGCTCAGCGACAACGCTACCGTCGTATCGCTCATAGCCGCCAGGCAACTTGCCATAGGTTAAGTTGGTCAGGTGGTGAACGATATATTCCGATACGGTCTGACTGTCGCCGTTTGCCGCCATTGTTACTCTTGTACTCCTGTACCCAATTGGGCCGCTAGTTTCCTGTGCGCCTCACCCTGCGCGCATTGTGTTCTCTCGTCGCTGCTGCCACACCGCCAATACAGGCGGCAAAAACACGGCCACCGCGGTGCCTGACAACACGCTCAAGGGCTCACTGCCGGGCCGCAGCGCAAACAACACCGCGAATCCCGCCGCCGCCAGGCTGTAGCGGGCGAGGCCCAGCCATACTGGGCTGACCGCTGATCGCCCCGAGGTGAGGCTGGTCGCTACCCAAGCGCTGGGCAACAGCACCACGGCCGCTCCCATCAACATGTCCAGAGAAGTATTGAAGCCCCGGAAAACACCGGCGACCAACGCCACTCCGACCAAGAATATCGCTGTGGTGACCACCGCGCTCAGAAGACGCTTTCTGGTAGTCGCGAAGGGTGCGGAAGCAACGTGTCTGGCCAAGGTAAACCCAGCCCCCCCTTACATGCGGTGGGGAGTGTAGTGGAAAGGCCTAAACCCTTCAATACGCGGCACTTAGTGGATTTTACCGAGTACGCCGTCCAGCTCCTCGAGGCTCGTGTAGTGAATCTCGAGCCGGCCCCTGCCATTTTGTTGGTGTTGGATTCTCACTTTGGCGCCAAGCCGGCCGCTCAGGTCCGTCTCCAGCCGACTGATGTTGGGGTCAGCGGGTGCGTCGGGCACTGGTTTTGCCCCCCAGCCGCGGACCAATACTTCGGTCTGTCGAACAGAAAGCTGTCGCTTGCACACATTCCGAGCGGCGCGGACCTGGTCGCCGCCACTCAACGCGAGTAATACCTTGGCGTGACCGGCGTCCAGCTCGCTCCGCTCCAGCATACCCAGCACTTCACTCTCTAAATTCAACAGTCGCAGCAGGTTAGCAACTGCAGAACGGGATCTGCCCACCGCTTCTGCCACCTGCTCCTGGCTCAAACCAAACTCATCTTGAAGTCGCTTCAGTCCCAAACCCTCTTCAACCGGATTAAGGTCCTCACGCTGGATATTTTCAATCAGGCCGATAGCGATAGCCGCGTCGTCTGACACGTCTTTAACGACAACCGGGATGCGGTCTAGCCCAGCCATTTGGGCGGCGCGCCAGCGGCGCTCGCCAGAGAGGATTTCATAACGATCATCTGCAAGCGGCCTCGCCACTACTGGCTGTAAAATCCCCTGGGCCTTAATGCTGCTCGCCAGCGTTTCTAGGGCTTCTTGTTCAAACTCGCGACGAGGCTGGTATGCGCCTCTTTGCAGCCTTTCAATAGGCAGGTCTGCTGGTGGCCGCAGCACGCCGGTCTGCGCCGGCTCCTCTGGCGCGGCCTGCGTTTCGTTTTGTCCTTTCGCCAATAGCCCCGTGCCAAGCAGCGCCTCGAGACCTCGATTAAGCTTTCGCTTTTGCGCCATCAGCTGCGTTCCTTATTTTGTTCCTGCCTGCGCATAAACTCCCCCGCCAATGCCATATACGCGGTTGAACCACGAGATAGGCGATCATAAACAATACCGGGAACGCCGTGGCTTGGCGCTTCTGCAAGGCGAACGTTTCTCGGAATCACCGTGCGATAAACCAACCCCTCAAAATGTTGATGAAGCTGCTCGGATACTTCGTTGGTCAGCGCGTTACGAGGATCATAGAGGGTGCGCAAAATGCCCTCTATCTTCAGCGGCGGATTGACCGTTTGGGAGACTGTGTTAATCGTTTCCATCAGAGCAGAGAGTCCCTCGAGCGCAAAATACTCGCACTGCATAGTAATGAGCACAGAGTCGGCCGCCACTAGCGCATTGAGCGTCAGCATGTTGAGAGAGGGCGGACAATCGATAATCACAAAATCATAGAGGAACTTGCCCGCCTGAAGCGCCTGCTTTAAGCGTTGCTCGCGATCTTCTACAGACAAAAGCGCCACTTCTGCGGCGGTCAGGTCACCATCAGCTGGCACACAGTCCATCTCCAGGTTCTCTAGCTGCATAGCAACTTCTGCGAGTGGTTGTTGCTCCACCAAAAGCTCGAAGGCGGTAGCCTGCAGATCCCCCTTTTGCAAACCAACCGACACGGTCGCGTTTCCCTGAGGATCCAGATCGACAAGCAATACCCGTTTTTCCATGGCGGCAAGCGCTGCAGACAAATTAACGCTGGTCGTGGTTTTCCCCACCCCGCCTTTTTGGTTGGCAACCGCGATGACTTTCATGGTGCCGCCCTCTTCGAGCGCTGAATGGTCAATAGCTGAAAGGACCAATCACGCCCCGGGACGACAATCTCCCGTTGATTGATTTCTTTCATATGCCTTGGCAGCGCCTTTAGTTCGTCGGTAGCACTTTCTGTCTTCATGGCAAATAGTACGCTGTGGTCGTGTAACACATGATCTATTCTTTCAACGGTTGTGGCCAGATCCGCAAACGCCCGAGTTATCGCCGCATCAAAGGGTCGTACCGGTCGCCAGTTTTCCACTCTGGTTGTCTCGACTTCGATGTTAGATAAACCCAGCGCCCTTTTCACCTCCAGCAGGAAACGCGTTTTTTTTCCATTGCTATCCACGAGCACGTAATCCACCTCAGGATCGGTGATAGCAAGCGGTACGCCGGGTAAACCAGCCCCTGTGCCAATATCGGCGCGGAGCTTGCCCGAAAGAAAGGGCGCAATAGCGAGGCTCTCGACAATATGTCGCGTATAGAGTTCCGCTCGCTGCCTCACCGCTGTCAGATTGAAAGCCTGGTTCCATTTTTCCAACAGATCCACATACAACACTAAACGTGATAGCTGCGTTTCGTCCAAGCTGATCCCTATGTCGCTCGCCGCCGCGAGAAGCAGTTGCCTCTCAGAATTAACCATGCGCGACAGCGCGTTCGGGTTGGCCAAGCTCTCGCTTTTTGAGGTGCACAAGGAGCAAGGACAGCGCCGCAGGTGTCACACCGGGGATGCGAGCGGCTCTGGCGAGATTTGTAGGCCTGATCTCACCTAGCTTCTGGCGAATCTCATTTGACAGGCCCTCGACCTGATCGAAGTCAATATCCTCCGGAATCACCATAGCTTCGTGTCGTTGCAGACGATCAATGTCTTGCTGCTGACGATCAATGTAACCAGAATATTTGAGCTGAATAGTGACCTGCTCAGCAACGGCCGCAGTAATCGGGTTTTCCGCAGGCGCAATAGCGTCTACGTCTGAGTAATCAAGCTCGGGGCGCTTCAATAACTCGGCCAACGAATATTCTCTAGACAACGGCTTGGTTAAGGACGGTGTCAGGGCGGCTGCTTGCGCACTATTCGCTTGAATGTACGTGCGCCCAAGGCGGTCTCTCTCTATCTCAATGGCCTCTCGTTTTTCAACGAAGTGAGACCATTGTTCTTCGCCTACAAGCTCTAGCGCTCGTCCCTGCTCGGTTAGTCTCAGGTCTGCATTGTCCTCGCGCAGTTGAAGTCGGTACTCCGCCCGTGAAGTGAACATGCGATAAGGTTCAGAGGTTCCCAAGGTCACCAGATCATCTACCAGCACGCCGATGTAGGCCTCATCTCGACGCGGCACCCAGGGCGCCAATTCTTTGGCTTTGCGAGCCGCATTGAGCCCCGCTAGAAGGCCTTGAGCAGCCGCTTCCTCATAGCCTGTGGTGCCATTGATTTGACCCGCAAAATAAAGGCCTTCTATCGCTTTAGTCTCCAAGCTATGGCGCAAATCGCGTGGGTCGAAGAAGTCATACTCTATAGCATAGCCGGGTCTGGTGATCGTTGCCGTCTCGAGTCCTTTAATAGACCGAACTAAACCCAACTGCACGTCGAATGGCAGAGAGGTTGATATCCCATTTGGGTACAACTCGACCGATGTCAGTCCCTCTGGCTCAATAAAGATCTGGTGCGAATCTTTATCGGCGAAACGATGAATTTTGTCTTCGATGCTCGGACAGTAGCGCGGACCCACTCCTTCAATGGACCCGCTGAATAACGGTGAACGATCAAGGCCCTGCCGAATGATGTCGTGGGTATGGTTGTTGGTCTCTGTTATCCAGCAACACCGCTGCTCTGGGTGCTGTTGGCGATCTCCCATCAGCGACATCACCGGCCTGGGCTCATCCCCCCACTGCTCCGTCATCACCGAAAAGTTTACTGACCGAGCATCCAATCTTGGGGGCGTTCCTGTTTTGAGTCTGCCAACTCTTGGGCACAGTTCTCGAAGACGGTCTGCCAACCCGATCGTTGCTTGATCGCCCATGCGCCCGCCGGGGCGATTTTCCTCGCCCACGTGCATTTTTCCATGCAGGAATGTCCCGGCCGTTAGCACGACTGCGTTAGCGTGAAAGACGATTCCCGTGCGAGTCACAATAGCGGACACTGCAGCACCGGATAGCTGTATGTCCTCTACCGCGTCCTGAAAAATGTCGACATTGGCGGTCTCCTCGAGCAACAACCGAATCGCCTGCCGATACAAAACGCGGTCAGCTTGCACCCGGGTGGCTCTCACAGCGGGGCCCTTCCGGGCGTTCAGCACTCTGAACTGAATGCCAGAGCGGTCGGTGGCGCGGGCCATCGCACCACCCAGCGCATCAATCTCCCTGACCAAGTGGCTCTTACCAATTCCGCCGATCGCGGGGTTGCAAGACATCTGACCAAGAGTGTCGATGGCATGGGTTACCAGGAGCGTTCGCGCACCTGAGCGCGCCGCGGCAAGTGTTGCCTCGGTGCCGGCATGGCCGCCGCCAATCACAATGACATCGTAACGCTCGGGGTGCCTGATCATTGCTGCATGGATCGTGGGGAAAAGGGGGCAGAGTATAAACGGGACGTTACGTCGGATGAACAGTTGCTTTCGGTGATACTGGCCATAACAAGCGAGATCACTGAGGCGCAAAGCATTTAATAATTAAATAAATTATTTATAAGAAGAGTATTTAAATACTGTTGTTATTAGTGACTATGAAATCACTGGAAAAGACTGATTAAAGCTTTAATTTCAATGTTTTATGATCGGCATAACGGTATGGATAAGGGGGCCTAAGGCCCTGCTTTTACTGGTGGTAGCGTGGGGATAGATTCGCACCGGACGCTCGAGATTAATAATGCACACCTCTCTTGCAAACTTACCCTCATACCTGCGAACAGATTTATCCACACCGCCATCGAGCCGCTTTGTGTGGTCTGGTACCGTGGGGACAGGTTGTGGATGACAGGTGGATGCTTGGTCGCCCCGGCAAAGGAGCTGTTATGAAAAAGGATGGCTGTTTGCCACAGCTCAACCAGCGTTACTTCCCAATGCAGAACGAAGAAAAAATCTCCCCAAGTAAATCATCGGCACCCATTGCGCCAGTAATGGATGAAAGCTCTGTGTGCATGTTCCTCAAATCTTCAGCCAACAGTTCTCCAGCCTGACTGGCCTGAAACCGATCGAGCGCGCCTTCTAGAATGTCGGCGGCGCGTTTCAAGCAGGTGACGTGTCTTTCTCTGGCACTAAATGGCGTGGTAGCGCTGGCGTCTCCCAGACCTAGATGCTGGATAATGGACTGCTCCAGTACATCGATGCCGTCTCCAGTGATGGCAGAGGCAGCGATTGTCACAAGGGGTGAATCTTCTGCCTCAGAGGTTGGCGCCCCTACTAATCCGGGAGGGCGATGCGAGACGTCAATTTTGTTGAGCACGCGGATTAACGGCTGGGAGGTTCTCTCACGAGTGAGATCAACTTCGGCTGTTGCTGTATCGTCAACCACCTCAATAATAATATCTGCGCGCTCCAGTTCTGCTTGCGCCCGCTGTATACCCTCTCGCTCAATCTCGTTGCTAGCGGATCTGATGCCAGCAGTGTCGGATAGTTGAATGGCGACACCGTCGATGGAAATGGACTGCCGGATCACATCTCTCGTGGTGCCAGGGATATCTGTGACAATGGCAACAGCCTGATCAGCC
>CALKMV010000023.1 GCA_938091485.1 uncultured Luminiphilus sp.
ATTTTACCCTTCGATGACAACGTCATCGCTCAAGGACGCATCCTGCGGGACGCAACAACCGGCTTCGCTGTGTCGATCGAGGCGGGCTGCAACGGTGTTGAGGCAGCGATTGTGCTGATTGCGGGCATTGTCGCTTTTCCCGCAGCGGTCACACACAAGATCACAGCGATACTCGCCGGCTTCGTTTTTGTGCAAGCGCTTAACATCGTTCGGATCATCTCTCTGTTCTACCTTGGACAGTGGAACTACACCATCTTCGAGTGGTTTCACCTTTACCTTTGGCCGGTGCTCATCATGCTCGACGTTCTTGTAGTGTTTGCCATTTACCTGCAGTGGCTGGGCAAGCAGTTTCCCGAGGTTGAAACTGCCTGATGTTGATGCGCCGCCAATTTGTGCTGACCCTGGCACTGATACCCGTGAGTTTTGGCATTTGGTATGCAGCCGGCACCTTATTTGCGGCTCCCGCGGTCTGGGCTTGCGACTTTATTTTTGGAATCGCGTACGGAGAGATCGTCGACACTATAGGTCTGCAAGGCGTCGAGATGGCAGTTCGCACGCAGTTCGGAGAAACAGCGGGAACGATTATGCCGGCATCGCAGGCGGGCAACCAGATTGTGCTGGAGATCAACACGCGGCTGGTGTCGTACTCCATCGCGTTTTATGCGGCGCTACTGCTGGCCTCTAATCTTCCAGACACGCCATATAAATTCTGCATCGGCCTTTTTTGGCTGTGGGTCATAATGGCGTTTGGCTTGTCGTCAATACTCGGCAAAGACCTTTTGATGATGGTGGGTAGTCCGTTTCTGGTCTCGCCGGGTGTGCCCCCGGCGAACCTCATCGCGCTGACCTACCAGTTCAATGTGCTGCTCATGCCGACGCTCGCGCCAGTGTGCCTGTGGTTCTGGCAACTGAGAGGCTCCCCGCTTTGGGAGTCCCTAGCTAGCGATATCAAGCGCGCATCGGCTAGGGCGTAGCCTCTACATTCAGCGTTCTGCCCTCAAGCGCCGACTGCAGTGCCTTCTCCATCAAATGCCGCGCCTGACAGGTGTAGGCATAAATGCTGGCGTGGATGGCAGCGTCCTTCCAGTTATCTACCGAACAAGCACTCGAGTACAACTCAAATTCGTTCAACGACTTAATCAACTCGGATAAGTGCCGCGGACATTCGCAGTCAAGAACGATCTTTTCTTCAGCGGCCGCTCGAAGTGCTGCATCGCTGAACACCCGTGGCTTGGCGGGCATCAAGTCTGAAAGGTTCCCGATCCCCTCCGCCGTCTCTTTTTCCACCTGACTTCGACCAATTTCAAAGGCCAGCTGCGCGGGCTCGATGGGGTACTGAAAAGCAGAATGCCCGAGGCGCTCAAGCTCTGCGAGCCATTGGTCGTTGCCAAACTGGTACAACACAATCGTCCGTCGCACTGTCAGCCGTTCAGCGATCGCTTTCACGCCGTTGATCTGGGGCAGAGTCAGTGACGGACAATGAACCACGAGGATGTCGGCTGTCTCGTCACCACTCAAAGACAGCCCAGCTTCCTCAACAGACATCCTTGCCAGTAAAGCAGACGCGCCGGAGATGCATCCCTGATGCCCGTCCACCCATTGACACAAATCAGCGCCCAGGAATATCACCCGAGGCTTGGCCGGTAGAACCGGTCTCGCCGGCGACAAGTGCCCTTGTTGCTGTAACAGGACCTCCAGCGTCTTGCGATCTGACGCTGCGATTTCGCCAATCCTAATGCCCTGCTTGACCAATGCAGAGACCAGTTGCAGGTGGTCGAGGTCTGACTGCGTGTATTGACGCCTGCCAGTGGGCGATTTGTAACTGGCGCCCAGACCATACCTTCGCTCCCAGACCCTTAAGGTGTCTGACTTAAGCCCAGTGAGCCGAGCGACCGTACCGATACCGTAAAGCGGCCGGGGCTCGAGTGCGTTGAGGGTCTTGATCGGTGCGTTCATGGCGCTCTCCTGTACGCTATTTGTCCGCTTTTACGCGGCAATACGACCGTCGGATTGGCGAAATACGCTTTTTGTCTATCTTTTGTTCAAGTTCAACATGGACAAAGTGGCCCACCGACAGAACCTCATGGCGGTTTGCCCCCGTATACCTACACGTAATACACGGGGGGGGGCACCATGCAGACACTAGACAGTAGTGAAGACGCTGACCTGGAACTGATGTTCGCGGAGATCCGCCGCTATCCATTGCTGACCGGGGACGAAGAGAAAGAAGTTGACGCCAGGAAGTGGGGCGCAGTGGCACAGCTCACATCGGTATTCGCGGAGGTCGAAGACCTCCGTGACACGCTGGCAGATCTTCTCCTGAATGCACTTGAGCGGCCACCCGAGGTCAAGCGCTTCCCCAGCCGGGAGCAGCATTTTACCCTGAGGCGTGAACTCGCGCCCTACTTCTCCGACGGCGACTTAGCAGAGCAGACAGCCAGCACAACAGCGGCACTCCGTAGGCGCGTATCGAAGAAGCGCTGCGGCGAGATGGTGCAAGCGCTCAACATTCCCGCAAGTCTGACTGTGGGCATTGCGGTTTTTATGTTGAGAAGAGCGGGCGGCCAGTTTTCTGATGCCGTGGCCGATGCCATAGGGCACTGGTCAAGACATTGGCTGGCACCACCCGCCCCTATCGCACTGGACCCCGCAGTCCTACAAACCATTCGGCGCGCCCTGCGTGAGTACACCGAGGCAAGAGATGCCTTGGTGATGCATAACCTCAGGCTCGTGCACTCGATCGCTGGCCGGTACCGAGGCCGCGGGGTGGGCTATCTGGATCTGGTGCAGGAGGGGACGCTTGGGCTGATTAGAGCGGCGGAAAAGTTCGAATACGCCAAGGGCTATCGATTCAGTACCTATTGCTTCAACTGGATAACACAGGCAGTGCGTCGTTACGTAGGTGATACCGGCAGTCTCATCCGGCTCCCCACACACGTGCAAGATCAGGTAAACAAAGTCTACCGAGAAAGGGCCATCGAGCAGGCTAAAACAGGCATGGAGCCAGACGCTGGTCAGCTGGCGAAGAAGCTTGGCATGGACAAGCAAAAAACCAAAGAGATTCTCGAAGTCCGCAATCTAGCAATCTCTTTGGATGCGCCTCGCTACGATGACGATGACGGCACGCTGGTTGACACGCTGACCACGGAAACATACGGCGATACGACCGGCAACGCAGAGCGTGACTCTCTCCATCGCTTTCTTGGGGAGGCGGTGGATCAGCTGGAGGCAAATGAGCAGGCTGTTGTGGTGGCGCGGTGGGGTCTCCACGACGGACCGCCACTTTCTCGCTCAGAGATTGCCGACCGTCTCGGTGTCAGCCGGGAATGGGTCAGGCAGCTGGAGCGATCTGCCCTAAAAAAACTCAAGGGGCAGGAGGGCGTTCAGACTGCCTTCATGGATTACCAGCAGGTCGGCTCTGTCTAAGGGTGACGAGACATCAGATCGCCGAGCGCGATTGCGAGGTCGGGGTACTGAAACTCAAAGCCGTCCTTGATAAGACGCTCGGGAATAACATGCTGCCCGCTCAGCAGCAATTCCTGCGCCATCTCGCCGGCCATCAGTTTCGCCGCGAAGGCCGGCACACCGAGCTTGAGCCAGACGGACGAGTGTCGCCCTACTTCGTGAGCCAACGCCCGATGACGCACCGGACGAGGGGCAACCGCATTGTAGATGTCCGCCGGAGACGCTTCCGTCACTGCGTGACAAATCACTCTCACAGCGTCGGTCAGATGTATCCAGCTCAACCACTGAGCTCCAGAGCCCAACCAGGATTCAATGCCAAACCCAAAAGACTGCGTCATCTTGCCCAGCGCACCACCCTCTTTGGCCAAAACAACGCCAAGGCGCAAAATCACAACCTTCGCCCCTGTGGTTGTCGCCCGCCTCGCCTCACTCTCCCAGGCATCACAGAGCTCGGCGGAGAATCCGCTACCGACATGAGAAGTCTCGGTAAAAATCTGCTCATCATCCGACCCGTAGTAGCCAATTGCACTGGCGCTAACCAGCCTGCTAGGCGGCTGGTCTACAGAACCAAACCATTCAACCAGCTGCCGAGTAAGATCGACACGGCTCGAGATAATGTCTCTTTTATAGGCAGCACTCCAGCGTCGGTCTGCCAGCCCCGCACCTGCCAAGTTGATAACTGTGTCAACGGGTTCAACGCAGTCCTCCAGAGCAGTCACGAATCTCGCCTCATCGGTCGCCGCACGCTGCCGCCGCGTCAACACAGTCACGTCATGACCATTTTGATGCAGCGCGGTGCTTGCGGCCTTACCGATCAACCCGGTGCCGCCAGTCATCAGGATATGCATGCGATCATTAACCTCCTCTCGCGGGTGAATCCGGGTGTCTCGGAATACGTATACGCTCTATGAGCAATTCGGTTGACTCCCTGTTAGCTATCCTGAAGTCTGGGGCCCCTTGGGTCGCACTGACGGGCGCGGGTGTCAGTGCGGCGTCCGGTATCCCAACCTACCGAGATGACAGCGGAACGTGGCTTGGCAGTCAGCCTATTCAGCACGATGAATTCATTACAGACGCGGGCAAGCGAACACGCTACTGGAGCCGATCGGTATTGGGCTGGCCACGAGTCTCAGCGGCGACGCCCAATACTGCCCACAAAGCCCTAGCTGACCTTGAGGGTCTCGGCGCGCTTTCCGGCATCATTACCCAAAATGTAGACCGGCTCCATCAGCAGGCTGGCTCGCAACGCGTCATCGATTTACATGGTCGCCTGGATTTGGTGCGATGCCTGCAATGTTCTTTAGTTGAAAAGCGCGACACGGTTCAACAGTGGCTCGAAGCACATAACGCCATTCCGCAGCATGACGTGCTGACGATTCGGCCGGACGGCGATGCCGACCTGCCAGAGTGCTTTCTGAGCAACTTCAAACCTCCTCACTGCCAGGCCTGCAACGGCACGGTGATGCCCGAGGTGGTCTTTTTTGGCGGCACGGTGCCGAGTAGCACGGTCCAGGCCAGCTACGAGCTGATTGACGAGTCGGCAGGAATGATCGTTCTGGGAAGCTCTCTGTCCGTCTATTCCGGACTCCGATTTTGTCGATACGCAGTAGGCAAAGGCAAGCCGCTGATCATCCTAAATCAAGGCCACACCCGGGCCGATGACCTCTGCCAGCAAAAGTTCGACATTGAACCCTTTTCATTGCTCGCTCAATGCACGAAACAAATGGTTCACGCCCATCAGGAGCGCCTTAATGGCTGATATATCCGTTTATTGGTTCCGCGACGATCTTCGTCTCACTGACCTTCCTGGTTTAGTCGCTGCGGCAAGCGCCGGCTCTGTAGTACCGGTTTTCGTCAGGGACTCTGGTCTCGGCGGAGAATGGCGCATAGCGAGCGCGAGCCAGTGGTGGCTGCACCACAGCTTGGTGGCGCTGCAACACGGTTTCGCAGAACAGGGGCTGGAGCTGATCTTGCGCTCTGGCGACACCGTTGAGGTGCTAAGCGCCCTTGCGAGAGAGGTGGGAGCAACCAATGTTTACTGCAGTCGCCACTATCAACCTTGGTCAGCAAGCCTCGAGCAAACCCTCAGGGATACCTTGTCTCAAACAGGCGTAACCCTTCAACGCTACCCCGGCACATTGCTACATGAACCAGAAGATGTCGCAACCGGCGGCGGCACACCCTTCAAAGTGTTCACGCCATTTTGGCGCGCCTGTAACCGTCGGCCCGAGCCTGCGACCCCGCTGGCCGCCCCTTCGCTCAAGGCGCCCGCAGCCAGAGTAGCAAGTGAAGAGCTTAGCGACTGGCAGTTAACTCCCAGCACACCCAACTGGGCCTATGGCTGGAACGACTTATGGCGCCCAGGCGAAGCGGGTGCTCAAGCGGCATTAAATGGGTTTTTAGATCATCACGTTCCGCACTATGGGGATGGTCGGGATATTCCCTCCCAACCCAATACGTCCAAACTCTCTCCCTACCTTCGCTTCGGCAATATCTCGCCGCGACAAGTCTGGCACGCCGCTCAGTCAGCTAAGATCGAACAGCCGAGCTCAGCTGACTCACTTGACAAATTCCTTAGCGAGATTGGTTGGCGAGAATTCTGCTACCACCTGCTCCATCACTTTCCGACCATGCCCGACGAGGCCTTTAATCCGAAATTCAATTTCTTCCCATGGGGTGACGACCAAGAGCGCCTCAGCGCGTGGCAGAGGGGCCAAACGGGATACCCTATCGTCGACGCTGGCATGCGTGAGCTATGGCAAACGGGGTTTATGCACAACCGGGTTCGTATGGTGGTGGCCTCTTTCCTCACCAAACACCTGTTACTCCATTGGCGGGCGGGGGAAGCGTGGTTTTGGGACTGTTTATTGGATGCTGATCTCGCCTCCAACGCCTGCAGCTGGCAATGGGTTGGTGGGTCAGGGGCCGACGCCTCTCCCTACTTCCGCATATTTAATCCCATCGCTCAAGGCGAAAAATTCGACAAAGCGGGCGGCTACACCCGGCGCTGGGTACCAGAGCTGGCGGGTGTGCCCGATAAATACCTTCACAAACCTTGGGAAGCACCAGATACCGTGCTGTCGGAGTCCGGCGTCACACTAGGCGAGACCTACCCGTTGCCCATCGTGGACCATAAAACGGCTCGTGAGGCAGCGCTCAGTGCCTACGCTACGCTCAAGTCAATCGACTAGGCCGCCTCGTCAATAATGGCCACCGCCCGCGTCCATCCGGCTGAAGCGCCTCGGATCTTGTGTGGAAAGCAGCTGACGGTAAAACCGGAGGCTGGCAGTGCCTCCAAGTTGTGCAACTTTTCAAGGTGGCAATAACCGATGTGGCGCCCCGCTTTGTGTCCTTCCCAAATCAGACTCGCATCACCCGTCTCGGCATAGCGCTCTGCGGTTTGGTCAAAAGGTGCGTCCCAGCTCCACGCATCTGTACCTGTCACGCGAACGCCCCGTTCAAGAAGAAACATGGTCGCTTCATACCCCATGCCACAGCCCTTACTCACAAAGTCATCCTGACCGTAAGCAGCGCCTGCTGCCGTGTTGACGACGACGATCTCAAGCGGTGAAAGCTCATGCCCAATCCGCGCCAACTCCGCCTCAACGTCCGCAGCGGTCACCACATACCCGTCAGGAAAATGGCGGAAGTCCAACTTAACGCCCGGTTGAAAACACCACTCCAAGGGCACCTCATCAATCGTGATCGCGCGCTCTTTACCGCCAGCCTGTTCGTTCATGGTGGGGTGAAAATGATAGGGGGCATCCAAATGTGTCCCGTTATGAGTGCACAACTGAATAAATTCAATCGCCCACCCCTCCCCATCTGGGAGCTCCTCACTCTCCAGCCCCGGGAAAAACGACGTCATCTGCTGCGCACCGATATCATGGGTGATGTAGTCGATGTTTGGCTTCATTGCGGGCGGGTCGCTCACGACCTCGTTCTCAAGATAAATAGACAGATCAATAAAGCGTCGCATAAGGGCCCCCATTCGGCTGCTGCATAACCCACCTGGGGCAGAGATTAACTTATCCATTCAGATGATTGGCAAATCAGGTTGATGGGGTTATCTTGACCGGCGCCTCTGGAGAACTGTTCATATGCCCGCGCTCCTTGTCTTTCTCATCACACTTCTCGGCTGCACTGCAGCACAGGCTCAGTCAGACGCCTTTCCTTCAACCTATGCCGCACCTCCCGCTCAGCCTATTTTATTGAGGAATGCCACCATCCTGACGGGAGATGGCATGCGTTTTGACGGCGCCGATCTGTATATGGAAGAAGGCCGCATCAGCTGGATTGGTGAGGGTGATACGGCGCCCGATACAGTGGTAGTAGATGCCAGCAATCGCTGGGTAACCCCCGGGCTCATCGACGTTCACTCCCATTTGGGCGTGTACCCCTCTCCCGGTGTCGCGGCGCACAGTGACGGCAATGAAGCGACGGCCCCAGTAACGGCAGAAGTCTGGGCGGAGCATAGCGTCTGGCCACAGGATCCGGGTTTTCCGCGGGCGCTGGCGGGCGGTGTCACCGCACTGCAAATTTTGCCGGGCTCAGCCAACCTGTTTGGCGGGCGCGGAGTCACATTAAAAAATGTTCCGTCAACCAGCTATCAAGGAATGAAATTTCCCGACGCCCCCTATGGCCTGAAGATGGCATGCGGAGAAAACCCGAAACGGGTATACGGCGGCCGGACCCAATCTCCCTCTACCCGGATGGGGAACGTAGCAGCCTATCGAAGCGCCTGGATCCGTGCGCAGCGCTATCAAGCTGATTGGGATCGCTACAACAAAGCGGTTGAGGATGCTGCTGAGGCTGCAGCCGACGATGGTAGCGGCGCTTCGGTGGCGTCAGCGTTACTCACCAACACGCCGCCACGCCGCAATCTTGAGCTGGATACCCTTGCCGGGGCTCTGCGTGGCGACATTCTGGTCCACATGCACTGCTACCGCGCTGACGAAATGCTCACCATATTGGATATGGCGAAAGAATTCGGATATCGGGTAGGCACCTTTCATCACGGTGTCGAGGCCTACAAGATAGCTGATGATCTTGCAGATCACGGCGTCTGTGGTGCGCTATGGGCCGACTGGTGGGGCTTCAAGATCGAAGCTTACGACGGCATTCAGGAAAACATCGCCTTGGTTGATAGACCGGAAGGCGGTTGCGCTGTGGTGCATTCGGATTCTGATGAGGGTATTCAAAGGCTGAATCAGGAGGCGACCAAAGCCATGCTGCGAGGCAACCGGGCCGGGCTGAGCATTCCACCCGAGCGCGCAATTCGATGGATCACACTTAACGCAGCCAAATCATTGGGCATCGACGATCAAACTGGATCACTGAGCACTGGAAAGATGGCTGACGTGGTGCTGTGGAATCAGGACCCCTTCAGCGTGTATGCAAAACCATTGCAGGTTTACATCGACGGTGTACTTCGCTACGAGCGCGGCAATCCAGACCTCAACCCGCAATCGGACTTTGAACTCGGTCAGCTGCTGGGAGCAACACAATGAGAGCCTCGCATTTTTGGCTGTGTCTACTTATTTCAGCGCTGACCAGCCACTGGGCCTCGGCCGACAGGTTGCTGATCATTAATGGAAACGTCTTGATTGGCGACGACCGCCCAGCCGCCCAATTGGATATTCTTGTCGACCGCGGCCAGATCGAGACCGTTGCAGAGGATCTGAAATCTGTCGAGGCGGATCGCGTGATCGACGCTCAGGGGCGAATCGTCACCCCAGCGCTATTCGCCGGCATTACCGCAGCGGGTCTGAGTGAAATTGGCATGGTCTATGAAGCAGTAGACTCTAGACTGAACGACCTCTACACCGGTCTCATGCACCCAGAGTTTGATGTACGCAAGGCTTACAACCCGCTTTCTTCCGTAATACCCGTCACCCGAGTTGAAGGTTACAGCTACAGCTTACTGATGGCCTCTTTTGGAGATCGCACGATCTCCGGCCAGGGCTCGCTGGTGCGTTTCGATGGGGGGTTCGACAGCTTCGAGGGCAAAACGACGATTTATGTCAACGTAGATGGCTCCAGCGGCAACAAGATCGGCGGCTCGAGGGCAGCGCACTGGATGCTTCTGGACTCTGCTTTTGAAGAGCTCTCAGTGGATGATGACGACCTCACATTAATCAGCGCCAGTGGCAAAGCTACGCTCAAAGCCGCCCGTCGAGACGGACTGTTTGTCTTTCGGGCCAACCGCGCGAGCGATATTTATCAGGTACTGCGATTCAGCCGAAAGCACAAGCTGAGTCCAATTATTAGTGGCGGACAAGAGGCGTGGATGGTCGCCGAGGAGTTAGCCAGCGCCGGCGTGCCGGTGGTTCTCAACGCGCTCGATAATCTACCTGGTAGCTTCGATGGGCTGGGTGCGCGGCTAGATAATGCGGCGCTTCTCCATGAGGCTGGGGTCACTGTTTTGTTTACCAGCGGAGAGACACACAATGCGCGAAAATTGCGCCAGGTGGCCGGTAACGCCGTGGCTAATGGCTTGTCCTACGGAGCTGCTGTGGCGGCTATGACCAGCCTTCCGGCAGAAATTTTTGGCGGCAAACCCAGAATGATCGCGCCGGGGCTTCGTGCTGATATGGTGATCTGGAGTGGAGACCCATTGGACGTCAACAGCGCCGCAGATCAAGTCATTATCGATGGCGTCCTAGACTCAATGCGGAGCCGCCAAACCCAATTACTTGAGCGATACTTGCCGGAAGATGCAGGACTGGGGAGAGCCTACATCAATCCCTGAAGCGCCCGCTTAATGAGTGGTCGAACCGGGACTGTATAGCTCGCGGCCGTCCTCGATTGGTGTGAAAACCCTCAGCTTAGTCGGACAGCCGCTCAATCAGATTTGTGGTTGAGTGGCCGGCAACAAAGTCTAAAATTCGGACCTCGCCGCCGCGCTCCAATACCGACTCATGCCCCGCAATCTGGTCGACCGCATAGTCGCCTCCTTTCACCAGGACATCCGGGGCAAGCACTTCGATCAAGCGCTTCGGCGTGTCCTCGGTGAACGGCACAACATAATCCACCCCCGAAAGTGCGGCGAGCACCGCCATCCGATCCTCCACCGTATTTAACGGGCGAGACGGGCCCTTTAATCGTCGCACCGAATCATCATCGTTTACGGCCACGATCAGAACATCGCCCAGCGCGCTCGCCTGTTGCAGATAACGGACGTGGCCGGGATGAATAATGTCGAAGCAACCATTAGTCATCACAACGCGCTTTCCGGCGCCACGCAATGCACTCAAGGTTTGCAACAAGTCGTCTTCGCGCATCACATTATTCTCATCCGCCGAGTCTCTCGTGGATGCTGCAGACTGAAGCTCGTCAGGTGATACGCTTGCCGTGCCAAGCTTTGCCACTACGACGCCTGCAGCATGGTTTGCAAAGTGAGTGGCCTGGCTCAAGGATAGTCCCGCACTGAGACAACCTGCCATGACTGCTATCACCGTATCGCCCGCCCCCGTCACATCGAATACTTCGCGGGCACTGGCGCTGAAATGTTGAGCAACCTCCTCCCCTTGGATCAAGGTCATACCCGCCTCACTGCGCGTAACCAAAATGGCATCAATGTCCAGCGATGCTCTGAGCGCATTGGCTTTATCGATTAACACCGCCTCAGACGGGCAGCTGCCCACCACCGCCTCAAGTTCCGCCAGATTAGGAGTGATCAAAGTGGCGCCGCGATAGCACTCAAAGTCCCGCCCTTTGGGGTCGACCAAGGTGGGCTTCCCCAGATCACGGCAGTGGCTCAGTAATGGCTGGATCAGGTTGAGAGACCCTTTAGCGTAGTCACTGAAGACAACCAAATCCGCGTCGGCCAAATGCTGTTGTGCATACCCAACAAACAGATCATTGGCGTAGTCGGCCAAAGTTTCCTCAAAGTCCATACGCAAAAGCTGCTGGTTCCGGCTGAGGACGCGAAGCTTGACGATCGTATCTGCCGCACACGGCATGACATTCCAACGAACCCCTGCAGCTTCCACGCACGCTCTCAACGCCCGGGCGTGGTCATCATCTCCACATAGGCCAACCAAAGAAACCGATACACCCAGCCTCGCTAAGTTGACAGCGACATTGCCAGCGCCCCCCGCCCGATCTTCCTGACCATCAATGTTGACCACTGGCACAGGCGCCTCGGGGCTCACTCGCCGGCTCTGGCCGCTCCAAAAACGATCTAGCATGACATCACCGATTACGGTGATGCTCCCCTTGCTCAGGTCAGGTAGTGCAGACATCAAAGTGCCTCTTCGCCATTAGCCGAAAATGCTATCACGGGGGCCAACCCAGATTCTGTTGATAAATGGCGTTGAGCGGCCTCCAGAACCGCCTCTGGGGTCAGCGCACTCATGCAGTCAAAAGACCCTCCGCAGGTAGGCCGTCGTCTGCAGGGAGAGCACGCCATCTGTGCATAGAGAATCTCGCCGGGCATGGCTCCCACGTCTCGGTATGGGCAGGTGGACCCGAAGAGCGCGATGGTCGGCACAGAAAAGGCCCAACCCATATGGGTTAACCCCGTATCGACTCCGATCACCAAACTCGCTCGGCTCACCAGTGCTGCACTCTCCAACAAGCTGCAC
>CALKMV010000024.1 GCA_938091485.1 uncultured Luminiphilus sp.
GCGAGCGCGTCACTCAGAACCTCAACGGCTTGGTCAGTTCGCCCGTAAGCAATATATATTTGAGCCTCCTCAACCGCTTTTGAGGCCATGATCTGAGGATCCGACAAACGAGAGGTCGTCGCCTCCTGATGATTCTGCGGCACCACAATAGGCTCGGAGGCCTCATACTCTGGCGTGCCATCAGTCACGCGGCGGCGCCGCCAGATGATCGCAGCCACACCGGTTATCAAGACGAGCAAACCAGCTAGGAAAGGCCACAGAGGTGTTGGCTGACTTTTCGTGACAGTCTGCGGGGTGGGGGAAGGCGTTGACTCAATGATGACCGGGGCAGCTGCCGCCGATGGTTGCGCAGCCAGAGTAGCACGCAGGGAGGCCAGCTCCTGGTCTCGGTCGGCGAGTTGCGCCTGCAGACTCTGAACGCTGGACTGCAACCGAGCCACCGTCGAACTTAGTGCTTCAAACTCCGCATTACTTGGGGGGTTCAGTGACGCTAATGAAGCGTCGGCGTCAGCACCGACATCCAGTGCATCCAAAACCGGCGGGCTGGCTGCCGCGTCGCCCGCAGCGTCAAGCTTGGTCGCCACGTCAGGCTCCGACATGCCGTCAGCCACCAGCCTAAGGCCCTGAGTTGACAGTGGGGTGCCCTGCGCCCACTGCTCATTTTGTATAGAAACCTCATCGAGAGCGGTAGCGAGGTCAACTCCGATATCCTGGGGACCCGGAATTTGCAATACATAGCCCGACTTCAGACCATTGATATTGCCGCCTTGAAAGGCCTCAGGGTTGGCCGCAACGATCTCCAGCATGGTCTGCTCGATCGAGACTCCGTCCGCAGCACCCTCAGAGGCTATGCGCCACAAAGTGTCGTTGCTGGTTACCAGATACTCGCCACCGGGAGCGGGCTCCGGCGACACAGCAGCATCGTACTTGCGCTCCGCAATCGCCTCATTCATACCATCAACCGCCTCGGATCGATCAGTCTTAACAACAGCCATTCCTCTCTGGGAATCAAGCGCTGTTGATGCCGCGGCGGTCTGTCTCGGCGGCAAATCAATCAACACCGTGTATTCGCGCAACAAGCGACCATCTGGCCAACGGGCTTCGATAACCAAATCAAGGTAAGGCTCGCGCAATGGTGCTTCTGTAGTCAGCACAATGCGCCTTTCAGATTCATCCGATTCGATTACAAAGTCGATGCGCGTGAGAAAAAATTCCCGCGACACACCTAAGCGCTCAAACTCAGCATCCGAGGCGAGGCCTACATGAACGTCACTGTCATCGAGAGCGCTTGCCTCCAGCAACTCGACTTCGGCACGGAAAGGTTCGTTTAGGTAAGAATAGAGTGTCAGCTCGCCAAGCCCTAAGGCCCAACCCTGATGGGACACGGTTGCCGTGGCTAGAACACCCACGGCTAAAATCGGATGTATTTTCATGGGCTGGTCGCCTTTACCTTCCTGTGGTCTGGCTATCAAGGACCCCAGGCCGCCATTCCTTGGCATGCCTAACACCGGGACCCCACGTCACGAATCTAATCAGAGATACTCGGACAGCAACACTTCTGCAATCTGCACGCTGTTCAAAGCAGCCCCTTTGCGTACGTTGTCAGCGACCACCCAAAGATTCAAGCCTCTTGGATGTGAAATATCTGCACGAACCCTCCCGACGAAAACAGAGTCTGCACCTGCCGCGTCGGTCACCGGAGTGGGATAGCCGCCGTCTTCAAGGCGATCCAGCACCGTCACGCCATCAGCTGCCTCGAGCAGTTCGATCGCTCTTTCAGCGGTGATCGGCTCGCCGGTTTCAATGTGGACAGCTTCAGCGTGACCGTAAAAAACGGGCACCCTGACGCAAGTGGGATTCACCAAAACCTCTGGATCATCCAGAATCTTCTGCGTTTCCCAAACCATCTTCATCTCTTCACGGGTGTAGCCGTTGTCCTGGAACTGATCGATATGCGGCAGCACATTAAAAGCAATTTGCTTCGGGTAAACCTCAGCCTCCGGCGCCTTGCCATTGAGTAGACGCGCTGTTTGCCCCGCTAACTCTTCAATAGCTGCCTTACCGGTGCCACTCACCGCCTGATAAGTCGCAACATTGATCCGCTCGATACCGACTGCGTCATACAGCGGTTTCAAAGCCACCAGCATGCCAATGGTGGAGCAATTGGGGTTGGCGATAATGCCTCGCTGTTTGTAGTCGGCTATGGCCCCCCGATTTACCTCGGGAATGACCAGAGGGATGTCTGAATCACTTCTAAAATGCGAGGTGTTATCAATCACGACGCATCCCGCCGCCGCCGCGACGGGCGCAAACTCGGCGCTAATATCGCCACCCGCAGAGAACAAGCCGATTGGCGTTTGAGAAAAATCAAATGCGCTCAGATCCTGCACGCTGTGGCGCTTCCCGCGGAATTGCACCGACTTCCCAACCGACCGACTTGACGCCAGTGGGTACAGGGTATCGACCGGAAAATCACGAGACTCAAGAATCTCGATCATTGCCTCACCCACCGCCCCAGTGGCGCCAACGACGGCAACATTAACAGGCTTCATCAGAACTCCTAGTTTACTGAGCTTGCAGGGCAGACAGAACCGCGTCACCCATCGCCCGCGTTCCCACTAATGTGGCTTCTGGATCGACTGCCGCCAAATCAGCAGTGATAAGACCTTGTGTGAGTACCGATGCCACAGCCTGCTCAATGGCGTTAGCGGCGTCCGCCGCACTCAGCGAATAACGTAATGCCATGGCTGCAGATAAGATCGTCGCCAAAGGATTGGCTTTGCCCTCCCCCGCGATATCTGGCGCCGATCCGTGAACGGGCTCATAAAGGCCTCGCGATTCAGCGTTGAGCGACGCAGAAGGCAGCATGCCAATCGACCCAGTGAGCATGGCAGCAATGTCGGACAAAATGTCGCCAAAAAGGTTGCCTGTTACCAGCACATCGAACTGAGTCGGCTGGCGGACCAGCTGCATCGCGGCATTGTCAACATACATGTGGGATAGCGAGACGTCAGGATATTCCTCTCGCAAAGACTCCATGGTCTCACGCCACAACATGGTCACCTCGAGGACATTGGCCTTGTCCACCGAGCACAGACGGCCACTGCGTCGGCGAGCCGCCTCAAATGCGAGGCGTCCAATGCGGCGGATCTCTGTTTCGTTATAGCGGTCTGTATTAAAACCCTCGCGGATGCCTTCAGCGTTGGACGTGATGCCTCTCGGCTCCCCGAAATAAATTCCGCCCGTCAACTCTCGGACAATCAGTATATCCAGCCCCGACACCAGCTCAGATCGCAGGCTTGAGGCACCCGCCAGCTCTGGAAAAAGCAATGCTGGGCGATAGTTACAAAACAAATCCAGGTCCGATCGAATTGCCAGCAGTCCCCGCTCGGGGCGGTCAGCAGCTGGCAGCGCGTCCCATTTTGGGCCGCCCACAGCGCCAAGCACAATCGCGTCAGCCTCGCGCGCCACGGCGCGAGTCGATTCCGGATACGCCTGCCCCTCAAGGTCGATCGCTATGCCACCAAGATTACCCTCAGTGAATACCAACTCAAGATCGAACCTCTCGTTGACTGATTCCAGCACGCGTCTGGCTTCAGACACCACTTCTGGCCCGATCCCGTCACCAGGGAGAAGCAGCACGCTGCGTGTCACAGTGCAATGTCCTCAAACACCCATGGGAAGCGGTTGCGATGTTGAACCTCGAAAGCCTTAATCGCGTCAGCCCGCTCGAGTGTGATCCCGATATCATCGAGCCCTTTCAACAGGCAGTTCCGACGGAACGGGTCAACCTCGAAACTCCAGGCCTCATCGTTGGGTAACGAAACCGTGCAGGCCTGTAGGTCAACCGTCAGGCTGTAACCCGCCTCGGCATACAGCGCCTCAAATAGCTCGTCCACCTGCTCTGAAGACAAGGTGACTGGCAAGATCCCATTTTTCAGCGCATTGGAGCGAAAAATATCTGCAAAGCTTGGCGCGATCACAGCCCTAAAGCCGAAGTCGTCCATCGCCCACGCCGCGTGCTCGCGACTCGAACCACAACCAAAATTTTCGCGGGCAAGAAGAATCGATGCCCCCTGATAGCGGGGCATATTCAGCGGAAAATCAGGATTAAGTGGTCTCTGGCTATTATCCGCATTCGGAATACCCTCATCGAGGTATCGCAACTCGTCAAAGAGGTTGGGGCCAAAACCAGAACGCTTGATCGATTTCAAAAACTGTTTCGGAATCATCAAATCGGTGTCGACGTTTGCCCGATCCATTGGCGCGACGAGGCCCTGATGAGTGATAAACGCCTTCATGCTCCAGCTCCCAGGTCTTGGGTCGCTTCAGAGACCGCCGCAAATCGGCCCGTAACCGCCGCTGCTGCAGCCATTGCCGGGCTCACCAGATGGGTCCTGCCACCGCTGCCCTGACGGCCCTCAAAATTCCGGTTAGACGTGCTCGCGCATCGCTCACCCGGGAGTAATCGGTCGGCATTCATTGCGAGGCACATCGAGCAACCCGGTTCACGCCATTCCATCCCAGCATCGATAAAAATACGATCAAGCCCTTCAGCTTCCGCCTGAGCTTTTACCAGCCCTGAACCGGGTACCACCAAAGCTTTTCTGATGGTGGGAGCCACCTGCCGTCCTTTGAGCACTGCGGCTGCAGCTCTGAGATCTTCGATACGTGAGTTGGTACAAGAGCCAATAAAAATGGCATCGGGCTTGATATCCGAGATCGCCATGCCCTCTGTCAGCCCCATGTATTCAAGAGCCCTCGATAGCCCGATGCGAGCGGTCTCGTCCGGCATATCGGCCATAGTAGGCACTCGGCCGTACACTGAAGCCACCATCTCCGGAGAGGTCCCCCAGGTGACATGTGGCTCGATAGCACTGCCATCGATCACGATACTGCGATCAAAAGCGGCGCCGTCGTCGCTATGAAGGGTTCGCCACCACGCCTCTGCAGCATCCCAGCTGGCTCCGTCTGGCGCCATTGGCTTACCGCGGAAATAATCCAGCGTCACATCGTCGACCGCCACCAGACCACAGCGAGCACCCGCTTCGATCGCCATGTTACACAGTGTCATGCGGCCCTCCATGCTGAGGGACCGAATAGCCGTGCCACAGAACTCAATCGCGAACCCGGTGCCGCCCGCGGTTCCGATCTGCCCTATGATGGCCAGTGCAATGTCTTTCGCTGTCACACCGGCACCAAGCTTACCGGTGACCTCAACGCGAAAGTTCCTCATCTTTTTCTGTATCAGACACTGAGTCGCCAAGACATGCTCGACCTCGGATGTACCTATTCCATGGGCGAGCGCGCCAGCAGCACCATGAGTAGAGGTGTGTGAGTCACCGCAAACGACAGTCATACCGGGCAAGACTGCACCCTGCTCAGGCCCCATGACATGCACGATCCCCTGGCGCACATCATTGAGTGGAATCTCGACCACATCGAAGGCCTCACAATTGTCATCAAGCGTTTGCAATTGCACCCGCGATACCACATCGGGCAACGCTGCCAAGCCAGCCTCCCTCTCTTTCTTCAGCGTGGAGACGTTATGATCCGGGACCGCCAGATTGGCGTTTCTTCGCCACAATCCACGCTCCGCTATAGCGAGCCCCTCAAATGCCTGAGGCGATGTCACCTCGTGCAGGAGGTGGCGATCGATATAAATCAACGCGGTACCATCTTCACGCTGCTCAACTAGGTGGGCATCCCACAGTTTGTCGTAGAGGGTTTTTGCCATAACGCCGTATTCTCGCTACTACTCGTTACTAAATGGATCACCGGGGTCGCCTAGCAAGAGACGCGATCCAGCGACGCACTCAGGTGTCAAACGGGCGCGGATTATAGCATCGAAGCAAGGCAGAGAAGACAGTTGCGGCTGCTATGGGAAGGGTCTTCGCTGAGCTGGCTAACGTCTCCGCAGGCCATCAACAGCGATGCGGTTTCGTTATGCGTGTGTGAGCCGCCAGCAACGGTGTATCCGTTGATTGCGGGAGAAGTCCATCGGAATCGATTCCTGTGATACGTCCAGCACTTGCCAAGTATCAGCGACAGCAGCATTCAACTCGAATCGGCGGTAGTTGGTCGAGAAATACAGCACACCTGTCGGACTCAAGCGCGCCATAGCCAGTTGCAGCAGGGACAGGTGATCCCGTTGCACCTCGAAATCAACCGCCCCCTTGGAGTTCGAAAAGGACGGTGGATCCACCATGATAATGTCGTAAAACCGTGTGTCCTGTTCTAGCCATGCGCGAACATCTGCTCTGACACTGCGATGCTGACGGTCAGACAGTCCATTGAGCGCCAAATTGGCTTGAAACCAGTCAAGATACGTTGCCGAGCTGTCGACACTGGTGCTGGTAGTCGCCCCGCCCAAAGCTGCGTGAAGCGTCGCAACACCGGTATAGCTGAACAGGTTGAGGAAGTGCCTGCCTTTCGCCTCTTTGCCAAGCCAATCCCGCAAGGGTCTATGATCCAAAAATAGACCTGTATCGAGATAGTCGTGCAAATTCACCAAGGCCTTAACACTGCCCTCATGCACCACTAGCCTATCCCGCTTATCCCCCATGCGCCGATATTGGTCGGGGCCTTTCTGCCGACGTCGCTTCTTGACCGCAAACTCGCCGTCAGACTGTACCGAGAAAACATCCCGGGCAGCCTCCACTAATGCTGCCAGCCGGCGCTCTGCTTTATCCTCCGGCACTTCTTTCGGTGCCGCATACTCGGCAATGTGGAGTTGACCCTCATAGACATCGATTGCAGCGGAATACTCGGGGATATCGGCATCATAAATCCGATAACACGACACGCCGTCACGCTCCAGCCAGGGTTTAAGTTTGCGAAGGTTTTTTCTGAGCCGATTAGCCACCACTGTCGCTTCATCAGAGAGTGGCTGGTTCCCGTCAGATGCTCGAGGCACCGCCTTGGTCTCAGTCAGCGGCTTGAATCGATTGTCATCTGAGAGCTCGAACTGCAGGCAGTGCAACTCCAAACGCCCGTTGTGAAACCGATGCCGCTTGGCGGCTTTTAAGCCCATCGCCTTGCCAAGGCTAACCTCAGAGGTCAGCACCGCTGCGGACCAGTTGTTAAATTCACGACTCAGAAGGCCGCCAAGCGCATTGTAAAGGTGAGGTAGAGTGTCAGAGTCCCCCATTCGCTCACCCCAAGGCGGATTCACCACCAACAGACCGCTATCCAGCGCCCGGTGTGTTGGCTTGGCCACCGCATCGAGACCCTTACAGCGAATACGAACGGTATTCTCTAAGCCGAGCCGGGCAATATTTTCTTGAGATCGACGCACCGCCTGAATATCACCGTCGTACCCTCTGATTTCGATATCGGATTGGTCGGCATCACGGCCGCGTGCTTCTGCCTCGATCCGAATAGCGCGCCATTGTTGCTCGTCATGCCCCACCCAGCCATGGAAGCCAAAAGCGGACCTCAGGAGCCCTGGGGCACGATCCAGAGCCATCAACGCGCCCTCAAGCAGCAGCGTCGAGGACCCGCACATCGGATCAAGCAAAGCGCCACCATGCCGACTCTGATCGGGCCAGCCAGCCGCCCAAAGCACCGCCGCTGCAATATTCTCTTTCAGTGGCGCCAATCCGCCACTCAATCGATAGCCACGGCGGTGCAGACTTTCCCCGCTAAGGTCCAAGCCGATCGAGAGAGAGCCTTTACTCAGCCGTGCAACGATTCGCAGGTCCGGCTCTTTTACGCTTACCGTTGGTCGACTCAAACCCGCCTCGCGGAACTGATCAACGATCGCATCTTTAATTCTCCGGGCCCCAAACTGCGCATTGCGAATGTCTGCACTGCGCCCAGAAAAGTCGACCATCAGTGAACTATTGGCAGACACCTGCTCGGTCCAGCGTATGGTGCGTGCAACTTCATAGAGTTCGTCCGCCGACTGCGCAGGCCAGCTCCCCAGCTCAAGAACGATCCGGTTCGCCATCCGACTCCATAGACAGGCCCGATAGGCGAGCCCCAAAGGCCCCTCAAACGTGACTCCGACGGGTCTTTCAACAATAGACTGAGCTCCTAGTTGACTGAGCTCTTGGGCCAAATAAACTCCTACGCCAGCAGGACAGGTTGCTAGAAACCGGTGGGTCACTGTGTCGCTGCTCCACTCTCGATGAGATAAATATCACGCAGCAAACGGCGCCAGGTGGCGTACTGGGATTCCAGCGTTCCCTCGAGGCGAACGACCTGATCTTGCGTCTGCATCATCGTGGGTTGGCTCTCCCCATCAAAGGCCTCAGCCAGCTCAAAAAGGGACTGCTCCTGCATGCGAAACGAACGGTAAGCCGCATACTCGGCCTGCATACGAGAGAATTCGCCATCACCCTCATTATCCTCACGATTCGCAGCCCTCTGCTCGTAACGCTCCAACCATTCAGATTGCTCAAGTGTGGCTTCTCGCCACAGGGCGTAAGTGGGTCCAACCCGATTCATCAAATCGACATACTGCTCATCGATGGTGTCGCAAAAGAGATACTCCTGATTGCGGATGCGCTCGACCCGGGCCAGCATAGGGTCATCAGATGCCGGCAAACGCACCAGCTGCCAACCGTTCTCTGACCTTTCAATCATTCCCGAGAAGGCGTCGGGCGCCAAAGTTTCGGCGTACGCCACAGCCGCCGCTTCAATCAGGTTGCTTTGCGCGTCAGGGTTCATAGCACTCCAAGCCGCCAACAATTGGTTGCTCACAGCATTAAAAATGCCAGCGAAGCCATCCCTGCCCTGTGAATGCTGACGAAATGCGAATCTCTGATCGAGCCAGAGGGTACCCAGCGCATCTTCCGCCCTCACATGCAGCATCAAATCTCTTCCATCCGAATACAAGATTTGTGTTCGAATCGAAACTGGAACAAGCGCTGAGACCTCGGGCACCATTCTGATAACACCCCACTGATTGCTTCGCACCAGCGTGTCCCTCAAGTCACCCGCCAAAAGCTGGCTTTCGAGCCGCCTGACCGCGGCCATTGGGGAGCTGTCTTCTCGCGGAACACCGGGATCAAACAGCTCCACCGCGATATCCAGAGCGGGTTGCATTGGAGCACCGGCAATATGGAGGGGCTCAACAGCGTCCCAGACAGGCAAAGCATTAGCCACGGAATGCTCGGGCGCGACCACTGCTGGCGCACAGCCCGCCATCCAATAACAAGCAACAAAGAGTAGCGAACGGACCATGTCAGGATGCTCCCCCGCCAGATATGTCTTGCTCGGTGGTGCAGACTCTGCCGCGGCTAAGGGTTTCGATACATCGATAGCCTCGTGCCGCCGGGTCGTAGCGTGAAAAAATACGTACCACCTCCATATCTCGCGCCACACCGGGCGCAATCAATGCAGTGCGCTGGGAGAGAGACAATCCATCTGCTGAACGCACAAAGCGATGCTTGATCAGCAGACCATCTGGCAGCAGCACGTGAAAATGGAGTTGCTGACCATCCCACCAACATGTTTCCACGCCCAGCTGACTGGGCACAGGACGCGACCCCTTGAGATCACAGGTCAGCGCAAAGCTGTTTTCTCGTTCTATTCGAACCCGCTGAGAATCTTGATATACCTCTAACAATTCAGCCTCAGTGACCAGCTCTGCCATTTTCGCCACCGCTACAAGTTTATCGAGATCTCCCAGTGGCACGCCCTGATAGCTAGAGCCCCTCTCTGCTGCCTGGGCGCGTCGCCTGAGTTCACGCTGCACCTCGCGAAATGACGCGTTAACTTGAGTCTGCACGCTGTCACTGCGCGCGTAGTCGACCTCCCAATGCCCTGACATGTCTGGGACGGGCGTGTTGACGCTCGAAACTGGCGCTGGCTCGTTGGCACAAGCGACCAAAGAGACGGCCACAAAAACGGACAGTGCTGACAGTAACATCTGCTCAAAAAACCAGCAGTATCGAGCACGTGCAAGGCTCACCAGTGAATGCCCCTTTTTACTTGACGATCGCGAAACCGGCGGCAGTCGCCCCAGCCACCAGTAAATCATTGTCCACGGAGCGGAGTGACTACCGCTGAGCACAACCCCACACGTTAAACCCGGCTATTCGCGGCGTGCCCGGCAGATACATCTGGTCCAGCGAATCAATTGAGAACCCTGCCTTCGAAATCCAATCCACTATGGGCCGGTTCAAATTACAGCCACCCAAAAGGCGCCGCCAAACCGGATTAACACGCGCCTGCCACCTAGCCACTGAGTCATCCGGTGCTTCCCCGTGCTCGCAAAATACGAGCTGGCCACCGGGTCTTAGCACTCTGCGGATTTCAGACAGGGCCGTCCGCGCGTCGGGAATGGTGCACAAACTAAAAGTCATCAAAACCGTATCAAAAGCCGCGTCGGGCAGGGGCATATCTTCCGCTGATCCCTCCAAGAACTCGAGGGGCACGCCGAGCCGAGAGGCCCTGCTCTGTGCCAGGGCCCAACTGGTCACGCACGGGTCAATGCCCAAAACTGAGTCGACACGCGCAGCGTCGTAATAAGGTAGGTTGTGCCCCGCCCCCACTCCAATTTCCAACACTCGACCCTCTGCCAGCGGCACGACTTTCTCACGCTGCTTCAGAATCGGCTTGGTGCCACAGGCGCATGTCACCAAGCGCGGCACAATCTTCTCGTTATAGAAGCCCATTACTCATCTCCTCGATCTTTTTTGACAAGTTCGCATTCCGCAGTTAACGCCACGTCTTAGCCCCTCATCAAGGTGCGGTTGACGACCTCACTCTTCTTGCGACACCCCGCCTTGCGCTGCTCGAGCCGCTGCCGCTTGCGCCTCCAGCGCCTCACTCAGAGCGGCCTCTAACTGATGGTGATCCTGCGGCCTCTCAATCTCAGGATAAGCGTCGGGGTCAATTCGCCGCATTTCCTCTTCGATCCAGCAGGAAACCTTTTCCATCAGCTCTGCTGCGCTCTCACCGGGAGAAGGCGCTATGGGCGGCCCGAAGGAGACAGCCGCCGTGCCCGGGATAAAGGTAAAGCTCTTTCGTGGCCAACAACGCGCTGATGCGACAGCAATCGGCACAATACTGGCTCCCGTCGAAATCGCCAGTCTGGCGGCGCCCGTTTTGTAGACGCCCTGCCCCCCGCGCTCTGACCGGGTGCCCTCTGGGAACATGATCACCCACTTACCCCGATCCATCAGCGTCTCTCCAAGCGAGGCGACCTTGTTCCAAGCGTCACCCCGCGCGCTTCGATCAATGTGAATCATATTGAGGCAAGCCATAGCCCACCCGAAAAACGGTATGTACAGCAGTTCACGTTTGAACACATAGGCCAGCGGGTGCGGCATGCGACTGGCGAAGAAGAAAGTCTCCCAGGTGGACTGGTGTTTCGGACAGAGAATGATGCGTTGGTTATCTTCAGCAGAGGGCAACCCCTCCTCGCCCGTCACCGTGTAACGAATACCCCCGACGATGCGGACCGCCTCGACCGCCCCTCTCAGCCAGGGTCTTGCCAGATACCACCACCGCGCATCAGGTCCAATAAAGGGTGCGGTAATGATAATCACGGAGGCGGCCGGAATGACCGTAACCGCCATCCACAGAAATACCAGCACCGAACGAAGTGACCGCATTAATCGCCACACCGACTCTGGTTCGAGTTGCGCTTCTCAAATGATCGTCGCATGAACTCTCGGCACCTTAGATCGTTAATCGGTGGGCATTAAACCAGAAACCAGCTGCCTCGGTCAGCCCGCCGCTTTGTGGGTCGCGCGTCCCTGCTTATAATGCACGCACCGGAGATGGCCACATGAATAAACCCCCTTCCAAAACTGACTTACGGGAGCGCCTGCAACGGCAGACTGCCGCATTTTTGTCATCCGGGGGTAAAGTTCAAGAGCTTCGAACCGGCGAGAGCGCCTACGAACGCAATCAAGTACCTCCGGCAGCGCCCCTATTTGAGACCCGCCGCAGTGAGCGCACACCGCTAACCGATGTGATCACAGCGCTGGATGCACGACGGGCAGCAAAACGCAGTCGAACTAAAGTCGTCAGGCGAAGAACACCGCGTAAACGAAGACAGGTCGTATATGACGATTTCGGCGAGCCCCTCAGGGTCGTTTGGGTGGAAGAGTAGCTCCAGCACAACCAATGTGAATACCGCAGCCCATTCGAGAACAGACGTGAACTAGGCATCCTTTGCCGACGTAATATATGCACCCTCTTGCGGCGCAGGCACTCATGATCACCCTCACAGAAACCATCGAGGCACCAAGACCGGTGGAGGCCTGCTTTCGTTACGTCGCCGACTTCAGAACCACTGTTGAGTGGGATGCCACCGCCATCAGAGCGAGCAAGCTCACCCCAGGGCCGATTGACACGGGCACTCGCTTCTCGGTCCTCTGCCGGGCGGGCCGTGGTCACCTTAAGCTGGCCTACGAGATTACCGAGCTCACGCCATACCAGTGCATCGTCCTCGAGGGTCGAGGACGTTGGTTCAGTATCAGAGACGTCATCACGTTTGAGTCCCTTGGCGATAACTTGACCCGCATTCACTACGTAGCGGAGTTCACGTTTCGCACCGGATTGCAGCGTCTCGCTAAGCGTGCCGAATCGGGTTTCAAAAAAATGGGGCAAGAAAGCGTGCGCGGTCTGGCCATAGCGCTAAGCGATGACAATCCCCCTCCTCAGACCTTGCCCGAAACGCTGAAAAAAGACCGCAAGCTCCCAACGGCACTCGCTTGCTTCACCCGGCATGGATACCGTAGAGGGCAGAGAATCTGGCAGCCCATGAGTGCCGATATGACGGGCAAGCATGTTGTGCTGACCGGCGCCAACGCCGGCTTGGGATTTGCCACCGCAGCCTCCCTGCTGGAAGCCGGCGCCACACTGACCGTGGTGATTCGCGATACTGCGAAGGCCGAACGTATGCAGCAGGCGCTAAATGAAGAAACCGGTAGGCAGGCCGATTCCGTCGAATTCGCTGATTTGAGCCTTCTCGGAGACGTCGCCGCGCTCTCCGACAGATTACTTGCACAAGGTAAGCCGATCGATGTGCTCATTAATAACGCCGGCGCACTCTTCAACGACTACGCTGAAACAGCTGAGGGAATTGAACGAAGCATTGCGCTGCTGCTGCTTTCACCCTGGAAGCTAACTGAATCCCTACTGCCGTTGCTGCAGAGCCATGCCCAACCCGCTCGCATCATCAACGTTGTCTCGGGGGGAATGTATACCCAGAAACTTCGCTGCGATGAACTCATCATGACAGCCGACGATTTCAAAGGCAGCGTGGCCTACGCTCGGGCCAAGCGTGCGCTTACCGTCCTGACTGAGCTATGGGCAGAAGCATGGAAAGAGCACAATATTGCCGTCAACAGCATGCACCCGGGATGGGCTGACACCCCCGGCGTGCAAACCGCGCTGCCAGGATTCCGTCGCGTTACACAACGCGTTCTTCGCTCACCGGCTGAGGGCGCCGACACCATTGTCTGGTTGGCCCGGGCCAGCGAGGCAGATCAAGTGAGCGGCAAGCTCTTCCTCGATCGCGAGCCCCGAACAACTCACCTCCGGTCAGGGACCCAGGAGAAACCCGAAGAGCGGGTCCGGCTACTTGAATGGTTGAGCCACACCTACAACAGGTTAGATTTGAGCGCTAAGGGTTGAGCGTGCTCATGTGAGCCGTTAGTGTCGGAGGCGACTCTCCGTCAAGGACGCATCATGAGTAATGCAATCGAACACTTCGAGCCTCGCTTTGAAGCAGTCGCGGTCGAAGATGCCGTTCGGCGGCTGACGCAAACGCGCTTCCCCAACCCTGAAACCGTGGAAGATTGGAAACAGGGGGTACCGCTGAGCTATTGCCAGGAACTGGTCCGGTACTGGCGCGAGGAATACGACTGGCAGCGCGTCCCCACACTGCTTAATCAGTTCGACAATCTCGCGACTGAAATTGAAGGAATAAAGATCCACTTCCTGCACATCAGAAGTCGTCACACTCAGGCGCAGCCCCTGCTCATCACCCATGGCTGGCCCGGTTCAATTCTCGAATTTCTAGACATTATCGAGCCGCTCACAGATCCGACCCAGCATGGTGGTGACCCGGAAGATGCCTTCCATCTTGTCATTCCCAGTTTGCCTGGCTTCGGCTTCTCCGATCAGCCAACTTCTCCAGGAATGGGAGTTGAAAGTATTGCCGCCATCTGGGATCAGCTTATGCAGCGTTTGGGCTATGAGCGTTACATTGCCCAAGGAGGCGACTGGGGTTCACTGGTAACCCACGCCGTGCTGCTGCACCCAGAAACCCACTGTCTCGCTGGTCACGTCAATTTGCCGATCGTGTTACCGGACGAGCACACCATGAGCGGCTCCGATCCCGCCGAGCAACCAACGCTCACAGCGGCGCTGCATTATCAGGAGCATGAATCTGGCTACTCCAAGCAGCAGAGCACTCGCCCACAAACGCTGGCCTATGGTCTGGCTGATTCGCCCGCGGGACAAATGGCGTGGATCATCGAAAAATACGCGACTTGGACAGACTGCGAGCGAGACGGCATTCGCCATCCAGAAAATGCCATAGGCAGAGATGTCCTGCTCGACATCGCCACCCATTACTGGATGACTAATACCGGGGGCAGCAGTGCAAGGCTCTACTGGGAGAGCTTCACCAAGGCCGACTACCGCCCTGTCGAAGCGCCCATGGGTCTATCGTTGTTTCCGAAGGAGCTTTTTTTGTGCACCGAACGTTTGGCACGAACGCGGTACCAGCATTTAGTGATGTTCAATGATCAACACGCGGCCGGTGGCCACTTTGCCTCGCTGGAGCAGCCACAGGCACTCGTCAGCGACATCCGGGCATGGCATGCCATATTGCAAGCGCAGGAGCTGATCTGACATGCGTGCCGCACCCAGTCCCTATAAGGCCGGCTCATATGAGGCAACCTATTGGCAGGCGCGCCAGCGCCTTGCTGCCGCAACAAGAGCTCTCAACGAAAAGCTTGTCAGCACAGACATTCATCCGGAAATGGCCGACGCACTCACAGGGAAAATTGAGCACCTCACGGCGGAGCTGAGCCAGATTGAACAAATCGAAGGCCTGATCGATATGGCGAAACTGGGCGAGCGAGGCACCATCGATAATGTCATGGGCGAGTTGGTTGCTATGGCAGGTAGAAGCCATCCCTGCTCGCCGGAATTATTCTGGCAGGAGAAGCAAAATCTCATCACAGGATCGGTGACCTTTAGTCAGGCTTTTGAGGGCCCGCCCGGGCACGTTCATGGTGGCTGGGTGGCCGGTATCCTCGATCACCTAATGGGTATGACCCACGTCCGAACAGGGCACCCTGGTATGACCGGGGGACTGTCAGTGAGATACCTGAAACCCACACCGCTCAATCAGTTGATAGAGGTTAGGGCGCAAGCGACAGAGCTCGACGAACGCCGCACAGAGGTGGCTGCGACAATGCGCTTTGGCGATACCACCACCGCGACAGCAGAGGCTATCTTCGTTCGGGTCGACAGAGAAAAATTCGGGTTCGACAGAGCCTGACCCGCTACAGCCGGGCGTAAACTGTGGCGCCGTCAATGACGGTACGGTCGACTTTAATGCCCCGAATATCCTGAGCCGTCAGCGGGTTCTCTGACAGCACTACCAGATCTGCGCGCTTACCCGGCTCGATAGAGCCAATTTCGTCATCCATAAAGACTTGCCAGGCCGCATCAATGGTGACCGCTCGCAGTGCTGGCATCCGCCCAATGCGCTGCGCTGGACCAATCACCACGCCGCCCGTACTTTCCCGCTCCACCTGACTCCACACCGCCTGCAGAGGCAACATAGGTGTAACAGGGGTGTCCAGATGCGAACTGAACCGAACACCGGCGTCCAATGCCCAGCGAGCTGGACTCATATTGGCAGCCCGATCAGGCCCCATGAATATGCCAGCGTGACGATCACCCCAGTAGTAGGTATGGGCGGAAAAAAAACTGGGCGTCACCCCGAGCGCTGCCATCCGCTCTATTTGATCCTTACGCGTCATTTGCGCGTGGATAATCAACGGTCGGGCATCGGGCCAGGGATGGGCCTCCATCGCAGCCTCAATCGCATCAAGACCATCATCTATCGAGGCGTCGCCATTGCAATGAATAGCGACCGGAATCTGTCGCTCATACAAGCCCGCCACCTGTCGGAACAATACGTCTCGAGGCACCGAAGGATAGCCCCGGTAGCTGGCGTCACCCTTGAACGGGACGTAGTAAGGCTCTGAGAGATAACCGGTGTACCCCTGAATGCTGCCATCAGCGATAATTTTTACCCGTGGCACGGAGACTCTTGCACCGGCGAAATCGGCGAGCCCGCGCTCTCCACTGAGCAGGCTGTCTCCGACCTCCTCAAACAGAGGGAACAACGCTACCCGTTGCGAAAATTGATTCAGGCCACTCAAAAACCCAAGCAGCTGAGCTACCGCCGAGGGCATGCCGCCTGCTGAGGCAGTCGTCACGCCTACTGATAAATATTCTTTTGCCGCCTGGGTCGTCATCCGCAGGCCATCCATGACCCCGAGATCGAGCGTATGTTCCCAGACCGCTCGAGCGGCGGTTTCCTCCAACACCCCGTTAGGCCGGCGGCCATCAGCGGAGGCAGGGTCACGCACGATCACACCTCCCTCAGGATCAGGCGTTGATTCGTCGATGCCCAAAACCATCAACGCGGCACTATTGACCACCGCCAGATGACCCGAAACGTGCACCACGGCCACAGGCCTGTCGGGGCTGACCTGATCCAAGTCGTCGCGGGTGGGGTGGCGCTTTTCCCTTAAAAGAGTGTCATCGTAGCCGTGACCTACCAGCCATCCGCCCTCTCTCCGGAGCCCGAAATCAGTCAAACGGACCAGGAGTTGCTGAATATCGGTAACGTCTCCGATAGGCGGACTGTTGAGATCGACCGAAAATACCGTCTGACCAGAGCCCGGGAAATGCCCGTGGGCATCAACAAAACCCGGTATGAGCGTCCTGCCCCGCAAATCGACGACCTTTGTGATATCAGTTGCGGTGGACAGCATGGCTTCAGACCCCCCTACCGCATCTATCACACCATCGCGCACGCTCACCGCCTCAGCAATGCGGTTATCGCTATCCATCGTCAAAACCGTGCCGTTCACATAAATCTCGTGAGGCGGCGCCGCAATCGGACGCGTTACAATCGCGAATAACACCGCAAACCCACCCAATAAAGCCAATGAAATCAGAAGGGTTACACGCCAATTCATAGTATGAATCTCATATTAAATGCTGCAGGCTCAGTAATGCGGAGGGGGCGGCTCGTTGCTATCAGCGACCACCGTATCAATTCGGGCGTCCTGATCTTTAAGTCGCTGCTGGAGCCGATCGATCTGGCGCTCCAAACGCAGTATGTGCTGCTGCTGGGCAGCCAGCGCGTCATCCAGCCCCGTAACGGCGTCCTCAACAAAGGCAATCTGCGTCTCTAACGCGGCGATGTCTCCCATTTGCTCACCCCTCAAGCAGTTTACTCACTGGTGCTAGTATAAAACGAGCACGAATTCTTCAGGAGTGCCCGTTGCCAAGGAGAGCCCATTGACCCGACGTCGCGATAGTCAGCCCGTGTACAGCACAGACGGCGGGCGGCTGTGCCCGCAATGTCAACGGCGAGTGATCGAATGTGTCTGTGGCAATAACAAGCCTCGCACTTCTGTCGATGGTGTGGTGCGCATACGACGCGAGACGAAGGGTCGAGGCGGCAAGGCCGTGACGGTTATTGAAGGCATTCCCGAGCACCCCGACGCCCTCAAGACTATCTGCAAACAACTAAAGCAACGCTGTGGTGTAGGCGGTGCGGTCAAAGGCGACACCCTCGAGATTCAGGGTGACCAGCGCACCGTCTGCCAACAGCAGTTGGAAAAGATGGGCTATCAGGTGAAACGATCAGGAGGATGACTCGGCCACTTTCAGCAAGGTTTTCTGCCCCGTCTTGCGTGCCCCGTAATCCATTACCGCATCCACGGTGATGGCCTCCGTCAGACTGATCCGCGAGGAATAGTGGCTCACGAACGTCGTATCAATTTCATCGAGCACACGCTTCTGCATTCGCGCCACAACATCCACTCCCGCCCGCTTCATGAACGGTGTCAGCAGCCAGCCACTCACAGACCACACCCATCCATAGCCTCGCGTCAGCTCAGTCGCAGTCAGATCTAACTGACCGTAAATATAGGCCTGCTTGGGTTCCTCAGAACCATATCGCGACCAGGGTCCCGTCTGAGCCGCTGCAATCTCCATGGCCGTCAGAATGCGATTAACGCCCCTCCCTCCGCCGACGGCGTCAAAAGCCAAAGTGGCACCGGTAGCCACCAGCGCTGAGATCAAATCCTTCATGAAGGATTCAGACTGACTATTTAAAGCCCACTCCACCCCCATGGACCGCAGTAGCTCGACCTGCTCGTCAGAGCGCACAATATTCACCAGCGGCACATCATCGGCTTGGCACAAGCGCACCAGCATTTGCCCAAGATTAGATGCCGCAGCGGTGTGCACTATGGCGCGCTGCCCTTCCATCAAGCGCGTTTCCATAAATCCCAAAGCGGTCATCGGGTTGACGAAGCAGGAAGCCGCCTGCTCCGCGGTGATTCGCTCGGGGAACGCCATACATTGGGATGCCGGCAGACAGCGATGTTCAGCATACATCTCGCCACCAAACATACCCACGCGCTGCCCCATTAATGCCTGCGCGGCCTCGCTCTCACCCGCGGCAATAACTCGCCCACTGCCTTCATTACCCACAGCCAGCCAGTGACCTATTCTAGGTCCCATCGCACGCATCGCGGCGTCAGGCACATCTAACAGCACCGCGGGCTGACCATCCCTCTCAGTCGCACGCACCGTGCTCAGATCGGCGGCCCCGAACATCAAGCCAAGGTCCGATGGATTGATGGGCGCCGCCTCAATCGCGACAAGCACCTCATCAGGACCAGGGTCAGGTACTTCTACCTCAATCAGAGTGCACTCCACAGTCCCATTATCATGAACACAAGATTGCATTTGCGTCGTTTTCATCAGTCTCCCCCCCCGATTACCGTCGTCGTATTCGGACCAAAAGCGCTCTGCAAGAGAGCCGGTAAATAAAGCGGCTCAATATAGCCCTTCGCGCTCCGCTGCGGTCAACAAGCTCACAGGTTGTTCCGCTCTCGTGCGGTAAATCACTAAGTAAGCCAAAACGGCCTGAACATACTCCCGCGTCTCGCCAAAGGGTATCGAGTCCACCCACTGGTCAACCGACATATCCTCCTCCGTCCAGCGCGCCACCCGACTCGGCCCCGCATTGTAGGCCGCAAGCGCCTTGACACGATTACCCTCGAAGCGCGACAGCAAATCGACGTAATAGGCTGCCCCCAGCGTGATGTTAGTCGAGGGATCGTAGAGCGAGCTCGTCCCGCCATACACTTCGTCACGATCATTGGCCACGCTGCGAGCAGTAGCTGGCATCAGCTGCATCAAACCTCTCGCGCCCACTTTCGAGCGCGCCCTTGGATACAACCCGCTCTCCCGCCGCGCCAACGACAGGAGTTCATACGGATCCACCCCCAGCTCATCAGCCACTGATTGGAAGGTTTGCCAATAGCTCCGCGGAAAGCGCAGATCGAGCCGATCCCAGGACGCTCCCGCGTTGGCAGCGTCGGTGGCGAAGTCCGGCCACCCTCTCTGCAAAGCCAACTCTCCAAGCCGTGCCCTCTCCGTTCGCGGCATCTGATTGAGTGTATGGCGCCACTGTTCTTTGGCCTGCCGCCAATCACCCAACGCCATCAACTCCTGGGCGCGCCCCACCCCCAACCGGGTCGGCCCGGTGAATGCCGGTATAGGCGTGGCCGGTAAAACCGCGTTCAACTGGTAGTCCATCGCCAGACGATCAGCCGCCAGAAATCCGTGGAAGCTCCTCGCTGTCGCTAGGTTCTCCCAGAGCAATTGGGTATCTCTACCACCTAATGACTCGAGACTGCGCGCTGACCAATAACGCCATCGGTCCTGCAAGCGGAGCTCGGATGACAGCCACTCAAGCCCCGTCAGCACTGCCTGCCATTCACCGTTGCCAATCGCATTTCTGAGCCAGATGACCGTCAGCTCATCGTCGCGCAAAGCGGCGACCTGTGCGTCCACCCAATCCGGCGGCGCCGGTGAACGCTCGGCGAACAAACTGTGACGCACGATAGCGGACGTCACTGTCCGTATATGAGCCTCAGTAAAAGCGCCATCGTCTTTCACGCTGAGAAAAGCCTGGTAAGCCCGAGCAGGACTCAGCTGGGCGAGACGCACCACTCCGGCGACGAGAATGTCAGCGTGGCGGGCACCGCTCTGATGGTGGTCGCCTTCAACCCGGGAAGGTCGTCGATATACCGCCGCCAGTTCATCAAGATCCCGCTGTAGAGGAAGCGTGGCGAATCGCTTGACGTAGCGAATAAGGTGGCCGTTTTTGGCGTCGAACGCCTTCAACGCTCGAGACCAGATTAGCGCTTCATCAGGCCCGCTCAGTTCAATCCAGCGCTCAAAGAGAGGATCACAACCGTCGTCCTGAGAAAAACCGACATTCCAGAGCCGCTCGGCACCTTGAAAAGCGGTTTGACGATCGCCCGTGCCCAGCTTTGCCCGATAGTAATAACATTGTAATTCGGGCATTTCGGGCACATCGTCCAACACGCCCAAAAAAGCCTGCCAGCGCCCGTCCTGCGCCTTGTGCCTTAAGTAAGCAACCAGAAAACGGCTGGCCAGGGGCGTGCCTTCGGCCGAGGCCATGAACAGACGCGCTTCCTCAGCAGTCATGTCGTGGAGCTGCCCCAACTTGATCGAAAAATCGAGGTCAACTTCGAGCGGGTAATCCCTCAATGCAGCGCGCATCTCCTGATAGCGGCTTCCGGCACCTGTATCGAGCTCAGCGGCCGCCTTTTGATACAACGAGCGCTCCTGCGCCCACTGCTCGGAGGAGGGCAACCATTCAATGTCGGCAACCGTCGACGCTGGCGTGGTGAGCGACAACAGCAGGCCCGCCATCCCGAGCACAGGGCGAGAACGACCGGCACTAGAGATTAACGATAGGGGTATATTTTTCACGGGCGCAAGAATGGTACGGAACGCTCTCCTTTTCAATCATAAACGGTTAGCATCTGAGGGAATTCGACTCAGCGGTTAATGGCATGACGGCACACGGCATTCGCCTTACACAATACAGTCACGGTGGGGGATGCGGCTGCAAGATCGCACCGGATGTGCTGTCGCGAATTCTGACAGAAACCGATGACGGAACCTCTGCCGACAGGTTCCCATCGTTACTGGTAGGTCACCAATCAAGAGACGACGCCGCGGCTGTCATCCTCGATGAAGATCGGGCTGTGCTCTCCACGACTGACTTTTTCATGCCTATCGTCGACGATCCCTATGACTTTGGCCGCATCGCAGCAACCAACGCCATCTCTGATATCTACGCGATGGGAGGTTCCCCTCAACTGGCAGTCGCGATTCTGGGATGGCCGATCGACCGATTGGCGCCTGAAATCGCCAATCAGGTTGTGCAAGGCGGCCGGGATGTTTGCGCGCAACTGGGGTTCCCGCTGGCAGGCGGGCACAGCATCGATGCCCCCGAGCCTATCTTTGGACTAGCCGTCACTGGCACAGTGGAGAGAGCGCATCTAAAGCTAAACAGCGGTGCTTGCACCAACGATTTATTGATTCTGACCAAGCCTCTCGGGATCGGCATCCACACCACCGCGGAAAAACATGGCAAATTAAAGCCGGCACATCGAGGCCTCGCGATCGAGCTAATGTGTCAAGCCAATAGGGTTGGCGCACTGCTGGCGAAGTTTGATGGCGTGAGCGCGCTCACTGATGTGACGGGCTTCGGCCTCGCGGGGCATCTGATGGAAATGTGTCGAGGGGCAAATCTCTCTGCCAGCATCGACCCCACAGTCATTCCCGAGTTACCCGGGCTGGACGACTATATCGCCCAAGATTGTGTGCCCGGTGGCACACATCGAAATTTTGACGCCCTCAGGGATGGCCTCCCTACCCTCAGCCCCCGTGAAATAGCCGTGTTGTGCGACCCACAAACCAGCGGAGGCCTGCTAGTTTCTGTGTCGCCTGACACGCTCAGCGACGTGCAACAACTGCTCAATGAACAGAAGTTGCCGAGCGCCGTGGTAGGATCTCTAGCACCGAATGAGAGCGGTGAGCCTGTACTCCGCCTGCAGGCAGAATGACTGAGATAGACGAGCTCGAATCTCTGTTACGGGATGACACCCCGCTCATCGACACACGCTCGCCAATCGAATTTGCTAAGGGTAGCCTCCCAACAGCCATCAATCTGCCTCTCATGACTAATGAGGAGAGAGAGGCCGTGGGTACCTGTTACAAAGAGCAAGGTCAGGATGCGGCCGTTCGGCTTGGCTACCAGTTAGTCGTAGCCGACGTAAAGGAGCGGCGCGTCAGGGCCTGGCAAGCCTTCGCAGCTCAGCACCCAGGGGGTGCGCTGTTTTGCTTCCGCGGGGGGATGCGATCGGAAATCGCGCAGAGATGGTTGCATGATGCCGGCGTGGATTACCCCCGAATCAAGGGAGGCTATAAGGCGCTGCGGCGCTGGCTGAGTGAATCCACCGATCACGTCATCGAGCGGACACCGCTGCTATTGCTGGGCGGACCAACTGGCGCCGCTAAAACACGCATCCTCAATGAGGGCAATGGCGGACAGCCCATCCCCGGCAGCGTCGATCTGGAAGGGCTGGCCAATCACCGCGGCTCAGCCTTTGGACGAAGGGTAAGTGAACAACCTACGCAAATCGGCTTTGAGCTGGCGCTTGGAGTTCAACTGCTCAAGCATCGGCACGCTGCCCATCAAAAATTGATTTTGGAGGACGAAGGCCGCTTGATTGGGCGCTGCGCCCTACCCCTGTCACTTCAAGCCGCGCGCCACGACGCCAACTGGGTGCAACTGGACGCCAGCGTTGATGCTCGAGTCCAACATTCATACGAAAACTACATCCTTCAGAACCTCGAGGAGTTGATAGCTCGGGATGCGACCAGAGGTTTCGATCAATTCGCAACAGGCTTGCTGGACGCCCTTGAGCGAATTCAAAAACGATTGGGCGGACAACGTTACAAAGCACTGAAAGCCATCATGCGGGATTCCTTGGCGGCACACGAGCGCGGCAATCCCGAGGCACACAAGGTCTGGATCAGCGAACTGCTGACCGGATACTACGATCCCATGTATGAATACCAAATGAATAATCGAATCAGGCAGCCCCTGTTCAGAGGCGCCGAGAGAGAGGTCATCGAATACCTATTGGAGACTGCGTACGCTTCTCTCGCCGGCTGACAGCCACATCGATTAGCACCGCTCTCACTTTAAGATAAAATGAAACATCTCCCTGTAGTTAAACAGGATATAACTACCGCCTCCTAAGCGGTGATTCCAGGTTCGAGTCCTGGCGGGGAGGCCATCAACTTGTTCCAACCCCATTCCCTACAACCGTTACAAGACCCTATGATCAAACTCGTCTACTGCCTCAGAAAACGCACCGACATCGACAGCGATAGCTTTTATCGCTACTGGCTGGAGGAGCATGGGCCGCTTGTAAAGTCGGTTGCCAACGCGATCGGTGCAAGCCGTTACGTGCAGAGCCACACCATACTCCCTGAACTCAACGACATCATGATTGAAGGCCGCGGTCTTTGCGAACCTTACGATGGCGTGACCGAGGTTTGGTGGGAGACCATGACTGCACTTGATCAAGGCATGTCCTCACCGGCGGGCATAGAGGCACAGACCAAACTGATGGAAGACGAAGCGCGGTTTATCGACTTCAGTCGGTCCAGCGTGTTCATGACTGAAGAACACACTATTTTTTAAGCAAACCACAACAGACTGCAGCCAACAGCATCAGGGACTTGGCACCACTCAGGCAGTAAGTCCCGAAGCTAATGAGGCGCCGCAGGCACAGAGATACATCCAATGGCACCCGGGAGCGGTATATAGGGCGTAAATACGATCTCTATAAGGCTTTCCCGCTTTCGCCATGACCGACACGTTGACACTGCACCATCTCGAGTACTCCCAATCCTTCCGCGTCTTGTGGATGCTGGAGGAATTGCAGGCCTCTTATGAGCTGGTGGTTTACGACCGCGACGCGCGAACAATGGCGGCCCCCGACGAATACAAGACGCTCTCCCCGCTTGGCACAGCCCCTGTGGTCACCTATGGAGGCCTAACCCTGGCAGAGAGCAGTGCGATCATGGAATTTATTCTGGACAAGACGCCGGGGCAAAACCTGAGACCCGGCCCAGACTCAACGGATCGCACACGTTATCTTTTCTGGTGGCACGCGGCGCAGGGATCAATGATGCCTTTGCAACTGATGAAAACAGTCACCACGATTTCACAAAAACGGCTGCCCTTTTTCATGAAGCCCTTCGTCAAGCTTTACACAAAGGGGTTGGACGAGCTATTCATTCAGCCGCGCTTGGATCGGATACTGGCGGTGGCAGAGGCAGACCTCGCCACCGCACCCTGGTTCGGAGGGCAACATGTGTCAGCGGCGGACTTCCTGATCGCATTCAATATGATTGTCGGCGCGGAGCGCGGCATGATTACCGAGGCTGATCATCCGCGATGCATGGAATGGGTCGCCCGCATGAAAGCGCTGCCCAGCTTTGCGCGAGCCACTGAGAAAGACGGCCGCGAGAGCATGGCGCTTACCTACTGAGCTTATCCACCGTGCGACTGCAGCCGCACCAAGATTTAAACCCTTCAGTCGGCCGCCGCTAAATACTTTGCCAATGTCTCGTGGAAATGGCGGATGCGGAGTTCCTGATAGCTGGCCGTCATCGCCTTTCGGCTTTTAGACGCCATCAGCCCTCGTTGAACCTCGGGTAAGTTGCCAGCGTCCTGATCAAACAGCGCGCCCAGCAACCCCAGGCCATCGGCGTCGGCATACTTCTGATCGTAGTCGAGCCGAATCGTCTTGGCATCTGCTGGCCTCGGTTGATCGGGTGGAAAACCGTCGAGCAAATAAATGTCCATAATGCAGCCATCCGGGTTCATTCCATCAGGGCGGTAGCGGTAGGTGATTTGGCTTTGGAAGCCACCCCATGGCGCAAAGCTGGGAAAAACCAGATAAAGAATTGAATCCATGGTTTCAGCATCAGTTACCGTCGCCAGCATCTCCGGACTCATGAATTCAGCGAACTCTTCTCTGCGCACCGCGCCAATGGCCTGCCGCGAGGTAATCGTATCTGCATCTAATCCCGTGAGTGCCTGCGCCCGCTCAAAACCGCCCGGGCCAGTCATCGCCTCGACCGATTCCTTTACGCTATACCGATCAGCCTGACCCGGGTTAGGAATACCCTGCGGAGTAATGGTGCGACTGAGATGATCGCCAAAAACGTCGTATTGGGAATTATCCCCGCCGGTAAAAGACAATATCTGAGGGTGGGTTTGAATGGCGTGGTAAGACTCGATAAATGCCTCCATCGCGATCTTCCAGTTGCAGGCAATCTTCTTTTCGACATGCAGCGAAACATAGCGATCTTCAGGGGCCCAGCGCTCGAAATGCTCAGTCAGTACCGAGGCATATTCATCAAAGGGTGGCGCATCCAGATCCATGTTGATGAGCACCCAGCCACCCCAAATTGTCACCTGCACCTCGGGCAGAGTCAGCTCCGCTAGCTCGGCCTGATCAAACTCCCAGTCGCAATAGGCCTCTTTAAAGGAGCCGTCTAGGTGCCAACAGAAACCATGATAAGGACACCGCAACTCACGGCTGGTTCCCTTACCTGACTTCAGCGCCCGCCCCCTATGCAAGCAAGAGTTGTGGAACCCCTTCAGTTCGCCTGACTCAGTGCGAACCAGCAAGATCGAATACCGAGCGATGTCATAGACGTAGTAGTCGCCCGTTTTCTGCAGTGCTGTTTCACGACAGACCATCTGCCACACCTTGGGCCAGAGATGCTCAACCTCCTTGTCAAAAATTCCGCGATCCGTCCACACGTCTGTGGTGATGATGTCGCTGGCGACGCTGGGTTGCGTGTCCAAGCGCAATGCATCTGGGACACTGACCGTCTCCTCATTCAGCAGTTCCTGGTAGCTTGGAAAAACGGGCTTGCTCATGCGTTACTCCACACCGCGACACATCGTTAGCTTCAGGCCACTTTATCAAACGAAATGTGCAGATCCATTAGCCCTCGCAGCAGGACGTTCGGGTGATGCATGAGAGAATTTTTCCCCTCTACCAATGCCCAATTATGAGTGCGGCGCAGCAAGCTGGTCACGGCAATCTGCAGCTCGGTCCGGGCTAGCTGCGCACCCAAACAAAAGTGAGTCCCTTGACCGAACGCCAGGTGACTCTCCGCATTTTCTCGATCGACCTTCATAGCGCCACTACAGGGAAAGATCGACTCGTCGCGATTTCCTGCAGCAAAGCGCACCATGAGAAACGATCCTTCAGGGATCGCCACACCATCGATTTCCGTGTCTTCTGTCGCGCGTCGCCACATACCCGAGGTCGGGGTTTCCAATCTCAGAATTTCCTCGACAGCCGCGGGTATCAGATCGGGATTGGCCCGCAATTTTGCTTGCTCCTCAGGGTTTTGAATCAGCAACACGACGCCCCCCGCAATCGCGTTAGTAGATGTTTCATTGCCCGCCACGAGTATCTGCTGAATCATTCCCAACGCCTCCGGCTTGGTCAACAAACGGCCTTCATCAATCGTGTTATTCGCAAGATCAGAAATGATGTTGTCTTCAGGACGCTCCCTCATGCGATCAATGAGATCCGCAAAATAATGCTGAAATTCCACGATATCTTTGGCGTTCTGAATCTGTTGCTCCTCATCGGCGAGACGGCCTAGCCTGGACGCGGAGGCGTCTGACCATTTCTTGAGCATAGCCAGCTCAGAGCGCGGGACGCCCAGCTGATCGGCAATGACGTAGATGGGCAGCGGCACACACAGCCGATTGAGTAAGTCGACATCTCCATCGTCAATCCACTCGCTGATCAGTTGCTCAGCAATAGCCTCGATGCCTCCGCGCATCCCTTCTATTCGCTTATTGGAGAAAACCTTATTAACCAGATTGCGATACACCCGATGCCTAGGGGGGTCCTGGGTCAACAGGGTTTCGACCATCTCATAGCCCTGCTCATAGATCGCGGAGACGTCATCGCTGGAAGAGCCCGCATTCAACAGCGCACTGAAGCTACTCGAAAACCGCGCCGGGTCACGAATAATCTCCCGGATGTCGTTGTAGCGCGTAACTACGAAGACATTGGTCCCAGGCATTTGCCACACTGGCGCCTCGTCCTGTAGCTGCCGATAGACACTGAACGGACACTCCTGTACTTCAGGGCTAAAAAAATCCAATTCAGCAAGATCAATACGATTCATGACAGCGCCTCCTCTAAAATTAAATCTGCGGTGGGAAACGCGCCCTCAGGGAGGGCTCGCCGCTTGGCCTCGATGAAAGAAGCAAAATCACCCACCACAATTTGCCACACAAAATAACGCTCTACCCCGTCAATCTCCATGGCAAAGGGCGTAAAGCCCATGGGAACGTAAGCAAAAGAGTCCCCAGAGGCGGGAAAAAGGTGCTCGCGCTGAAAAGCCCGCATCGCGTCACTGTGACTAGGCGACACCATATCGAAAAAGGCCACCGCTGGCTGATTGACAGATAGGCGACGCAAAAATTCAGCAGGGAACAGCCCGCCTGTCCAGCGAGCATTGATTTCAGTCACTATCACCTCGTCTCCCGAGATAAAGTAGTCGATACCGCAGTTGATGCCCTCCTCAGCAACATGCCCATGCTGCCGGGCGTAGGCGCCCACTTGCATCAATACCGCCCTGTGGGCATCTGGCACAGCCAGCTCTGGTGAAATGTAGTTACCCACCCACTTTCCACCGGCAAACAAAATTTCCCGGACATTACTGATACTGATATCGTGCGGCGTAATCGTCAGATCCACCGTCATTTCCCGCCACTGGCGGGTATCCAGCTTTTCCTGAAGCAGGACCCTCACTTCATCATCATATTCCACAATCTGAGCGAGGCAATCCGCCACTGAACTCACGGCAAACACGTTGCGGGACCCCGCGAGTCCCAACAACTTGACCATGACGCCGTTCGGCAACTCTGAAAAAAAACGATCGGCCGCTCCTTCCCGAATCGCTCGCTTGGAATACACCTCGGTCCGCGGCACTGGAAGGCCAGCAGCAGGCGCGTGCTCGGCAAAGTGCAGTTTGGAGTTGACGTTTCGACTCACTGCCAGAGCTTCGGGGTTCTGATGCAGCGGCTGGTTGCTACCGCTGATCATGTAGAGATTGGTCAAATCGACTTCCGGCAAGGAGCCGGCAACGCTTTCGTAGTAGCCATCGAGAGGATGAAACTGCCACTGGCTCCCTGGCACTGCATCGAGCCCCATGGCGGCGAACATCTTGCTGTAATGACCCAACATGTCGCGCCACACTGGCTCCAAAAACGGTGAGCCCAGAGCCACGTGATCAGCGGGTTTACCCAGCCCAACCAATGCAACCTGCAACGCACAGGTCAGCACCTGATTCTCCTGATGATCGACCTGTTGTTTTGGGGTCAAGCTGGAGAGGTCGTGATGCAAGGAGCAGTCGTCACCCGCCATTGCATACAATGTCGACGCAGGCTGCTCAGGTATAAAACTTCCCACTTTCATGATCTGGTCCCTGAATTCGTATTGGTTATTATCGGGGCGCTATTTAAACATTTGTTTAACCTACCTGGGCCGGCCTGACTTCAAAACTTCATACTTTGTGCCCCCTGAAAATGAAGATCTAATCTTCGGGGAACAGGCTTCCAGTCTGCCCCACTTGGACATCATTGAGCTGCACCGGCGTAATCAGCTCGCTGTCATCGTGGCGCATGTTACCGACCCGCATTGACACAGGGTGGCAAGCGATCTCGAGCGCCGGCAACTCCTCAGAAGATTGGGCCCCGCCGAGCCACGATTCCAGATGCTGAGCGTCCAGTAATACGGGCTGCCTGTGGTGAATCGTAGCAAGCAATTCGGAAGCGCTCTGCGTGACCACCGCGCAGCCAATGCCCGGCTGATAAACACCCGCCATATAAAATAATTGCCCTCGGCGGTGGTGATACCAAGGCTGCTTTGCTGACCCGATACGCTGCCACTCATACCAACCATCAGCGAGCAAAGCGCAGCGTGCGAGATCGCGAAAAAGTGGCTTTATATTTAACGTTTCGAACCGTGCGTTGGTGACAACCTGGCGTGCTCCAGAGTCTCCCAAAGGAATACCCCAGTGAACTGACGCATGATCTCCGGCATCGGTTTGAATCACTACCTGTGACTGGGGGGCGATATTGAACCGGTCCACGCTCTGCAGCCCCAGATTCCCGACATCGGGCTTATTGGATACTGACAGTGTGTAGCGCCCGCACATGCTCAGACAGTTAGTCCAGCAGCCTTCAGGGCCATTGCATTTAATATGCGTGTATCTTCAGCCGCTGACCGCAGCTGCGTTTTAAGCGCGATGAAGCCGCTACCAGCAATCGTATCCATCTGCAGCCCTGCCGCATGGTTTTCCGCTAAGCGTGGAGTCAACTCCTGTGCGAAGCGAGCCTCGAACTCAGATAGCAGAGGCAAAACTTGCGCTTCGGAGAAACCCGATTTCAAGCCACTGAGCGACTCCGCCAACTGATCGGCAACCCGAAAACAGGTATTCATACCCATGCTCCGTGCAGGGTGCATTGCGTGACGCGCATCGCCGATGAGCGCGAACGCCCCCTCACCCTGATACGACGCGCTTTGCTGGGAGACCGGCGGGTAAATCGCACCGAAAGCCAGTGATTCAAATGAAACTCCCGGACACCACTCGGCGAGCCGACGGTGCAGAGACTCCTCCGACTCGGTCTTCCAGAAAGCGATATCCTCGGGCGACACAGGAAAGCCAACCTTAGTCTCTCCGCCCGTTCTCGGAATCAGCGACACCATGCGTTCGTGAGCCAGATAAACATCCAGAGTTCTCGGCTCGGTGGCGCTCTGCTGGCGACCATACAATACGGCAATCGGATACTGATAACGATGTCGGTCGAGACCGATATTTAGGCGACTGCGAACTGTTGATGCGGTCCCGTCGGCAGCCACCAGCATCGTGCACGTGGCCGCACGCGGCCGGCCCTCTGCTTGCCACTCGATACGCCAACTCCCCGCCAATCGCTCCAGCAACCAATCGGACACCCCCGTTATGTTCACGGCTCCCGCCTCTTGAGCACTGCCTAGCAAGATGTCGGCAATCTTTTCGTGGTTGAGAAACAGAAAGGCGCCCGCACAGTCATCGCGCTGGGGGACAGGCACGGTAACAATGTGAGCGCCCTCAGCATCAAACCATCGTGTTCCCGTGCGCGCCTCTGCGCCAGCCTCCAATAACAGATCAAGCACACCCCAACGGGATAGCACCGGCTGCATCGCGGGTTGAATATGGTCACCTCTGGCAGTATCCAGCGGCCCAGAACGACGATCCAACAAGAGCACAGTCAAGCCACTGGCCTTCAGCGCTGCGGCTAGAGCGCCACCAGCGATTCCCGAACCGATGATGGCAATGTCAAAATTATCCGAGGTCACTCTCACGTCCTATCAGTTGCAATAATGGCTTCGTAGCAACACCATACTGGCACGTGGCGCTCAATCAAACCAAGATGGACATCAGTCACATCCCTAGCAGATCCCTCTTTGATGCGATTCCCTGCCGCTGACGGGTGGTGTAATGTCAGACAAAGTTCCTTGCGGCTGACACCCTATGACCGGGGGCAATCCTCAACATCATCGATGGACCGTGCTAGGCGGACTCTTTCTGGTCTACATGGCCTCGAATGGCGTCACCCTGCATACGTTACCGCTACTGTATCCAGAGCTGATGGATAGCTTTGGCTGGCAGGCAAGTGAAGTCACCTTGCCAGCAACCGTATTCTTTGTGATCGGCGCCGTGACATCGCCGCCTGCGGGCTGGTTGCTTGACCGCTATTCATCCCGCGGCATTATCGCCATCGGCAGCTTGCTTCTGACACTGGGATTGGTCGCCTACTCCGCCGCCAACAGTCTCTGGCAACTCGTCGCCGTCTACGCTTTATTGGGACTAGCGTTATCTCTCTGTGGCCTGGTCTCCAACATGGTGATGCTGACAGGCTGGTTTGCATCGGGGCGCGGTCGCGCTACCGGCATATTGCTGATGGCATCGAGTCTGGGCGGCGCTCTGTTCCCGCTCGCGGTGGGCTCGGGTATCGAGCAACTGGGTTGGCGGCATACCGTGCTCCTGACAGGCGTTGGCGTCGGCTCGCTGATGCTGGGCAGCGTCTGGTTGTTGTTGCGCGACGGGAGGCGCGTGATGCAAGCCTCACCCACCCCAAGCCCCTCAGCTAACTCGCAGGAGCGCGTCATCCCCCTCCTGCTGACCCGCCGCTTCGCTGCCATTGTCTTTGCCACTGGCAGCCTATGGTTCATTATCATCGCACTGACCCAACATCAATCCATTCACTTAGCTAGAGACGTCGGCCTGGCCAGATCCTCGTTGCCAGCGGTCTTTAGTCTGTTTTTTGGCTGCTCGGTAGTGGGCAAATTCTGCTTTGGGTTACTGTCTGACCGGTTCGATCTTCATCGGGTCATGGCGGCTGCAATACTGATGCTGGCGGTCGCACTGATTGTGCTCAGCCAGATGACGGCGAGCGCCACCACACTACTATATGGCTACGCCATGCTGGCTGGGCTGGGATTCAGCGGAGCGTTTACCTGTATTCAGATTTTGATCGCCGCGCATTACAGCGGACCGCTGTATGGGCGGATTCTGGCGACGATTGTGTTGATCGACACGCTTTGTGGTGCACTCGGCACCCAGACTATTGCCGGTATCAGGGAGTGGCAGGGTGACTATACTGCCGCCTTCCTTGGCCTGGCGCTGCTCGCCATGTTGAGCGCGCTAATGGTACTCACTCTGACCCGTGTGACGGAGGGCCCAGCAGCGCCGCAAACGGCGGCAGAAGCACCGCTCTGAGCGTCAGGAATCGTCCATAGACAGCACGCAGCGCTCACCCGACAGCAGATCGGAAACGGCATGATGGTCGGTGAAAGAAGACTTGTAGTCAGTCATAAACGCCACGCCCTCCTCCCGAATCCGGCGCCGCTGCAGCGCGCTACAGAAGCGTCGCACATCCTCCTCACTCTCAAGGATTAACGGCGGTACTTCTGCAGTGGAACCATCTGCATCTTTTGCCACCATCGTGAAGTAACACGTATTCGTGTGCTTACTGGCCCCCTCCTGTAAATTTTCAGCGACTACTCTGATCCCCACGACAAGCGATTTTTTTCCTACGTAGTTCACCGACCCCATCAATGAAACCACCTCGCCCACCTCTACCGGACGGAGAAACTGCACGTTATCCACGGACACCGTCACACAGTAATTACCCGCGTGCTTACTGGCGCACACGTAGGCCAGTTTATCCATCAGCGACATCAAGGTGCCGCCGTGCACCTTACCGCCAAAGTTGGTGTAACTCGGCACCATCAACTCGGTGATCACGCTTCGCGAATACGCAACGGGATGCCCTTTCATAACAAAACTCCTCCAGTCTGCAGGCTATACGCGCCAAAACACGCCGGGGATTAGCTATCTAGCCCACCGCATCAGTCACCAGACAAGAATTTGCCAGCTCAAGACGCCCAGAAGCTGAGTGTATAGAACCCAACCCAATGGCTATTGCTCATATACCCAGGGGGGGTATACTAAGCCGATCATGAGATACCCCCACGGGGTATCTCAACATGAATCAGGAAGCGATGAATGAGAGATGAAACACAGCACAAAGCAGACGCCCGTCTAGCCCGTATAGAGGGCCAAATCAGAGCGGTACGAAAAATGGTGGCTGAAGATCGTTACTGTATCGATGTTGTTCGGCAGGTTCAGGCCGCGTGTTCAGCGCTCAGCAGTCTGGAGACGCTGATTATCGATGACCATGTTGATACCTGTGTGCAACACGCCCTCGAGGCTGGCGAAACAGGCGAGCGCAGAGAAAAGGTAACCGAGCTGGTTTCCATCCTCACAGGAAAGAGAAAGTGACAACGGCACGGACAGCGCTATTGTTGGTCATAGGTTGCCTGACATCCATAGCAGCGGCCGCCCGCCCGGTCTCTTACACCGGCGGTTGGACCGTGATTGGGGAATCCGACCGGCAATCGAGCTCGGCCCTCGTTCATTACACCCCGTCACCGAACATGTCATTGGGCCTCAAGACGGAAGTCAATCGCGACTCAGATTTTGCAATCTATAGCGTTCATCCCACTTACTTAGCCAAGAGATGGTTCGACGCCAATTACCAGGGCAACCTTTACATCCACGGAGGTATCGGAGTTGCGTCTGGAATAAACAATAACCCCCAATCTGATCAGATGGCGCTCTACGGAGGCGTAATGGCTGACTGGGAGACACGCTCTCTTTTTGTCGGGTATCGAAACCGCTATCTGGATGCTGGCGACTATGCCAGCCAATTCATGCAGGCATTCCGAGCCGGCTTTGCGCCTTATGAGGGTGACAGCGGCGATCTTCATACTTGGCTGATGCTGGAGATAGACCATCGCCCCTCCGACCCAGACTCGGTGACAGCCACCCCTTTAGTTCGCTTTTTTAAGGGGCCACTGCTCATCGAGGCCGGCTACAACCTTACCGTAAACCAGCCGCTTTTTAACTTTACCTACCGCTTTTGAAAAGGAGCGAAGACATGCACTTACCAGTAAAAACCGTCTTGATAACCGTTGCACTCGGGCTCTACCTTCCCGCCAATGCGCAAGAGCATGATGACCATGCAGCCCATGCCACACACGATACCCATGAACATCATGATCATAACGATCAAGGGGCTGACTCAGGCCAGGCCTCCCACGATGCCCACCACACCAATGCCGGGCCTGCTATCACACGCACCGAGGATATTGAATCTGCCTTGGAACAAGGTGGAGAACCCATCGTTGCGGATGTACTGGGTGTGGTCTGCGACTTTTGTGCGCTGGCTATGAATAAAATCTTCGGTAAAAGAGAGGAAGTCGCCGCAATCTATGTGGACCTCGATACCAAAGCCCTGAGTTTGGTGTTGGTGCCAGGCGCTTCTCTCAGTGACCAAACTATTGCCGAACTTGCCATTCAGGCGGGTTACCGAATTGCTGATGTTCGCCGCGGTGACGAGGCACTGGGCATGGCATCGTGAGGGGAGATTGGCGGGACAGCCTTGCGCCATCCCTAGCGCTGTTTGGTAGCGCCTCGACCCTACTATGCTGTGCCCTTCCCGCGCTGTTGATCTCGATCGGCGCCGGCGCGGTAATGGCGGGGCTCACCGCGGCCATACCCGGGATCATGTGGCTGTCAGCACACAAAGATATTCTTTTCGTACTGTCGGGCGGGCTGATGGCTGCGAGCACGCTATTGTGGTGGCAACAGCGCCATGCGCCCTGCCCGGTGGACCCGATTAAAGCCGCCGCCTGTGCCCGGCTTCGTCGAATCAATGTCTGGTTGCTGTCACTCGCTTGGGTGGCATACCTGACCGGCCTGTTCTTCGCCTATATCTGGGTGCGGATATTCTACTAACGAGGTCGACGAGCACGGGTGTGAAGGAACAACCACAACCCCAGCACTGCGGTTGCCAATGCGAGCAACGAAAAAACCTTGAGGAGCCACGTACCGATCGTATCTCGATCCTCGTAGCTCATAATATGTAGAGACCACAAGAAATCCCACCAACGCCAGGCATCGTGGCGCACCACCGTCACCTCGCCCGACATCGCGTCAACGTAGGCGACTCGATCAGGGTCGTCCGTTCGCCAGAGCCGCCACAGCGGTAATAGCGCTCCACGATACTCACTGCCCGGCAAGTCTTCATCGACCCACTCAAATCGATCGGGCGTTAAGGCCGTCCTTTCTGCTCCGAGGATCAACGCCTCCTCTCCACTCAGCAGCTCTATGGGCAAGCCCTGTGCGTCCAGCCACTGGACCCCTTCTGCCGAATACACACCCACTATGAGCTCATCTGAATGGCGCTCCTGAATCACCACTTTGTTGCCCGACACCAGCCCAGCCTGCAGGCGCGATAAATCCAGCTCAAACGGCGGAATACTGCGTTTGAATTGATGGCCGCGAACATAATCAATGTCAATGAAAGCGAAGTACAGGCCGCTCAGGGTCCAGAGCAACAGCTGACATGACGTTATGAGCGCGACGGCGCGATGCCATCGTCTCAGCTTTCGCTGTCTGCGCAATGGATTAGGAGTAACAGTCTCAGCCATCCGTCACCTCACTTTGACACGACTGGCAAGGGATAACAGATGCGCATCGGCAGCCCTACTTCATCTAATTCCCGCCTTCCTTGAGGCAAACAATCCCGCCCCCCGGCATCGAGGCGCGCGACAACACCGCAGACCAACGCATCAATCATATCGTCTCTCGCACACCTTGCACGAGGGACAGATATCATCAAGTTACGAAGCAGGCGATCAATCGTTCGAGCCGGTATATGACGGCCCAAAATCTGCCTCCGTTCGCGATAGCCGGCGTCGGTCTTCTTATTGCTCAGCATCGGCACGCTACGATTTAAACTGCTGAAACACAGCTCAGGATGAGTTTCAAACCAGTCCAAGGGGTAGTGCCGCGATGATCGCAATAGCGCTTCGGTTTCTCGAATTTTGGGTAGCAGATAAAATGCCTGTTTACTGACACCTTTTCCACAGTGCGCCTTACTCATGCGATTGAGTTCCTCATATGGCAGCGATGCCAGCGCCAATCTTGGTGGCACTGGGAACACACTGCTGCTGCGTTTTCCAAGCAACTGCCTTGCTGCCCGATCACAGACTCTGAAGCCGTCACTTGAGAGGCCAATGGGTATATCTATACAGACAGTGGCCCGCGGCGCAAGCAGCGAGACTATCGACTCAAGGGTTGGCAGGCATTGCAGAAACCAGCGCTCGCCGTTCCAGCCGGCGCAGACCCACCCACCACGACAGCCATCAATGCCGGCGGCGATTAAGGATCTAGTGGAGTCTGATTTCATCAAAAACAGCGAATGATACTGAGGCCTACAGCTCCGTCAATTCGACGGCAAGTTCGCCGTGGTCGCTCCCGGGGCTCAGGGCTGGAATCGCGTGACCTTGACCGGTAATTCGGTGAAACCCCTAATGAAGAGGTTGCAGGTTCTTTTTGGCTCACCGACGACCTCAATGGTCTCAAAGCGCTGCAATACCTCTTCCCATAGGATCCGCAATTGCATCTCGGCCAGACGATTGCCCATACAGCGGTGGATTCCGGCTCCAAAGGAAAGATGGTTTCGCACACTGGGTCGATCGATCCAAAAATCATTCGGCCGCTCAATCACCGCATCATCATAGTTACCGGATAAAAACCAGAGCACCACCTTTTCGCCCTTGGAGATTTTCTGGCCGTTTAGTTCTACATCTTTGGTCGTGGTACGTCGCATATGGGGCAACGGCGTTTGATAACGAATGATCTCCGAGACCATGGACGGTATGAGATGGGGATTCTGCCGCACTTTGGCCATTTCATCCGGGAATTCGTTCAAAAATACGACGCCTCCCGACATCGAATTCCGGGTTGTGTCGTTACCACCCACAATTAGCAGCATGATGTTGCCCATATAGGTCAGCGGGTCGTCCACCATGTTCTCGGTGTTGGGGTCGGCCTGAAGCATGCGAATAAGATCAAAAGTCTCTTTTCCGTCGCCTTTGCGCTCATGCCACAACTCAGTGAAACGCTGCAAACACACCGTCATGTGCTCGATAATGACCTCGCGGGTAGACCCCTCACCAGCGGTGATTCTCACATCGGAGGTAAACATGTCAGACCACTCGGTAAGGCTATTGCGTTCCTCCCAGGGGTAATCAAACAAGGTCGCGAGCATCTTTGTGGTGAGGTCTCGGCTCACCAGCTTTACCCAATCGAATGGCTCATCCTCGGGGAGCGAATCCAACACTTCGACGGTGCGCTCGCGGATCAGCGTCTCGAACTCCTGCAGATTGCGGGGCGCCACCACGTGATGAACCGCACGGCGCTGATCATCATGCTCGGGCGGGTCCATCGCAATGAACATCTTCAGAATCATATCGGGCTCGGGGTCGATGATCGCGATCGACGGCTCCGAGGAGAAGGTCTCGGTATCGCGCTCGATGGCGACAATGTCCTCGTAACGGGTCACAGACCAAAAAGGGCCGGCAGGACTGTCGGGCTGGTAGTGGACCGGACACTCATCACGAAGCCTAGCGAAGAGCTCGTGCCAATAGTCGTGCTGGAACATACGTGGATCAGAAACATCCAGTTCCTCAAGCGGCATAGCGCGATAATCTGGTACTGACGCACCTACTGGCATGTTCATAATACGTACCTTTTCAATATCTTATCGATATATGTTCATGCAGTTATTACTACATTTGGAACTCAGGCAGCCGCACTGTGACATCTGCCATACCGTCTGAGACCACGATCTGACAGGCCAAGCGAGAATTGTCTGCTCTATCAGGCCTCAGTCCCAGCATGGCAGTCTCTTGTGGGTCAGGCGCAGGTAAATCACCCGAGACCTCGACGAAACAATGGCAAGTCCCGCAGATCGCCCCGCCTCCACAGTCCGCATCAATACCGGGAACATCGTGCTTTAGCGCGCTTTCCATCAGAGACAAGCCCACGTCACCGTCGACCATTCGCTCTGACCCGTCATGCTGAATAAACGTGATTACCGTCATGTACTACCATTTCCTTCTTCGTTAACCGCTGCGACGCATGTTCGCGCCGCCTCCATTTTGCTCGAGTCAGGCTATCACCCCCGGTGTTAACCCGCTACTGCCTGCTCGGCCTCGAACGCCTCATGAAACGCCGCCAGCATACTTTGCTCATGACTCTGCGCCTCCGAGGTATCTAAGGGACGCTCCAGCTGGGCCCAGTCGATGTCACCATCATCAGCCATCGACTCATAATCAAGAATACCCAGCTCCGCAAATCGCGGGCGCACCGCATCAGTGAGCAGGCCAATTCTCTTCAGGTTGGGCACCACTCTTTGAAACAGCAGATTTCGGAAAGTCGACATAACAAACCCATCCAGTACTTTGCGACGACTCTCCTCGACATCCCAGCCGAATCGACGAAAAACATCTGTGGCCACGAGACGCTCGCGACTGATCGCGCAGGCCTCGAACGCAAATAAGGCTCGCTCCTCACGCTCTTCATCAGTCAGCGTCTGCACGTACTCCTCAAGGTAATTCACGCCAAATGTCACATGGCGAGCCTCATCGCGCGTCACGAGGTACACAATATCCTTTAGCACGGGGTCGGGTGTCGTTTCCCGCGTCGTATTAAAGGCCGACAATGCCAGCCCTTCGATCACGATCTGCATACCAATGAACTTCAGGTCCCATCGCGGGTCCGTTAAAATTTTGTCGATGATGCTGTTGAGGTGAGTATTGATCGGATACATCAATCCTATGCGCTTCTGGATATATTGATTAAAGACCTCAACGTGGCGGGCCTCATCAAAGGTCTGAGATGCCGCGTATAGCTTCGCATTGAAGGTTGGCGCACAGGAACAGAGCTGACTCGCCACCAACAGAGCACCCTGCTCACCATGCAGAAACTGCGATAACGACCAGGCATTCATGTGCAGCCAAAACTCGCCGCGCTCTTTGTCTGACAGCGCAAGATACGGTGGATAGTCATGCAGATTCATAAGCTCCGCCTGCCCCTCTTCCTCAGGCCAGGGCCGATCCCAGTCAATATCCATTTGCGGATCCCAATTAAGCTGCTTACCCAACTCGTAGAGCTTTTTGATGCGGTCGTCCTGAACAGAGTAGTCCCAGTTATAGGAACCCGTCAGCGGGGTCTGGAAGATTTGCGCGACGTGATCCACGTCCGCGCTGGTCAGTACATCCTCTAGATCCGGGTTTTCAATTGGGTAATCGGGATTGGGGAACTGCTGGATCTTTCGGGGCGTTTTGTCACTCCATTCAATTTTCATCGCTCGGCCTCAGTGATTCTTCGAGACATCTTCTGTCTTGAGAGGCACTGACTCAAGGTGCTAACTTGCCAAATAAAGGTCATTTGTGGCCAAATGCCGTATGGGATCCTCTATACCCAGCCAATATCTCCTTGTACTCGTGGCGCTCGCCGTAGAGCGAGGCTGCGCACCCGCAGCGCTCTTTCTCAACACTGGCCTGAACCTCGACACACTCAGTAACGCTGGATCAAGGGTTGAAGAAACGCAGGCCGACCAAATCATAGCCAACGCGCTGACCGCAACAGGAGATCCATCACTTGGGTTAACGGTGGGGCAACAACTGAACTTGGGTGCCCACGCAGTCATTGGGCAAACCTTTCTCGCCTGCGCCAACTTAATGGAGGTGCTGGACACGCTTGTCCGCTACGGACCGTTACTAACGGGTTGGCAGGCAAGGATCGATCACTACATGGACCCCATCACTAAACGCATTGGCCTGACTTTGAGAGTGCCATCATCATCTCCCTCAATTCGCTTTACTCACGAGGCGATTTTCTCAGCGGCTCAAAAAACACTCTCCGACTTGCTGCAAACACCCAATGTCGACGTCGAAGTGTCATTCCCCTACGAGACTCCGCACGACACTACCGCTTTTAAGGCAATCTTCGGTAACAACGTCCACTTCAATACTGCAGATGCGGCCCTGAGCATACCGCAGGCTCTGACAGCCAGACCCCTGCCCACATCGAATCCTACGCTGAGATCCCTTTACGATGCGGAATGCGCCCGACTTCTGGCCGACCTATCAGACAATGCGAACTGCGGCGAACGCACTTTGGCCGCTCTCGACAAGCTCGAGGGCCAATACCCTGGACTGGATCAGATGGCATCCATGCTGAATCTGAGTACCCGCACTTACCGTCGCCGGCTACAAGAGGAGTCCACCTCTTTTCAAGAGCTCTTGGATTCGGTTCGCTTTAAACACGCAACGCAGCGGCTCCGGCACCCCGAGCTCTCGGTAGATCGTATAGCTCAACAGCTGGGCTTCAGTGATGTATCTAACTTTCGCCGCGCTTTCATACAATGGACCGGGGAGTCACCCGCCCAATGGCGAAAAAATCAGCATGGGACGGCAAGCCAAAAGGACCATTAAAGCCGTCGCAAATCGAAGCCGTCGCGTGGGAAGTGCAGGTAGATCACGTCGCCAGAATTTAGCGTTCGGGAAATGACAACGCGCTTTCGATTTATGTCAACCAAACTGCCGCGTGTCTCGTCACGGGCATAATCGGACGGTGCCACCCCGACAAACTCGCCCAGCCGGTAAGGCTCAGTGACCGTGCCAGAGAAAGCGACCTGATTCTCGGCAATATTCTCAAAAACGCACCCTCGCGACGCCCTCAACTGCTCGCCATGTCCCAAGCTATTTATGCGCTCCATCCACTGCGACACTGAAGGCGGCCAGCTAGACAGCAGACTTGGGTCAATCTGAGAGGCCATCCACAGTGGGTGGTAACAGCATAGATCGAGATAACCGGGCGCCACACCGGATAAATAGCGGCGGGATGACAAATACAATGCAAGATGGCCTATAAATTCTTTCACTACTTCTCGGGCGCGATCTGGCGCCAATGCCACAACTGTTGAATCACGCATCATTCGGGAGCGGTCACGAATAAACCTCCAGACTCCCGCGACTCCGAAACGCCTGAACAAAAACCGCACGACTTTGGTCGGTGATACGACTGAGAACACGGCAAAGAAAATCTCCCGCTCAGCCCATGCCCGCAACGCTTCGTCATCAGCACTCAGATCGGTGCAAGTAGGATCTTCGACGTATAGCGGCTCAAAAGCCAAACGCGTATCGCAATAAAAGTGTGCGCCCATCTGCAGCACTGGAATTCGGCGATAACCACCCAACAACTGATCTAATACTTCCCTTGGCGGCTGTGGAGCGACCTGGATAGAGGTCCAGGTCAGCCCCCGCATTCCCAGCGCAAGCCGAAGTTTTTCGGAATAAGGCGACGTCGGATAGTGATAGAGCACGGGAATCATGAGTCGCAGCCTAGTGAATAACTCATTTCGGTACGCCCTTTGGCGGCCTTTTAAGCAATAAAAAAGCCGGCATTAACGCCGGCTTTATTATTTGATGCCACTCCCAAACGTGGCAAAAACAAATGTTACTTCTTTTTCTTGGCTGCCTTTTTCTTAGCAGGAGCCTTTTTCTTAGCTGCTGCCTTCTTCTTGGCAGGAGCCTTTTTCTTAGCTGCTGCCTTCTTCTTGGCAGGAGCCTTCTTCTTGGCTGCCTTCTTCTTAGCAGGAGCCTTCTTCTTTGCTGCTGCCTTCTTCTTGGCAGGAGCCTTCTTCTTTGCTGCTGCCTTCTTCTTGGCAGGAGCTTTCTTCTTTGCTGCTGCCTTCTTCTTGGCAGGAGCCTTCTTCTTTGCTGCTACTTTTTTCTTAGCAGCGGGTTTCTTCTTTGTTGCTTTCTTCGCAGCGGCCATGAGTCCCTCCTAGTGTGCCCAGCCTCAGGACAAACGCTATCAAGCTTTATATTTGATGACAAGCAATTACTACCTATCCCAACACAGTCATTATGTGCGCAGTAATCGCCTCCACGGCGCCCACTCCATCCAACCGATGGTATTGCACTCCATCCAAGTCACGATAGAAATCAACAAGTGGGCGCGTTTGATCGTGATACACCGCCAGTCTGTTGCGGACCGTATCTTCTTGATCATCATCTCTTTGGATCAGCATCTCGCCCGTGTCATCGTCGATACCAGTTTGCTGCGGTGGGTTGTAATCCACGTGGTAAATACGGCCAGACCCAGGATGAACTCTCCTGCCACTTAGGCGCGTGATGATTTCGTCATCTGAAACAGCGATCTCCAACACGTGATCAATCGCAATTTCCTCATCTACCATGGCCCGAGCTTGCGGAATGGTTCGCGGGAAACCATCGAATAAACAACCCCCCTGGCAATCAGATTCTGTCAACCGCTGCTTTACCAGCCCAACGATAATGTCGTCAGATACCAATCCACCGGAGTCCATGATGGCTTTCGCTTGCTGACCCAGCTCACTGCCCGCCGCAACGGCAGCCCTCAACATGTCACCCGTTGAAATTTGAGGAATCGCAAAGTGCTCGCAAATAAACTGAGCTTGGGTGCCCTTTCCCGCACCAGGGGGGCCAAGGAGAATGATGCGCATAATCAGGATCTCTTATTGAAGACTTATCAGGTATTAGCGACTACCCGCGTCTACGCTACACAGGCATCAAGCGGGCCGCAAGTTGAAGCGGCATCGGTGGCACCTACTGCCCCGAGGGCAGATTAGGAGCCAACTGCCGCTTGGCATTCTGCCATCGCTGCTCTAGCAGAGTGGGCTCTTCATCATGCAGTCGACTCCCATCTGCTTCCGCGGCGAGCTCCATCAACCGAAACCGACTCTCGAACCGTGAGTTGGCTTTTCGCACCGCAGCCTCAGCGTCTACGCGGAGATGTCTTGCCAAGTTCACTACAGCAAGAAAAATATCGCCTACTTCATCCTCGATCGCGCCCGCATCGCCCTGCTGAACCGCCTCTTCCAACTCGGCTATTTCTTCGTCGACCTTACCAAAAACCCCAACAAGATCTGGCCAATCAAATCCCACACCGGCAGCCCGTTTTTGCAATTTTTGAGCTCGGCTCAGAGATGGCAAGGCGAGCGGCACATCGTCCAAGATGCCATTTTGCTTCTTAAGCGATCTCTCTTGCTCTTTAATGGCCTCCCAGCGCTCTTTGACTTCCGCCTCGGTCACCGATTCCTCGCTCTGCGTATCGAACACATGAGGGTGTCGGCGCAACAACTTTGTAGAAATGGCACTGGCCACGTCAGCGAAGTCAAAAAGAGACCTCTCGCTAGCGATTTGCGCATAAAAAACCACCTGAAAAAGCACATCACCAAGCTCGTCACAAATCTGTGCTGGGTCGTTAGCTGCGATAGCCGCAGCCAACTCGTAAGTCTCCTCGATAGTGAAAGGCACGATCGAGTCAAAGTCCTGCCGGAGATCCCAAGGACAGCCCGTCGCGGGATCACGAAGAGCTCGCATGATGTCAAGCAGTCCCTCGACAGGATTTTCGGATAACTCGGGTTCTGTACTCATCTCTGTCCCTTCTCTAATAGTGAGGTTGAAGGTGCGCGTCAATCAATCAGATTCGCGCGTTGCGGTGAATGCCGACCGAGTTAACGCTGCCTCAGGCAAAAACCCCGGTAGAAAGGTATCGGTCACCACGATCACAAATGATGGCCACAATAGTCGCATGCTCCACCTCAGCACTGAGCCTCAAAGCAGCCACTACTGCACCGCCAGAGGAAACGCCTGCAAAGAGCCCCTCCTCTCTGGCTAAGCGTCGCATCATCTCCTCTGACTCTGCTTGACTGATATCCATCACACGGTCAACTCGGTCAGCTTCGTAAATATCAGGCAGGTACGCAGCCGGCCAACGGCGGATCCCGGGAATCTGCGATCCATCGGTGGGCTGTAGACCAATAATTTGGATGGCAGGATTTTGCTGTTTCAGAAAGCGGGAGACGCCCATAATCGTACCGGTAGTGCCCATGGACGAGACAAAGTGCGTCACCTCACCCTTTGTTTGCTCCCATATTTCCGATCCCGTTGTTGCGTAATGCCCGCCAGGGTTATCCGGATTAGCGAACTGATTCAGCACCAAACCCTCTCCTTGCGCTTGTAGCCTCAGCGCAAGATCACGAGCACCCTCCATACCCTGCTCTGGCGTGACTTCGATCAGCTCTGCCCCGTAAGCGCGCATCGCACCTTTACGTTCTTCGCTTTGATTGCTCGGCATAACAAGCTTCAGCGCATATCCCTTAACCGCCGCTGCCATAGCCAGCGCAATCCCAGTATTACCGCTGGTCGCCTCAATTAGAGTGGCTCCCGGCGAAATGGCACCGCGGTTTTCGGCCTCACGAATCATGTTCATGGCAGGCCGGTCTTTCACCGAACCGGCAGGGTTATTACCCTCTAGCTTTCCGAGGATGGTATTAGTTGTCTGGCCCGGTATGCGTTGCAATCGCACCAGCGGGGTTCCGCCCACCGTGTCCTCGATCGTGGGATAAATCCCTTCAACAGGCATCAGCCGAATCTCCATGGCCCAATGATGGAACACATCCTCAGCCGGCACTGCATAAAAGGAGCCTTATTGCACCGGTTCATGTGTCTATCACGGCCCGCGATTTCAATTGCTTGAAGTATTCGCGCGTATGCAGCGCGCGCCCCCCTGTGAGTTGCGATACTGAGGCACGGGTAATTCGTTTCAGTGCGGCCAGTTCCTGATTAGTCAACACAGCCTCAGACTCCCACCATCTTTTGAGGTTGATCAGCTGAGAACCCGCCACAAGTAACCCACCGGGCACCTGCTTCACCTGGGCATCGGCAATACAAAAGCCTCTGTCGGTCTCAAAAAAATAAGTGTGCTCAGACTTGATGGGGTTACCACACGCGCTGAGTCGCCAGTCTATGCGGTAGCCTAACTCAGCTAACAGTTCGAGCTCAAAACGGCGCAGTGGCTCCTCTCCACTAATGGCCCGAAGTGACTCTATGGCGCGCCCATAGGACATAAATAGTGACGGAAGAACATCAAATCTTGGCAGTGTTCTGACCAACAGCTCATTCAAATAAAGCCCACTCATCAGAACCTCTCCGCTTAAGGAGTATCCAACCGTAGGAGCCTCCACCATCCGCAGCGTCTTCAGATCTCCACGGCCGGCTAGCGTAATCAGCAAAGGGCAAAAAGGCTGAAGCAAAGAAGCCAAACTTCCACCTCTCTTGCGGCGGTGAGCACCTCTTACAATCGCACCGCAGCGTCCCAGATCCAGAGCGAAAAATTCGACCAGGAGGCCGTTATCGCCGTAATTTTTGCGCGACAATACCCAGGCCGGCTGAGTCGTCATCATCGATCACCCTGAGGATCCAAACCCAGAGTCTTGAGAGCCCTGAGATCGTCTGACCAGCCCGACTTGACCTTGACCCACAGCTTGAGCATGACTTTTGTATCGAACACCTTCTGCATGTCTTTGCGCGCCGCCGTTCCTATCGACTTCAGTCGGTCTCCCGACTCGCCCACCAGTATCTTCTTTTGACCATTGCGCTCCACAAGGATCAGCGCGTGGATGTGAAGCACCCCTCTGTCGTCCTCCTTGAACGATTCGATTTCCACCGCTGTAGCGTATGGCAGCTCATCACCCAATTGCCGAACAATCTTCTCTCGAACAAGCTCTGCAGCTAAAAAACGCTGGCTCCGGTCAGTTATCTGATCCTCGGGGAACAGGTGAGGACCCGTGGGAGCCAGATTCATTAGATGTGCGGTTAACTCATCCAGCCCCCTCGCTCGGAGGGCGGAAATCGGAAATACACCATCAAAAGCGCACCTCTCCGAGAGCTGCCGAGCAAGGGGTAGAAGCGCGTCCTGGGCATCCATGAGGTCGATCTTATTCATCACCAGCAGCACCGGATGCTTTTGCTGACTAACCAAATTGAGCGCAAAATCGTCCTCATCTGTCCATCTGGCGCGGTCACATAAAAAAATGGTGGCGTCGACATCGCTTAGCGCGGCGGCGGCGGCCTGATTCATCGCATGATTAATGGCCTTGGATTGCCCCAAATGCATGCCGGGCGTATCCACGTATATCAGCTGCGTCGCATCCTCGGTTCGCACACCGAGGACCTGATGTCGGGTGGTTTGAGGTTTACGCGAGGTGATGCTGATCTTCTGCCCAAGCAAATGGTTGAGTAACGTCGACTTACCCACATTCGGGCGGCCCACGATAGCAATCATCGCGCACCGCGGCTCATTCATGCCTGTCGCCCAATAATTCCACCAACATGGCAGCGGCAGCCGACTGCTCAGCCCGTCTTCGACTTGAACCTGCTGCCTCAGTCACACCCCGAGGCCCAGATAACTGGCAACTCACGCGAAAAATTTGCGCGTGATCACTGCCTGTCACCTCAAGAACCCTGTAATGCGGCAGAGCCTCACCTCGCGCCTGACACCACTCCTGCAAGCGGGTTTTAGCATCAACGAGATTATCAGGCGAGGCACTCTCAACAGCAGAGGCGAACCAGTCGCTCACAACACGGGTTGCCTCCTGTAAGGTGGAATCGAGCATAACCGCCCCAGCCAGCGCTTCAAGCACATCAGCTAAGATCGAGTCGCGGTTGCGGCCACCGCTCTTCCGCTCACTCTCGCCGAGAATGAGGCAACCGGATATATCGAAATCTCTGGCAAGGCCTGCCAATGCAGGGCCACTGACCACGGAAGCCCTGAGTCGACTCAGCACACCTTCGTCGGCGTCGGGAAATCGATGGTAAAAAGAGGCCGCGACCGCCATCCCAATAAGCGCATCGCCCAGAAACTCCAGCCTCTCATTATGCTGCTGATGAGCGCTGCGATGCGTCAACGCTCTCTCGAGCAGACTGGGATCAGAAAACTGATAGCCCAGCCTCCTCTGCAATGCATCGCGCGCGGGCTTGCTAGGAATGCTCAAGTACGGCCCGTTGGCGCAGTCTCCACCACCAGATCCTCAAATTTTATTACACCGTCGAGAATCCAAAAGAGCGGAAATCGCTTTTCGTAGTTAGCGTCAACGACAATGACACCACGCTCTCGATAGACCTCGATATCGTCAATCGTCGTGTCGGTAACTTGATTGGTGTTCAGAAGCTTTGCGACGCGCAACCTGAGGTCCGTGACGGTTTCGCTTTGGGGGTTATGCTCGTGCGCGGCTCTGGCAATTAAATCCTTCACCGTCAGATACTCGAGGTAGCTGGGCACCACTCGCAGCGCCACGATCAGGATAGCGCCCAGCAGCAGCAAGTTGATCGACACCGCCCAAATATTGAAACCCCCAATATCTCGAGCACCGACAAACCGACGAGTAACAATCTGTTCTTTTTTCACGACCTACCCTCCTGGCTGGTCAATCTATGGCTCCAGCTCTTCCAAAGGATGGCACGCTGAGAAAGTCCTCCCAATGCATCCAGATAGCGACGGCTTTCCCCACAATATCCCGCTCCGGGACCTGACCCCAAACGCGACTGTCACTGCTGTTATCACGGTTGTCGCCCATCATAAAGTAATGCCCCGGCTGGACCACGACTGAGAAGTTCCTTGGGCCCCGGCGGCTGTCAATCTGCATCAGGTGACCATCGGTCTCTGGTAGCGACTCTCGTCCCACTTTCACTGTGTGTCGACCGCTGGGAAATTCTGCCAGCCACTCCTGAGGCACCAGCGCCCCATTTACGGTTAGCTGCTTGTTTCGATATGCCACTCGATCACCCGGCGTGCCGATAACACGCTTAATGTAATAGGTGTCATTCTGATGGGGAGGAAAAAACACCATCACGTCGCCGCGCTCAGGGGCGCCAACATCCAACACCTTTGTTCGAGTCACCGGCAATCGAAGCCCATACGAGAACTTGTTAACCAGTATGTAGTCACCGACCTCTAGCGTCGGCACCATAGAGGAGGAGGGTATTTGAAAAGGCTCGTAGAGAAAGGAGCGCAACACGAGGACCACGGCCAGGACAGGGAAAAACGAGCGGGCATACTCCACCACAACCGGTTCACTCGCCTCTTTATGACAGGCCTCGGCAAAAGACTGGGCGGCCTTCGAGCCGACCTGATCGTAACCAGGAAACTGGTCCGCTAGCTCGCGTCTGCGCGCTGCCCTGCCGCGCGCAAGCAACAATAGGTCGAGGAGCCAAACGGCCCCGCTGCCCAACACGATGATTACCAGAATGAGCGGAAAATCAATATTCATAAACTGTATTTAGCTTGGCACAACCCTATCAAGCTGCTCGTGAGCACCCTTACGACGAGGCAGATGATACACCGGGCTGGCAATCCTGCCGTTAACCGTCTACCTGCAATACCGCCAAAAATGCTGACTGCGGTATCTCAACGTTACCCACCTGTTTCATGCGCTTCTTGCCAGCCTTTTGCTTTTCAAGCAGCTTTTTCTTCCGGGTGACGTCTCCACCATAGCACTTTGCTGTGACGTTTTTGCGCAACGCCTTAACGGTCTGTCTTGCAACAATCTTTCCGCCAACGGCGGCCTGAATAGCCACATCAAACATCTGCCGGGGAATCAGCTCCTTCATTTTCTCGGTCAGAACGCGACCTCGAGATTGAACGTGATCCCGATGAACGATAATAGCCAGCGCATCGACTCGATCGCCATTAATCAATACGTCTAGGCGCGACAGCGGCGCGGCTTCGAATCGCTCAAATCCATAATCGAGGGAAGCATAACCACGGCTGACGGACTTCAGCCGATCAAAGAAGTCGAGAACCACCTCCGCCATGGGAATATCGTAGATAACCTGCACTTGTTGACCCAGAAACTGAAGGTCAACCTGTGCTCCTCGCTTCTCAACACAAAGTGTGATGGCTGCTCCCAGATACTCTTGGGGGGTCAAAATCGTACAGCGGGCAATCGGCTCGCGCATGATCTCGATGTCGCCCACATCAGGCAACTTGGAAGGGTTGTCGACGTAAACGGTTTCCTGACTTTTTCTGACGATCTCGTAAATCACCGTGGGTGCCGTTGTAATGAGATCGAGGTTGTATTCTCTCTCAAGCCGCTCCTGAATAATTTCCATGTGAAGCATGCCGAGAAAGCCACAGCGGAATCCAAAGCCCAGCGCATCGGATGTCTCAGGCTCATAAAACAAGGACGCGTCATTGAGTGTTAGCTTGCCCAACGCATCTCTGAAATCCTCATAGTCATCGGCGTTTACCGTAAAGATGCCGGCGTATACCTGTGGCTTGACGCTTTGGAATCCGGGCAAAGCCGCCGTGTCCTGATGTGAAGCCGAAATCAATGTGTCTCCAACCGGGGCGCCTTTTATGTCCTTGATTCCCGCTACAACAAAGCCCACCTCACCCGCCATCAGGCCGCCTGTCTCTGTCCTCCGTGGTGTGAAGACTCCGATCATGTCAGCCTGATGCTGCTTTCCCGTAGAACGCACAACAAATTTATCGCGCTTACTCAGCTGGCCCTGCTTTACTCTCACCAGAGAGACCACGCCCAAATAATTATCGAACCATGAGTCAATAATGAGTGCCTGAAGCGGCGCTTCGCGGTTGCCTTCTGGTGCCGGCACATTTTCGACGAGGTACTCGAGCACGTCCTCAATACCGAGACCGGTCTTTGCGCTGGCCGCAACCGCCCTCGTTGCATCTATGCCAATAATCTCTTCAATCTCCTGCTGCACGCGCTCAGGATCCGCCTGTGGCAGATCCATTTTGTTAAGTACTGGCAGCACCTCGAGCCCCTGCTCTATCGCCGTGTAGCAATTCGCCACCGACTGCGCTTCCACACCCTGACCAGCGTCCACTACGAGTAGCGCCCCTTCACAAGCAGCCAGAGAGCGCGAGACCTCATAGGAAAAATCCACATGCCCGGGTGTGTCGATGAAATTTAATTGATATTGCTGGCCGTCCCGAGCCTCGTAATCCAAGGTCACGCTCTGGGCTTTAATCGTGATGCCTCGCTCCCGCTCCAAATCCATGGAGTCAAGAACCTGCTCGGCCATTTCTCTTTCAGTTAACCCACCACAGTGCTGTATGAATCGATCGGCAAGAGTCGACTTGCCATGATCAATGTGAGCAATGATAGAAAAATTCCGTATATGACTGAGTTCAGCCAAGTCCGATTGCCTCGAAGTTAGCCCGCGTGGAATGCGAGAAATGGGATACCAGAGCCGTCTATTTTAGCATGCTGGAGCAGACGTCATCAGTCTGTTTCGGGCACTCGAATACCAATAAATAACGGACTCCTGCCCCGAATCAAGCGCACCGGAACAGACTTTCCTGGTTCCAGCTCGGTGGCCGCGTCATCGAGATCTGTGGTCCGGCTGATAGGGCGGCTGCCCAACCGGGTCAAAATATCACCAACCAAAACACCCGCTTCATCGCCAGACGAATCAGGCGCCACCTCCAATACAGCAACCCCACCAGAAATACCTAAGCCTGAGAGCACTTCGGGGTCAGCATCGCCAAATCGCATGCCCAACAAGGACACACTGCCATCTGACGAGACGCCCGCATCCACTCGTGCCATTTCATCGGCACCCAAACCTCCAACCTCTACCTCGATCGCCTCTTCCCGCCCCTCTCTAACAATCATCGCTTCCACCACAGTACCCGGTGCAATCAAGCCGACAATGTGTGGCAGATCTGCTGAGGTCTCTACTGATTCGCCGTCAAAGCTGATGATGATGTCACCTGGCTGCAACCCTGCCTGTTCGGCCGGTGAACCGCCGCCAACCTGCGCAATCAGCGCACCCCGAGGGCGGTTCAGCCCGAATGACTCAGCCAGATTGCGATCCACATCCTGAATACTCACTCCCAGCCAACCCCTCTCTACAACGCCACTCTCTTTAATCTGGGTAAAAACGTTCCGGACAACCGACACTGGTATCGCAAACGACAGCCCGATAGAGCCGCCCGAGCGCGTAAATATTTGTGAGTTAACACCGATAACGTCGCCATCGAGATTAAATAAAGGGCCCCCAGAGTTGCCGGGGTTGATGGCCACATCGGTCTGGATAAACGGAACGTAATTGTCTCCGGTTTCGGTTGGCAAGCTCCGACCCAGCGCACTAACAATCCCTGCTGTGACCGAAAAGTCGAGGCTAAAAGGTGACCCTATGGCTAGCACCCACTGCCCTACTTTGACATCGTCATCTACTGCCAGCTCCAGTGTCGGCAAGCGGATCGCCTCGATCTTAAGCACCGCAAGGTCTGATCGAGGATCCGTGCCAACCACTTCTGCATCAAATTCCTGCCGATCTGGAAGCCTGACAACGACCTGCCGAGCATTCTCCACCACGTGGTTGTTGGTCACGATATAACCATCGCTGGACAAGATGAAGCCTGAACCCATGCCGGCGCGCTCTCTGGGCACCGGCGGCCCACCTTTGAAATCAAAAAACCGTCGCAATGCCTCGGGAATTTCTTCAAGCTGCTCGCGATAGCGAGAATTATCGGTTTCGTATTCGACCAACACCTTGACCACAGCGGGCGATGCAGATTCAACAATCTCAGTGAAGTTCGGAAGCTCAGCTACCGCTCTGGGGGACAGACAGGACAGTGCAAACACACACAGAAAAATGCGGAAAATCATCGCCGGGCTCCGATTACAGTATGGGACTTTAAGGTCAGCTCTTTACGAGCAAATCGTCTAACTGGTTGGCACTTCGAGCAGCCAATCTAGGTTCAGCCAGACCGGGTAATACTCCGCCCGCCCTGAGACTCATGAAACGAAGGATAGCAAACGCAGCAAGCAAACCGCCGACAAATGCGACCGCAGACCAGAGATCCCCCCACCTCGCTGCCAAAATAGACAGGCACGCGCCGGCAGCAAGGGGCGCTCCGTAAATCAGCAAGGTGCCGCCGAGCAATGTGGATTCAGGCACTTGGATCAACACCTCATCCCCCAACTGGCAGCTGCCAGCATCGAGCGTGTCCCCTGATGTCGCCCTCACCCTACCCTTGCCACTTTGCAATAGAGATGACAGAGCACCCTGCCCGCACCCAGCGCGGGCCGCACATTTGCCGCACGCGGCGCTGCGGTCTGCTTCAACCCATACCGCGTCAGATTCCAGCGCAACAACTCTTCCCGTCTCGGTTAACCAGCCCATCAGGAACCTCCCCGTGAGGCACGCACCGCGTCGGCAAGTAAGCGTGCAGTCACAACGGGCACCTCTCCTAGCACACTGATCAAAAGGCCTCCGGTGGATGAGGGTACGCCGCGGGTATAGGTCAGCGTGGCACCTTCTATTACCGCACCCTCACCGGCGGGCGCACCCGCGGGCAACGGCTCAACGAATACTGAGGCAGTAGCCAATCCGTCACTCACGACAAAAATACCGCGATCCGGGTCTTCCGACATGACAAAGTATCCCGGAATGACTGATCTACCGCGCTCGTAGCCATTCTCAACCGTTACCACCGATTCTGTAGCCACGTCGGTCAGATCATGATAATCGATAGCCGCGTACTCATAGCGCTCGAGCATCTGACCATCGGGGCCCACTGTGACCATTGCCAGTGGCAGCCCGGACGAACGGTCCAGGTCGATAATATGGGCTAAGCGGAGCGTGTCGCGGGGTCTGAGTGTCAGCCTCTCCGTAGCGCGACCGGCCACAACCCGCCCCGCCTCAACGCTCGGAACATAGGCCGCCGCCACGTCACACACTCTTGCCCTAGACCGAATCGGAGCAGGCCATAACTCAGCCCGCGGGTTGGCTTGAGCGTTCATTCGGCGCAACTGACCCATGCCCAGCGCCTCTGGACGCGTTACAGTCAGAAACTGCCTGCTCCCCTCACGCTCATACAGCACGGTCCCCTCAAAACTGAGACCACGGGAGGGCAGCAGCATTCGCTCCAACGCTTGCTCTCCCGCCGTAGCCAGATTGCACTGCTGATGTGTTTGCGCGAACACACCCGGCGCACAGCATGCGGCGAGCACCGCCGAGGCAAGCACGCCTCGAAGTCCACAATGGGGCGACTCTGTGCGCCGCTTATTCCTCAGGCTGAGGTTCCGGAATGCGTACATAGGAAATGTAGGGGGCAGGATGGCTTTGCGCGGCTACTGTTGCGTGGCGACCATTGAGCCGCATGTAGCGATCACGAGCCAATCGCTCGTAAACCGCGGCAATGTTCGCGCTCGAGCTGGGCGTAGGCATCACTTGACGGTTCTCGACGGGGAGTGAGCGGACCCCCAAACTGGCTTGCACAGGTTGCGCCCCGGAGACAGGAACCACCGCCCCACTCAGCTCATTGACCGCAACCAAAGGCTGGATATGGGTATCCTGCAGCATCAGTTGCTGACCGCCCATAACTACCGCCAGCGTGACCGACGCAGCGACCGCCATACTCCATACAGGGTTTCGATTCACACGTGATTTTGCCTCGAGCGCTTCTCGTACACCGCGCGAAACATCAACTGACGGATCAGCGAAGCGCTGACCTTTAATCGCAGCGCTCACCCTATGCTGCCGCTGCCAACGGCTCCGCAACGCAGGGGCACGGTCAATAGCATCAAGCGCTCTGCGCAGCTCAAGCTCCTGTGCCTCTCCGTCCATCAGCGCCGAGAGCGCCTCTGTGTCTTTATCTGTTGACGTCATCTAAAGCCTGACTCCCCACTCATTTGCTCACGCACCCGCTGGTCTACCGCTTCTCGAGCTCGAAAAATCCTAGACCTCACCGTGCCAACCGGGCAACCCAATACGTCTGCAATGTCATCGTAGCTCAAACCCTCGAGCTCCCTGAGCATCAGGGCCGCTCGCAGCTCGTCTGGCAAATTATCCAGCGCTTGCTGCAACACCGCCGCCAACTCATCTCCCATCGCCAACGCCTCGGGAGAACTGCCCTCAGCCAGCGCCCCCGCTTCGTCGTAACCCTCCGCGTCCTCAACGGTCGCGTCAGCTCCCGGCCTACGACTCCTGGCGACCAAATGGTTTTTGGCCGCATTTGCCGCGATCCGATACAGCCACGTGTAAAACGCGCTGTCACCACGGAATTTATCCAGTGCGCGGTAGGCCTTGATAAACGCCTCCTGAGTGACGTCCTCGACCTCCCCGGGGTCGAATACATATCGACTCACCAGTGCCGCGATTCTCCCTTGGTACTTCAGCACCAAGAGATCAAAGGCTCGCAAGTCGCCACGCTGCGCCCTCTGAACCAGCTGCTGATCTGTGTCAGAGGCCTTCAAAACCGCGCCCTTGCTCTACCCGACATAACGGGATGCCCGCCCCGACGGGGACCTATTGCTTCGTATGAACGCAACAGAGGCAAAAAGTTCCCGATACATTAAACTTCGCTCCTCATTACTATACCGCACCCGCGCCAGAGCGACGGCGGACGAAATATGTCGACTATTCCCCGATATGATGTGCTCATCGTAGGCAGCGGCGCCGCTGGCATGAGTCTCGCGCTGCAGTTACCCAGCGCCTTACAGGTCGCAATTTTATCCAAAAGCGAGGTTGGCTCAGGTTCCACCCTCTGGGCGCAGGGGGGTATGGCGGCGGTTTTGCATGACCGTGATTCAGTTCAGGCGCATGTGGACGACACGCTGAGCGCAGGCGCAGGCCTTTGCCACCAGCCTGCCGTCCAGTTTACCGTCGGGCGAAGTCGACAGATTGTTGACTGGTTGGTTTCTCAGGGTATGAATTTTGATTTGAGAGAAGATCAGCAGGACGCCGAATTCAGGGAGTTTCACCTCACCATGGAGGGAGGACACAGCCATCGACGCGTGATTCACGCCGCAGATCAGACCGGTCGCGCACTCTCCGAGGTTCTCGCAGGGCGAGTAGCTGAGGCTTCGAATATCAGCTTGCTGACGGACCGCTGCCTCGTCGACGTCATTAAAGACGGTCAAAGAGCCTGTGGGGCCTACCTACTGAGCACCGCAGATAGTCGAGTCGAAACCGTCAGAGCGGACGCCATCGTGTTGGCCACCGGCGGAGCTAGCAAGGCCTACCGATACACTACCAACCCCAATGGGGCCAGCGGTGACGGCATCGCTGCAGCGTGGCGCGCTGGGTGTCGGATCGCGAATATGGAGTTCAACCAATTTCATCCCACCTGCCTCTACCACCCTGACAGCAGGTCTTTTTTGATGACCGAGGCGCTACGGGGTGAAGGCGCCACGCTAACCCTGCCCAATGGGGACCGGTTTATGGCGCGCTTCGATGCGCGGGGGGAACTAGCGCCCAGAGACATCGTCGCTCGCGCTATCGACTTCGAGATGAAGCGTCTGGGCACAGAATGCGTGTACCTTGATATCAGCCATCAATCCAGTGATCTGATCACGCGGCACTTTCCTCAAGCGTATGAGCGCTGCCTGCCCCTCGGCATCGACATCACTCGTGATCGCATACCGGTAGTACCTGCGGCTCACTACACCTGCGGTGGCGTAGTGGTCGATCAGCATGGCGCCAGCGATGTGCCCGGGCTCTATGTGGTTGGAGAATCGGCGTGCACTGGCCTGCACGGCGCCAATCGGATGGCCAGCAACTCTCTGTTGGAGTGCTTTGTTTACGCGCAGTCCGCCGCTGAGCACATTGCCGACTCGATCAGCCCGCGCTCAACACTCCCGGAAGCCTGGGATGATAGTCGGGTGCGCGACTCTGACGAGGAGGTCGTGATACAACACAACTGGCAAGAGCTGCGGCGCTTGATGTGGGACTATGTAGGCATTGTTCGCACCTCGCGGCGACTGAGGTATGCCGCTGAACGCATTACGCTGCTAGAGAAAGAGGTCTCCGGTTACTACGGGCGCTTTCAGATCACGCTACCACTTTTGGAGATGAGAAATCTTGCGCGAGTGGCAAAGCTGATGGTTGAGTGTGCCTCCGACCGAGAAGAAAGTCGCGGGCTCCACTACAACTCAGATTACCCTGACGCAGCAGCAAAAGGTCTCGACTCAATATTGGTACCGCCACACTTTGACAGGCGCACCGCGCTGACCGGCCCTATCGACCGACTACCCCCCTATGCCAGCTGACCAATGTTACGCCGGGATGTCGTGGAAGCGCCTGATCTCCAAGATGATGTTAACGAATCGCTCGTCCGCGATGGCACACCGCCCCATTATCCACTCAAGCAAATCCTGATCGCCTTCGGATAGCAGCTCTCGATAGTCTCTACGAAGCGCGTCACTCAGCCCGACAAAGGCCTCCAACACAAAAGGCGAAAGTAGCAGGTCCAACTCCAGCAACCCTCTTCGACTCGCCCACTTTGCGCGATTCAACTCTTCTCTCTGATCCATCTGCTCATTACCAGACTAGCACCACAAACCATGTAGTATAGGCACTTTCCTAACCGTCTATTACCCAGCGTGACCAAGCCGACACCCAAGCAACCTCCGCCAGCCCACGGTCAACGCGACGTGATCATGAAACTGACAGGCAGTGCCGGTAAGGAGTTTCTGCACGGGCAGACCACCGCAGATTTCAGTAGTTGTGTCGCTGGCGACATCCGCTACGCCGCATTCTGCAATCCAAAGGGTCGAATACTCGCGGATGTACTCGCTGTGATTCTCGATAATGAGGAAGCGCTACTCAGAGGGCGACAAGCGGTAATGTCGGCGTTAAGCGAGCACCTCAAGCCGTATCTGGCTTTTTCACGCTGCACCCTTACCGCCACCGACTGGACAACGGTGTGTCGTGCAGAAACTCTCATGCCCCCTCGAGCGGCGCCTGATTATGCAGGGGATACGTTGGTGGGCGTGACGGTGCCACTAGACCACTTGCACGCCGAATATTGGGGTACGCAGGCGGCATTGGCGCCAGGATCCGACCCAATGCTCGACACACGACAAGTTGAGATTCTGAACAATCGAGCACGAATCGAAAGCGAAACGATTGGCGCCTATCTGCCACAGGATCTGGATTATGACTGCAACGACACCGTGAGCTTTACCAAGGGCTGCTACACGGGGCAAGAAATCGTGGCACGTCTTCATTATCGAGGCATTCCCAAACGCCGGCTTCACCGCGCAGAGGTTGCTGCGCCCGTAATGGCGGGAGAGTCCTTGACGGATGCAGAGGGAAAATCGATCGGGAGCGTAGTTAACCACTACCTGCGCGAGCACGTGTGCGAACTGCTTGTCGAACTGGTTCCGGAGGCTGCGGCTGGTCCGGTTTTGCTCAAGGGGCGCCAAGACCGGCTCTCACAGATCACCCGCTGTCATGCTGATAAGGACCAATCAACCGGCTGACGCCCGCTAGCCGCCAAGAAGGCATTGGCTTGGCTGAAGTGACGACAACCCATGAAACCACGATGCGCCGATAATGGTGAAGGATGCGGGGCCAACAGAACACAATGCCTGTCGCTGTCTACTTTTGCGCCTTTGCGCTGAGCATGCGCACCCCACAACATGAACACAACAGGCGATTCTCCGGCATTAACTGCTGCTACGACGGCATCTGTGAATCGCTCCCAACCCCTCCCCTGGTGGGATCCCGCAGCACCGTGCTCCACCGACAACACGCTGTTCAGGAGGAGCACGCCCTGGGTCGCCCACCCAGAAAGATCACCATGATTGGGGACCGAGACACCCAGGTCCTCATGCAACTCTCGAAAAATATTTTGCAACGACGGCGGAATTCGCTGGCGTCCTCTCACCGAAAAGCTCAGGCCGTGGGCCTGACCCGCACCATGGTAGGGATCTTGACCTAGTACGACGACTTTTACGTCAGCCGGAGGCGTCGCTTCGAGGGCCGCGAAGAACTCAATGCCCGGCGGATAAATCCGCTTGCCGCTGGCCTTCTCTGAACGCAGGAAGGCAGACAGCTGGTCCATATAATCCTGCTCGAATTCAGCCTCAAGAAGCGACAACCACTCCTGCCGCAGACGAACATCACCAGCCATAGACGTTAAAACCCCATCATCTCATCCGGACCCAAGATGCAGTGACGACCTCAATCTCTCTGGTGGTACACATCTACCCCCTCCGGAACCGCGCTAGCCCCTGCCCGGACACCAGCAATACGCCAGCCCAAACCAACGCAAAGGAAATCGCGGTGACTTTATCCAGCGACTCTCCCAGTGCGGTTTGCGCCACCAACAACTGAAGCGACGGACCAAGATAAGAAGTTAAGCCGACGACGTTCAGTGGCAGCAGTCTCGAGGCCGCGATATAGGTTAGGAGTGGGGCCGTGGTGTAAATACCCGCGAGCAACAAAAACGCATCCACTTTAAGGCCATGTTGGCCCAGCCCCGCACCGCCTGTCAGCCACAACCATCCGAGCGCAAAGGGCGCCATGCAGAGCGTCTCGATAAACAAGCCCTGCATCGTGTCCGCCTCTATTTTCTTTCGTATGGCGCCGTAAAGCGCGAAGCTGCTTGCAACAACTAAACTGATCCAGGGCAGGCTGCCATATGCCCACAGCTGCATTGCGACCGCCATCACTGCCAAAAGAACGGCTATCCACTGCGCCGAACCCATCACCTCCCGAAACGCCAGCCTGCCCACCAGAATGGTCAGCAAGGGCAGCATAAAGTAGCCGAGACTGGCCTCGGTTGCCCGACCTGAAGAGACCGCGTAGACGAACACACCCCAATTCAAACTCAGGAGCACTGTCCCCAGTGCGCTCCAAGCGAGCATGCGGGGGATTCTGAGTAACAACCAGGTCGCCCTGAACCGACCCACCCACAGCAACACAATCGTCGCCACGGGTAAACTCCAAATAGCACGGTGAGCAACCACATCCTGTGGTCTCACCGGCCAAGTCTCAACCCAATACAGCGCGGATACACCCCAAATAATATTGGCCACAATCGCCAAGGATAGGCCGTTCTTCAGTTGGTGAGGGGTGTACTGCAAATCTCTGTGCTCCGTTTACCCAAGTTAACAACTCACGCTCGCGCGGTGCTCCAGCGAGATTACACCAAGCAAGACACCCCGGAGCCGAGAGCCCTGGAGATCTGTTCAGAACCGACGACGAGGTGATACTTTCCCCCGAATGCAGAGAACTACGCCCTGACATGCGCCGCCGCTACCGAACCACTGACCTTATTGCGGGGCTCCTCTACATACTCATCGCCGCACCCAACTCAGCGGCACCAGACCCGCGAACTACCCTCCCGCGTCACACCGCCAGTTGGCAGCACGCTATTGCTCACATCAGCGTGCCAACGTCACGGGTAGCAGACGGCCGGTTGAAGCATTTCACTGAGCACTGCACCGCTGTCGCGGTCACGCCCGGCCCCGAACCCGTGTTTCTCAGCGCCTGGCACTGTTTCGAACATTACCGATCAACGGTTCACCCCATAACGCTGATGTCTGACGAGGTAACGTCACCCGCCACATTGCGCCTAATCAGTAGTGGCGGGTCAATGAGAGAGGACTGGGCTTTGCTCCAAGCCAATCAAGCGCCCTCATCCGCCACCTGGATTCCCGTGTCACCCCAGCCAGCAAGATCCGGACAGAGGGTCACCGCCGCCGGATTTGCTCCACATGAGAGCCCGACTGAGACGGAGAACACACAGCGGCTTTTGATGGCCCACTTGGCTTGCGCTGTCACTGATGCGGGGGCAGACCCGCCCGCATCTGACTGTATGGCCAGACAAGGAGCATCTGGCGGCGCCATCATCAGCTGGACGCAAAGCGGCAGTGCTCAGCTGCTTGGCATCATCTCGGCTGGCGATGGCGAGACAGTGAGTTACTTCTACCCAGCCACATTACTCATCGACAGAATCCAAAAGCTGCGTTGAGGCGTCAGTGCGTTGACGCGCCGGCGGAGGGCCGCCAATGTGACGCTCACCGCGCCTGACAGCCAAGTCCACTTGCTTCTGCCTTTCCTCAAAACGCGCTTGCTTCGTCGCGGTCAAACCTTCATGACACCGGGGGCAAGACACTCCTTTCTTGTAATACTCAGAGGCCTTGTCATCCTCAGTAATCGGGTGCCGACAAGCGTAGCATTGATCAAAGCTGCCTTTTTCCAACCTATGGTTAACCGCCACGCGGGAATCAAAAACAAAGCACTCCCCCTCCCATCGCGACTCAGACTCTGGAATGTCCTCAAGGTACTTCAAGATGCCGCCCTGAAGATGCCAAACATCCTCGAACCCTTGAGATACCAGATAAGAGGTCGACTTCTCGCATCGAATCCCTCCGGTACAGAACATCGCTACCTTGGTATGCCTTGCTGGATCCAGGTTATCCCTCACCCACTCGGGAAAATCTCGAAAGCTCTGGGTGTTCGGGTTCACTGCCCCCTTAAAACTTCCAATGGCAACCTCGTAGTCATTCCGGGTATCGATCACTAGACATTGGGGATCATCAATCAACGCATTCCACTCAGAGGGCGCTGCATACCGCCCCACGCAAGCAGCGGGGTCGATATTCTCGACACCCATCGTGACAATCTCCTTTTTCAGTTTGACCTTCATACGGTGAAATGGCTCCGCACTGTGGTGGGACTCCTTCCAGTCCAAATCAACCAGACGCGGGTCACGCCGCAACCAACCAATGACGGCATCAATACCTTCCCGGCGGCCCGCGATCGTTCCGTTAATGCCCTCCAGAGCGAGTAACAGCGTGCCTTTGACTTCAGCATCCAAACACACCTTCAGAAGGGGCTGCCTCAGTTCGACAAAATCTTCGAGAGTCACAAATCGATAGAGCGCTGCGACGACCCGTTCATCTCCGCACTGCAATGACATTATTTGCCGGTCCCGCCGCGACAATCTGGCGAGTCTGGTGCCGCTCCCGTCTCTGACCACTCCTGCGGGGTATACGTATGAAGCGCAAGGGCGTGCACCGGTCCCGCCAGAAACTCTGCGAGCACTGCGTACACAAGCTGATGGCGCTTCACGCTTCGCTCACCGGCAAATCGCTCGGTAACGAGAACCACCTTGAAATGGGTCTCGGAGTCAGCAGGCACGCTATGGCGATGGCTCTCGTTTTCGACAGATAACAGGCTAGGCTGAAAAGCATCCTCAAGTGTCATCATGATTTGATCTTGAACTGTCATAAAGTTTCTCGAATCACTGTACGTGTTATTTTACGTTGAAATCCGCCCAACATCCTCTGGACAACCGCAGCCCATGGAAGCCTCCGAAGCCCGGAATCAGAATCTGCCACCCGCGCCCCTCTGGAGACATCTGCTAGCCATGCTGTATGACACGCTGCTCATTGTCCCGCTGTTTATGGCCGCGGCCGCACTGTGGGTTGCGCTGCTAGGCCCGACCGACAATATCCGCGATCCCGCAGTACCGGCAGCGCTACAGTGGTGCACCTGGGGCGTCATCCTGCTAGCCTTTTTTGGCATCTTCTGGCGCCGAGCAGGTCAGACTTTGGGTATGCAGGCATGGCGACTTAGGCTAGTGACCGAATCGGGCACGCCACCCACCTGGCTGCAGGTCACAATCCGAGTTGCAGGCGCCACCGTGTCTTTCGCGGCGCTCGGTGGCGGTTACTGGTGGCGATTTATCCCACCTCGAAGACGTTACTGGCACGACCGGCTTTCCAAAACTCACATCGTGGTGATACCCAAAGACAGTAGCGGGCGGCGTGGCTGACAACTTGCATCAGGCCCGGCGCCACAGCAACCACGCGCCACCTATCCAGCACGCTGCAATAGGAACCAACGCCGCCACCATCGGGTCGTAGCCAAAAATCAGGCTGGCCGGCCCAAAAAAGTCTTGGCTGATCCGGAATACAACGCCCACGATGACACCGACAAAAATCCTCGCCCCCATAGTGCCTTCGCGAAGCGGGCCGAAGATAAACGACATGGCAACCAGAACGAGGCCAAGTGTTGCCAATGGCTGAAGCACTTTACGCCAGAAAGCCAACTCAATATCGACAAATACCATGCCCTGCTGCTTCAGGTACTGGGCATAAGGCCACAATTGAAAGACGGGTAGCGTCTCGGGCTCTACTACATCGAGCGTGAGCAACTGAGGCGTGATGGCCGTATCCCAGCGCCATAATGTCGGCTCCTCTGTCACAGTGACCCCGGAGCGTACGCGCGTCAGCTTGACCTGCTCCAAAATCCAGTGATCTCCAGCATGAGTCGCGCGCTCCGCCATCAACGTGCTTTGCAGTCGTCGATTGTCATCGAAGCTCAACAGCGTAATGCCATAAGCAACGCCACCACGCTGGACGGCGTCGACATGCACAAAGGTATTGCCATCCCGGTTCCATGCCCCGAAACGTCCTGCTACCGCTGACTCAGATCGCTGCGCCAGCGCACGATGACTCATTGCTAATTGTTCGGTATGGGGCGCGACAAACTCTCCGACCGAAAAGCCCAGTGCCGCCACCAAGAGGGCCGGCTGCAGGACCATGACTGCCATCTTGAATAATGAAGTCCCAGATGCCCGCATCACCACTAATTCACTCGAAGCAGCTAATCTGCCCAAACCAATCAAGGCCCCGATAAGCGCAGCAAACGGCACGAACTCGTGGATGCGTCTCGGCAACGTATATGCAACATAAATCAGAATATCGACCAACCCATAGCCATCCCGGATATCGTCAGCTTCATCAACTACCGACGTCAGCGCATCGAGGCCGACTAGTAAAACCAATACGCCTAACGTAGCAAGCAAGACTGACCGGCCAATGTACAAATCAAATTTACCCACGGGCGATCACTCTCAATGTTTTGGAAGCACGCCACCTTTTGGCAATGCGCTCCCAGTGCAAGAGCACTAAAGCCAGCAGGGCAAAAGCAAGGTGCACTGAGAGAATCAAGAGAGGCCCCTGTCCAGATTCGACGGCGCTCCTACCCTGTGTAAGACCCAGAAAGTACAACAGCAATACAACCATCGCTGGACCGATCTTGGCATACCGCCCACGGCGCGCGTCAGTGCGGCTCAGCGCGAGCGCGATGATGGCTATAGCGGGCACCATCATTGGCAACGATATCCGCCACCACAGCGCGCCACGCAACTTCGGGTCGTCGCTGATCCACAGTTCGGAAGAGGCAACCGACTCCACTTTGCCAGTGCGCCGCAGACTATTTTGCGATTCTGGAATCAACTCACCATATAAGCTGAAAGTGATTTCCTCTAGAGCCCGCTCGCCCGGCTCTCCTCGATAACGGCTTCCTGACCTCAGCTCCAGATACCGATGCCCGCTTCCCTCCTCAAAAACAATCGCGCCCTCTCGGGCAAACGTTGCAGTAAAAAAATCTTCCATAGAGCCGGGTTCGCGCTCAAAAACAAAGATGTTGTGCATGAGCCCATCGTCGTCAATGCGCTCTGTGTAGGTAACGTAGTCTCCTTTGCGCTGCTTTCGAAAGCGCCCCTCATTGAGCATGTGGAGGCCCTCAGCTGAGCGTGGATTGTCGAGCAACACCTGCGCCCTTGCCGAGCCTTCCGGGGCAATAATCAGTGAGAGCGATGCGACGGCTATGGTGACGAACACAGCGGGCCACATCACGTACAGGGCCAGCCTGCCTGGACCCACACCGCAAGCCCTCAGCACCACCATCTCGCTATCAGCATAGAGCCGACCCAAACTCAACAAAATGCCAATAAAGAGCCCCAAAGGGAGAATCATTTCAAAGAAACCGGGCAGCTTGAACACCATGATCGGCAGCAAGACATCCCCGGTAAGTGAACCGACCGCGGCCTCTGCCAGATAGCGAATGAATCTGCCCGCGAAAACGACCAAGAACAGCACGAAGCTCACCGCCACGGTGTGCAACAAGATATCTCGAGTGAGGTATCGAAGGATTCGCATCGGGTCAGCCTGCGCGCGACAGTCTCGCAAAGGGTTATTTCGAAAACGGCGCGGTCATCATACACTAGCGCCCCTTTGACGATTGAACCCACCTCAGGATCCTTTATGGCCAATTTGACCATCTCAGCGAAAACCGCAGCTCCTCCAGAGAACATCAAAACGCAAGCGCTCGTTGCCCTCCTGCCTGAGCGAAAAACACTGGCACCTTCGCTGAAGCCTCTGGACACGCTGCTCGGCGGCACCGTATCCCGGTCGCTCAAAAATGGAGACTTCGCCGGATCAATAGGCACGCATATCTGGTTGCCTGGCGCGGGAAAGATAGATCGGGTGCTGCTGGTGGGGTGTGGCGACCCTGGAAAACAGACCACGTCATCAATTAAAAAGATGAGCGAAACGCTCTCGCGAGCTTTGATTAACTCCCCAGCGGCGGATGCTCACATTGTGATGGACGGGCTGACCCAGAAACTAAAGGCACCCCAGACACTCTTGGAGCAGATCAGCTTGCAGCTCACGCTGGCGCACTATCAATACAGCCACACCCTGAACAAGCGCAAGAAGCCGCCACGTTCACTGAAGCGCGCCAGCATATCGCCCGGCGTCCTGTGCAGCATGGGGGTCGCACGCCGTGCCATCCTGGCCGGCAGCGCGACCGGGCATGGCGCGAACCTGACCCGCGAACTGGTAAACCTGCCCGGCAATATTTGCACCCCCAAACACCTCGCGAGCGAGGCAAGAAAACTAGCGCGCTCAGACGCTTCCGTGACCACCACCGTTCTGGATGAGCGCAAAATGGCTGAGCTAGGCATGCACTCTCTCCTCTCTGTTGGAAATGGGTCCGAGCAACCGTCCCAGCTCATCATCATCAAATACCAAGGCGCAGCCAGCACTGCCCGACCTTACTGCCTTGTCGGCAAAGGCATCACATTCGATACCGGTGGCATCAGCCTGAAGCCGGGTGCCAAGATGGATGAAATGAAGTTTGATATGGGAGGAGCGGGGTCCGTGTTCGGCGCGATGAAGGCCGCCTCCCTCATGAAGCTTCCCATTAATATTGTCGGGGTGATCGCCGCCGCAGAGAACATGCCTAGTGGGCGCGCCACCAAACCTGGTGATGTGGTCACGAGCATGTCGGGCAAAACGATCGAAATCCTCAACACCGATGCGGAGGGCCGTCTAGTTCTCTGCGATGCGCTCACCTACGCGGCAAGGTTTTCTCCCGTTGAGGTCATCGATATCGCCACTTTGACCGGCGCGATCATTGTCTCGTTAGGGCAAGAAGCAACCGGAATTTTTTCAAACGACGATCATCTTGCGAACAGCCTCCTCAGCGCAGGGGAACGCAGTCACGACCGCGGATGGCGGTTCCCAATTTGGGAGGAATATCATCGGCAACTGGATAGCCCCTTCGCTGACCTTGCCAATATCGGTGCGGGTGGCGCGGGCAGTATTACTGCCGCGTGCTTCCTCTCTCAATTTGCAGAAGACTACAAGTGGGCACACCTTGATATCGCCGGAACCGCATTCAGAAGTGCGCCCAAGGGCGCCACGGGTCGCCCCGTACCCATGCTGGTTCAATATCTGCGTGAACGCGCCGGCGTCTTGTGACGCAAGTCGATTTCTACGTCCTGCCCGAAAATGGCAGCTTGACCGCTTACGCAGCGGTGGGACGTATTGCCGAGAAAGCGCTCACCCGTGGCCACCAGATCTTTGTTCAGGTCAAAGATGAGGCAGAGGCCACTGCCCTGCATGACAGCCTGTGGACAGACCGGGCGGAGAGCTTTCTACCCCATGCCATCATGGGAACATCTGACAACGAACCACTCATCATAGGATGGGAGGATCCACCATCCGGGCATGACGACGTATTAATCAATATCACTGGCGCTGTACCCGGTCATTTTGCGCGTTTTGGCCGACTGGCAGAGATCGTGACTCCAGATGCGGCTACACTTGAGGCATCTCGCAAGGCGTGGCGATTTTACCGAGACCGAGGCTACCCACTTGCCAAACATGATCTGTCGTAGCGCCAAATATTCGGCACAGGGCCATCCAATACAGTGACCATGGACAAGAATTTTTCACCTGTAGACATTGAAGCGCGATGGTACGAGCGGTGGGAGTCCCAAGGCTACTTCGCGCCGTCTGGACAGGGCTCTGCCTATTGCATTCCCATCCCACCGCCCAACGTTACGGGCACCTTGCACATGGGGCATGGCTTTCAGCAGGCCATTATGGACGCGCTGATTCGCTATCACCGCATGCGAGGTCACAACACGCTCTGGCAGGTGGGCACAGACCATGCCGGCATCGCCACACAAATGGTCGTAGAGCGCCAACTTGAAGCCGAGGGCACGAAGCGCGAAACCCTTGGTCGAGAGGCGTTTATCGAGAGGGTTTGGGATTGGAAAGCTGAGTCAGGCGGCGCTATCACTCAACAACTGAGGCGTCTGGGCACCTCCCCTGATTGGACGCGAGAGCGCTTCACGATGGACCCTGGGCTGTCGCAAGCCGTTCAGCGAGTTTTTGTCGCTCTGCATGAGCAGGGTTTGATTTACCGCGGCTATCGACTGGTCAACTGGGACCCCCAGTTTCTTACCGCGATCTCTGATCTTGAAGTGGTGCAGGAAGAGGAAACGGGCTCACTATGGCATTTGCGCTATCCGCTGAGCAGCGGCAAAGGTCATCTGGTCGTCGCCACAACTCGCCCCGAGACAATGCTTGGCGATACAGCGGTTGCGGTCCATCCGGAAGACGAGCGTTACAGTGACCTGGTGGGACAGACCATTGACCTGCCGCTTGTTGGACGCGCTATCCCCATCATCGCAGATGACTATGTCGACCCAGAGTTTGGCTCTGGCTGCGTCAAGATCACCCCTGCGCATGACTTTAATGATTATGCGATGGGAGAGCGCCATCAGTTAGCAATGATCAATGTTCTCACCGCCGAGGCGAGAATAAATGATGAGGCCCCGGAGCGCTTCCAGGGAATGGATCGTTTTGAAGCTAGAGCACAGATCATCACTGAGCTTGAGGAATCCGGACTGCTGGAGAAAATTGAGCCGCACACCCTCAAAGTTCCAAGAGGTGACCGCTCTGGCGCCGTTATCGAGCCCTGGCTGACCCCTCAGTGGTATGTCGATGCCAAAAAGCTCGCCAAACCGGCGATTGACGCGGTGGAGACAGGCGCCATCAAGTTTGTGCCAAAACAGTGGGAAAACACATACTTCGCCTGGATGCGCGACATTCAGGACTGGTGCATCAGCCGGCAACTGTGGTGGGGGCATCGCATCCCGGCGTGGTATGACGAAGCCGGCAATGTGTTCGTAGGGGAATCTGAGGCAGCAGTTCGCAAGGCACATTCAGTCCCTGATGAAACACCATTACGACAGGACGATGACGTCCTTGATACCTGGTTTTCGTCAGCGCTGTGGACGTTCTCTACGCTTGGCTGGCCAGACGAGAACGAAGACCTATCTACTTTTCATCCTGCCTCAGTGCTGGTGACGGGCTTCGATATCATTTTCTTTTGGGTCGCCAGAATGATCATGATGTCACTGCACTTCATGAAAGAAGTCCCATTCCACACTGTCTATGTCCACGGCCTTGTGCGGGATGGCGAAGGTCAGAAAATGTCGAAGTCTAAAGGTAACGTCCTGGACCCGATTGACCTGATTGATGGCATCGAACTGGAGACTCTGATTCAGAAGCGAACCAGCAATCTAATGCAACCGCAGCTCGCGGCGAAAATTGAGAAGGCGACGCGAAAACAATTTCCTGACGGTATTACCGGTTACGGAACCGACGCACTCCGATACACCTTCTATTCACTTGCATCCACTGGGAGAGATATCAAGTTCGACATTGGCCGAATGGAGGGCTACCGCAACTTCTGCAACAAAATCTGGAACGCTTCGCGCTATGTGTTGAGCCATACAGAGTCCCGTGATTTGCGCGAGGGCGATGCCTCGCTCTCGCTGGCCGACCGCTGGATTCAGAGCCGTCTCGAGACAACACTGATTGCCGTTGAGGACGCCTACGACAATTACCGTTTTGATCTCGCATCCCAGACGCTCTACGACTTCGTATGGAATGAGTTCTGCGACTGGTACCTGGAGCTATCCAAGCCCGTGCTCTGGGATGAAACAACCGCCGCCGCCGAACAGCTGGGTACCCGCCGCACATTGATCACGGTGCTGGAAAAATCACTGCGAATGCTGCACCCCTTCATGCCCTTTCTCACAGAGGAAATCTGGCAAACCGTGGCCCCACTGGCAAACCAAGGCGGTGACAGCATCATGCTGGCTCCATGGCCGGCTAAGCAAAGCGATTGCATCGACGCTGAATCAGAGGCAGAGATAGAATGGCTCAAGCAAATCATTATTGGCATCCGCACCATTCGCTCTGAATCCAATATCCCCCCCGCTACTGAACTCCCTGTGTTTGTTGTCAACACCACAGAGCTTGATCGAGAACGATTTGACCGGAACGAAGCCTATCTGGGACGACTGGCCAAGGTGAGCGGTATAACAGCCCTGTCCGACGGAGAGACCCCACCCGTCAGCCTGATGACTCTGTGCGGGGACCTAGAAATCAGGGTGCCCATGGCGGGCGTCATCGACGTTGAAACCGAGCTAAAGCGCCTTGATAAAGAAATCCAACGGCAGCAGAAGGAAGTCGAAAAACTGCAGGGCAAACTCACCAATAAAGCGTTTACCGAGCGAGCGCCTGCTGACATTGTGGAAGCTGAAAAGCACAAGAAAGAGCAGGCAGAGACCGCCTTAGCCACCCTTGATCGCCAGCGCACGCAAATTGAAGAGTTGCGTTCTGCTTAAAGCCCTGATAAGACTACGTCGAATAATAATTCTAATGCGGTGTATTAAGCGATGTCAGACCGCCAGACAGGAACCGTTAAGTGGTTCAACAATGCCAAGGGCTTTGGCTTTATCACAATGGCCGACCGGCCAGACGATATCTTTGTGCACTTCAGAGCGATTCAGGGGGACGGGTACCGCAGCCTGAACGAAGGACAAGAAGTCGAATTCAATCTGGTTGAAGGCCCCAAAGGCTTGCAGGCAGAAGAAGTCACCAAGCGCTGATACCCTCGGCACAGCAGTTTTGCTAAGCTCGCGCTCCCACTGAACGCGGAGCGCAGTATGCCCTCGTCAAAAACCGAGAAAAAAGCAGACAAAACCACTCGACCCACCTCGGATTCGAGCAAAAAGCTCCGACGTTTCCGCGGCGTCGTGATGCCCTACGCCGGGCATAAAAGCATCCGAGCCGTGCGCCGAGCAGGTCATGAACCGAGCATTCATGGCACCAAGCTCTGGAAGTCCAGCTGCTTGATTATTGATTACCTCAAAAAGAATCCCCCGACGCGGCGCAAGCGCGTTCTGGACGCAGGCTGCGGCTGGGGCATTACTGGCATCTGGTGCGCCAAGGAGTGGGGCTCGAAGGTCGTTTCAATGGATGCCGACGCCGCTGTATTCCCCTATCTGGATGCCGTAGCTGAACTCAACGGCGTCTCAACCAAAAGCTGGGTGCAGCGCTTCGAAAAGGTCCGTAAGAAAGACCTTGAAAAGGTGGATATTCTGTTTGGCGGAGACATTTGCTTCTGGGATGAGCTGGTCGACCCCGTTGCCAAAATGATCGATCGCGCCATTGATGCCGGAGTGGGCACAATCGTCATTGGCGACCCCGAGCGACCCACGTTTCATGAAATGGCTGACAAAGTCACCGAGAAACACGGTGGAGAAGTGCTGGGCTGGCGACTCTCTGGCGCGGTGAAAGCTACCGGCGCGCTGCTGGTGATTCACAACGACTGATTAATCCACGTAGATCAGATCGAGCTCCAACTGACTGTCTACAGGATCGATGCAGTCGTCAAACGCCGGCCTGTATGACATGCCGCGCATCGCTCTGCGAATCCGCCCAGGAGGGCGATCCCCTTCGGATTCAGCATGAGCGAGTTCGATTTCCAGATCTCGGGCCCGCCCCTTGTCGGTGACAATCAATGAAACATTCACCGACACGTACGAAGCCTGAAACGCGAGCTCAAAAGCCAAATCGGGATATTCTGGCAAGGGCCTCGCAGTCTTGAAGCGCGACGGCTCAAGACTGCACGCCCGACGATACAGTGTGATGGCCTTATCACGCTTACGATAGAACCAGTTCCAATCAGCCAGTGCAGATAATGCGTCGTGACTGTTTGGGGACACCACGAGTAAGCGCTCAAAGGCCTTCTCACCCCTTGAGAACAAGCGACGCTGCAACGCTTCCAATCGCGGCTCCCTTTCCAGAGACCGCCACTCAGTGTCTGAAAAAACCCCCTCGAAGCGAGGATCGTCGACGAAGGCCTCAAGCTTATATTCGAGCAAGTAATAAAAGCGCACCAACATGAACGTAAAAGCTTTACACCATCGAAAACTGACCGCTTCGTCAGCACAAACCGCCTCAGCCATATCATCGAAGCGATCATGCATTCGCACTAGGTCCTGGGAGCGACCCTCCCAAGACACACCCATGAGCGCATCCAGTGACGCACCGAACAGCTCGATAGCAGCCCGCAGTTCCCCCTCCTCAAACGGCGGCAATCCCGATCCAAGCAGTCGAAATTGATAGGCAGCCCGGGCCTCAAAACCCTGACGATCGCCGGATAACAAGAACAGATCCAACAGCCCTCTTAGAATCGGCAACTGCTGGTCGCCATAAAGACCGTCATTGACCCGGGCGTTATGGAGTGCCTTGTCATAGAGGGAAGACGCCAACTCATAGTCTCCCGTCTCAGTGGCAGCCGCCGCCACATCCAATATCACTGCAGCTAGATCCGGGTGGTATGGGCCCAGCGCCTGCTCAAGCCCGGCCAAGTCAGATTCCGCCGTATCCAGTGCCGCCAGAGCGGAGACGTCCGTCGCAGCCTCCGCGAGTCGATGCTCTGACTCAATCCGATACTGGACAGGCAAGCCGAAAGGTACAGGCGTATTGGCCTGCGCCACACAAGCGCACCAAAAGGCGAGACACAAAATCTGCCTTAGATAACAATGCAATAATCGAGACATCATGGCGCTGCGAATATAGCGAAAAAAAAACCCGCCTCGGAGAGGCGGGCAGAGGCTGTATCGGACCTTGGGTCAAGCAGGGAAAAAGGCACTCCCAAGCAGACATATTCAGAACCTGACAACCATGATGCAGACGCGGTACCATTACCTCCAATGTATTTTTTTGATCCCATCCAGTCGCCAGCGTTATAAGAGCTCAGTGTGAACCTTAACAGACTCTCACGAATTGACCTTAACTTATTGGTTGCACTTCATATTCTTCTTGAAGAAGGCAGTGTATCGAGAGCTGCGGAGCGGCTGTCGATCACCCAACCTGCGATGTCCAAGACCCTGGGGCGGCTTCGGGAGACCTTTGATGACCCCCTCTTTGTGCGCAGTAAGCGTGGCATCCAGCCAACACCCCGCGCACTGAGTCTTGCAGGTGAGCTCAAGAGTATCCTCGGACAGGTAGACACCCTCCTTGATGCGGGAGAGTTCACGCCGGCGGCGTATCGTGGAGAAATCACACTAGCCATCTCCGAATATGTCGGCTTCACCCTACTACCGCCTCTGTCGGCGCGATTACAGTCCACAGCCCCCCGGTTGCGACTTCGCACCATCACCCGCGCCGAGAAGCAACTGGATCAATTAGCGAGCGGGGAGCTCGATTTCGCCATCCAAATTCAGCGCGAGGAATACCCACCCGAGTATTCCGTATCGCCACTCGCCGCATCCCCTCTGGCCATCTTTGTGCGACAGGATCATCCGCTGGTTGCCCAAACCCTCTCTAGTCAGCTGATCCGTCAATATTCTCAGGTTGCCCTATATGTGGCGGATCGCGAGGAACTGATTGGTGGACAAGTGCTAGCGCGCGGACTGTTTGAGAGTGACAAGGGAATACTGGAAACCTCTCACCTGCTGACCGCTTTTGAAATATTGAGAGAAACAGACTACTTACTCATATGTCCTGCGTATCTGGCTCGCAATGAGGGGGCGACACGGGACATTGTTGCCCTAACGTTACCAATAGATATGACCTTTAGCGTGCAGTACTCCCTGATAGCGCATCGGCGAACCGATCAGTCACCCATTCATCAATGGCTATGGCAGGAAATCGTGAATACAGTGCAATCGATGCGGTTCAGGACTGTTCACCGGGGATAGCGCTTCTCGCCGACTCTTGATCGGTCATTTATGCCATACTTCGCGCCCCAGCGATGCCCTACCCTCCATGAGTCAGAAAAACCGCAGAGCCATTCCTCGATTCAACACCCCGATTGTCGAGACACATTGTCATCTGGACTACCTCGATACCGAGACGCTTGACTCAACTATTTGTGCCGCGCTCGAAGTGGGCATCGAGCGAATCGTGACCATATCAGTGTCAGCTGACAACCTTGATCACGTGCGAGATCTTGCGGGCAGTCACCCTACAGTGTGGTGCACGCAGGGTATTCACCCGCACGAGGCGGAAAGCTGGTGTAGCGATCTCGCCGACCGTGTGAAGGCAGGCGCCGCCGATGAGAGAGTGGTTGCCATTGGCGAAATAGGTCTCGATTTTTTCTACGACCATGCGGATCGAGCCGCCCAACTAGCAGCATTTGACGAACAGCTCGCTCTCGCGCGAGAGCTGTCGCTGCCGGTGGTCATCCACACCCGCGATGCGGATGAGGACACGCGCGCAATCTTGGCGAATCATTCTTCAGCGCTGAATGGTCGAGGCGTGATACACAGCTTCACAAGTTCTTTGTCCCTCGCTGAGTTTTGCCTAGGGGAAGGATTTATGCTCGGTTTCAATGGCATCACAACCTTCCGTAACGCTGATAATGTCAGATCGGTTGTAGACGCCACTCCTGTGGAGCGCATCGTGCTGGAAACCGACGCGCCCTACCTAACACCAGTCCCCTACCGTGGTCGATCCAATGCACCCTGTTACTTACCCTTCATTGCCGAAAAGCTCGCAGAAATTAAATCGCTGCCCATTGAGCAGCTTCTTGAACACGCCCGCGCCAACAGCTACCGCCTGTTTTTTTAGAGCATGATCGATCAATTTCTACCTGGCCAAAGATGGGTCAGTCACGCAGACAGCACCTTGGGCTTAGGGATTGTGACCCAAGCTGATGAGCGGAGAGTGACGCTACACTTTCCCGCGGTTGAGGAAGAGCGTGTCTACGCCATTGACCGAGCACCCCTGACACGCCTGCTACTCAAACCCGGCGATCAACTGACCCGAAGGGACGGCAGTGTATTGACGGTAATGCATTTGCGGGAGCAAACAGGCGTGCTCACCTACGACGCTCTGGATACAGAGGGATGCATGCATTCAGTCAGCGAGACTGAGCTAGATGCCCACATCGAACTAAACACCCCCACTGAGCGACTGCTGAACAACCAATTGGGCAAGCCGCGTGATTTTGGTCTGCGAATGACCACCTTGGAACACGCAGCTGCGGGTGAGGGCTTCGGTCTCAGGGGCTTATTGGGCGCGCGCACCGCCCTACTCTCGCATCAGCTTTATGTGGCGGCAAATGTCGGCAGTCGCTTCTCGCCACGGGTCCTTCTGGCAGATGAAGTCGGACTGGGAAAGACAATTGAAGCCGGCTTGATTCTGACCCAACAGCTACAGAGGCAGAGAGCGCAAAGAGTGCTGGTACTGGTGCCAGAAACACTGGCTCACCAGTGGCTGATCGAAATGCAGCGGCGTTTTCACATGGCGTTTTCATTGCTTAATGCAGGCCGGCTAGAGGACGTCGATGCCGAAGCTGAGTTCTCTGACAACGCGTTGGTGATCTCACCCATCAGCTTGTTTACCTCAGATTCCGCTCTCAGGGAGGTAGTGAGTAGCCTCGACTGGGATATGGTCGTGATCGACGAGGCTCACCACATCACTGGTATCGGTGAGACGCGCACTGCGATAGGTCAGTTTGTCCACGATCTATCCGCAAGGAGCCGGGGCCTCCTTCTCCTCACTGCAACGCCTGAGCAAGCCGGGCTGCGCAGTCATTTTGATCGTTTGCACCTTATTGATCCCGCTCGCTTTTCTGACTTCGAAAAATTTAAGGCCGAGCACGTAAGATTTACTGAGTGGAGCCGCCTGATTGAGACACTCGAGGCGGGAGGGGCGGTCATATTGCCCGACGGCATAGACCCTGCTTCAAGTCGCGAAATGCAAGTGCAACAGATGCTGGATCGCTATGGTACGGGCCGAGTTTTGTATCGCAATTCCCGCCGGGGCGTGAGCGGCTTTCCACAGCGCCATAAACACCCTTATGCGCTGCCTCACCCGCCGCTTTACGCGGTCGATACCGGGCTACTGCAGCCTGAATTAGGGCACGCTGAATCCGATTGGATTGAGCAAGACCCGAGAGTGGCATGGTTGCAATCCCACCTAAAAAATCTGCGGCCAGATAAAGCGTTAGTGATATGCGCTCACAAAGAAACTGCTGTGGCGCTTGAGCACTATCTGCATCTAAAAGCTGGAGTACGGTGTGCTGCGTTTCATGAGGGTCTCAGTCTGATTGAGCGGGATCGAGCGGCCGCCTATTTTGCGGAGGAAACAGGGGGTGCGCAGGCCTTGATTTGCTCGGAAATCGGCAGCGAAGGGCGAAATTTTCAGTTTGCTCATCATCTGATTTGCTTCGACCTACCGGCTCATCCCGATTTGCTTGAGCAACGCATCGGTCGCCTGGACCGGATCGGACAAGGGGCAGACATTCACATCCACGTGCCCTACCTCTCTAATACTGCTCAGGAAATCCTATACCGCTGGCTGGATGAGGGTCTGAATGCGTTTAACGCAACATGCTCTATTGGTCATCAACTTCATGCAGAGTTCCACGACGAGCTGCACACGGTACTGGCAGGGAATGGTGACCTTGAAGGGCTCCTAGAGAAGACCCGTGACAGACGTGACAGCCTGTTACTCGAGAGCGAAGCTGGGCGTGACAGGTTACTGGAGCGCAACTCCCATGACCCTGTCGCAGGGTCTGCCATCATCTCTCAGTTGGAAAAACGCGAGGCTCCCGGCCAGTTATATGAATTCTGTGAGCATCTTTTTGACCGGCTTGGCATAGAACAAGAATACCTTGATGAGAATCTGACGCTGGTCAGACCGACGGAAAATCTAGCGACTGGGCAACTCCCCGGCTTGCCCGAGGAAGGCATCACAGCGACCTACGATCGACCTACTGCTCTGGCTAGGGATGACGTCACATTTCTGACCTGGGAGCACCCCATCATCATGGAGACGATGGCTGCCCTGCTCGGCAGCGACATTGGCAAGGCAAGCATTGGGACTTTCAAGCATCGCGGCGTCCCGGCCGGCACAGTATTGCTCGAAGCCATTCATAGAGTGGAGTGTTTAGCGCCGGTCTATCTCGAGACAGGCCAGTTCCTTGACAAGCGGCCGATTCGAACGATGCTCACTCAAACGGGGAAAGCGGTCGGAGACAAACTGTCTTCACAGTTTCTGGCTGAGGCGCTGCAGAGCGTGCCCAGCGCAACCAGCGCCACCGCCCTAAATAAACTCCGTCCGATACTAGAAACCCTGACGCCCGAATTGGAGCGAATAGCTTCAGACGAGGTCGCACACCGCACCGAAAACGCCGTAGTCGAAGCACGCCAGTACTACGGTGACGAGCTCAATCGCCTCACCTATCTGCAGTCGCTTAACCCAGCAATACGCAATGAAGAGATTGAGGCTCTGGAAGCGGCTCGCGATGCTTGCCAAGTCGCGCTCTTACAGACAAAACCCATGCTCGAAGGCCTTAGAGTGTGTATAGCGGTCTAGCGCCACACCTGCGCTAGGGCCGATACCAAATGGGGGACGTGTAAGCACGCTCTTGAATCGTGTCCGGCCGGCGCGTATCGACCTCGTCATCGCCAAGCGCCAGTTTATCTAGCAGCGAGTGCCGCGCGGTCGGGATCTGTAATACCCGGACGTAGTAAAAAGCGGATTGCGTTGGATCAAAATCCGGGTCCTGCCACACCGTCTTTAGAGCGGGCGCCCCAATCGTATTAGCGGTCAGCCCCGTCGTCAGGTCAACGCTGGAGCCGACAGGAGTCAGCGATCCATTCGGTAACAAGCGATCTGGCCCGGCCCACGCGGCATCATAGATGCGCTCCAGTGTTTCTCCCGATGCGGTTATCCAGCCTTTGACCACCTGAATGCGATCCAGATAGCCGCTTACGGGGTCAGCTAGCGCCTCGATTGCCAGGCTGAAGCGATCTCCCGTGCCGGCACCCACAATCTCACCACCCATCGGCACGGCCTGGGCCTGGACATTGCCCGGAAAGCCCGGTGCCTCCACTACCTCCGCAGGAAGGTTCAATCCACCAAAGGTCCGCACCGCAATGCGAGGCCCACTAGTGGCATACACCTCTCTGCGACGCATCGCGGCGATAATCGCCTCGCGACTATTTTCTGTTGCCCAGACTGCTGCAAGTCCGGAGGCACTCATACCCCAACCGAACGTTCCTCGCGCATCATTCGACCATCCACCATCCTTGCGCGATGGGATGGAGTCCGCGGCCATCTTTCCGTGGAAGTTATTTTCTTCAGCAGAGGGGAGCGCAGTGTGCGCGTCAGTCGAGCCAATCACGCCAAATTGATAGGGATTGATGCCGATGCCTGCCTCCAAAGACAAACCCGTTTTCAATGCGCTACGAATATAATCTCCCGCCTGCGGCACATAATTTGTCCATTCCCGCTGAATGTAATAAGGATAGGTTTCAAAATCAGCGAAGGGGTCATCAGGCGATAATACCGGGTGCGTCTCAGAGTCTCCTTTGATCTGCGTGATTTCAACTACCGGCTCCCAGTAACGCCGTATTTCTGCGTAATTCTGATTAATATCGTTGCCTCGGATATCTCTGATATCAAACATCGACCCTTTAGAAATGTTGGAGTTATGGGGTATCGCGACGAAGTTCCCGCCTGTCGCTTCACTCGTATCCTCCAACCAAGACCACAAATCACTGGGATAAGAGCTGTCGTCAAAACCAAATGGTGCAAAACTCTGCGCTTGTTTGGCGTCGATATCCGCCATAACAATCCTGTGGAGGTTGGCACCGCCAGGTATCAGGGAGTATTCCCAACCAATCAGTGCAGTGAATTCTCCCGGCTCGTTGTGAGCATCTGCCGTATCGGTGATCAATTTCCAAGTATCGATTTCGACCGTTGGCTGTCTGGGGATTAATCCGCTGACGCGATCCTCTTCCCACCCCTCCATGGCCGTCACGGCATTTTCTGAGGGCTTGGGAAGGATCGATGTGAATAGCTCTCGTCCCTCTTGGCCATCAATAGCATCCCTCAGGAGGTACTGAACAAAACGGGTCCACAGCCGCTCGCGCCAAGTTAACCCCTCTGTCACCATGGGATTGAGGTAGAGGCTCCGAATGACACCGAGATATTCGGCATGATCAGACACCACTAGAAAATCTAAGGGCGTTCCGATTTGAACGCGCGCCTTGTGCCCCGGATGAACGACCGGCATGCCCTTGGCGTAGCGATAAGCGGTATCGGGTGAAGCAGTCAGGTTGCCGTTGGTAAACGCATCAGAAGAATAGGTGGAGTGCAGGTGCGTATCGCCCCACAACAGTTGCTTGTCATCGGCACGGGC
>CALKMV010000025.1 GCA_938091485.1 uncultured Luminiphilus sp.
TTGGCATCGCGACAAAAAAGCCGGCCCCCAAGCCGGTTTTTTTATGAGCAGGTTCCGATACAGCCTTCCATTGGTGCTCTCTGCTGAATCTCACTGCATATTGATGAAGACCGCTGACTTCGCTTTTGAACTGCCCGCTGAGCTGATCGCGCAGGCGCCACTTCCCGAGCGCTCTGCTTCTCGGCTTCTGACGGTTGAGGCGAGCACTGCGGCATGTTCCCACCTGACTTTCAGGGACCTCCCGCAACTGCTCACTGCCGACGATTTACTGGTGTTCAATAACACGCGGGTCATTCCCGCGAGGTTGTTCGCTCAGAAGCAGACGGGCGGACGCGCAGAAATCCTGATTGAGCGAGTGCGGGGTGATGGCAGTGCACTGGCTCACGTCCGCGCCAGCAAGAGTCCGCGAGACGGCACGCTACTGTTGATCACGCCCGACCCCGAGAGCGATGTTTCCGATTTGGCGCTCAGGGTGGTTGGCCGAGAGGGTGCCTTGTTTGTGCTCATGCCCGAGGCAGCCACCCTCAAAGACATGATGCGCCGTTATGGTCATATGCCCTTGCCTCCGTATATCGAGCGTGAGGATACGGATGAGGACCGCGATCGCTATCAAACGCTCTATGGCAGTCGGGATGGTGCGGTAGCGGCACCTACCGCCGGGCTACATTTTGATCAAACGCTGCTGGAGCAACTCGATGCGGTGGGGATTGCCAAGGCTGAGGTGACCCTCCATGTCGGGGCAGGGACGTTTCAACCCGTTCGCGCAGAGCATATTGAAGACCACACGATGCATAGCGAGTACATCGAAGTAGACCAAGCCTGCTGCGACGCCGTGGCAGCATGTCGGGCCAGAGGTGGCAGAGTGATTGCTGTCGGCACTACCGCCGTCAGATCGCTAGAGAGCGCTGCGCAACTGTCAGATAAAGGCCACACAATGGAGCCCTACCGCGGTGACACGGATATCTTCCTGTATCCGGGTGCGGCCTTTCATGTGGTAGACGCAATGATCACCAATTTCCATCTACCTGAATCAACATTGATTATGCTGGTGTCTGCTTTTGCGGGCACCGATACCATCCGCTATGCCTATCGCACAGCGATTGAAAACCGCTACCGTTTTTTCAGCTATGGTGATGCGATGTTTCTGACCAAAGAGCGCGATGCCTGATGGAATTCCAAGTATCCCATCAGGATGGAATGGCCAGACGCGGCCAGATCGGCTTCGCTCGAGGCAGCGTGCAAACCCCCGCGTTTATGCCGGTGGGCACCTACGGCACGGTCAAGGGCATGCTGCCCCGGGATATTATCCAAATTGGCGCCGAGATTATTCTTGGTAACACCTTTCACCTATGGTTACGGCCGGGTACCGACATCATCAAAGCGCACGGCGATCTCCATGACTTCATGGGGTGGCAAGGACCCATCCTGACCGATTCCGGCGGGTTTCAGGTGTTCAGTTTGGATGCACTCCGCAAAGTGACCGAGGAGGGGGTGGCATTTAAATCGCCGGTAAACGGAGATCAGGTATTTCTTGACCCCGAGACCTCCATGCGCATTCAGCGTGACCTCGGCAGCGATATTGTCATGATCTTCGACGAGTGTACGCCGTATCCGGCGACCGAGGCTGAGGCAGAGCGCTCTATGCAGCTGTCATTGAGATGGGCTGAGCGCAGTCGTCATGCCCACGGCGACAACCCAGCGGCACTGTTTGGTATTGTTCAGGGCGGTATGTACCCTGAGTTGCGACAGCGTTCTCTGGAGGGCCTCACTGACATTGGCTTTGACGGGTACGCCGTGGGCGGCTTGTCAGTAGGCGAGCCAAAGGGCGAGATGATGTCTGTGCTCGATAGCCTGGCGGACCACTTACCTTCCGAAAAACCCCGGTATTTGATGGGGGTTGGCACACCCGCGGATTTGCTCGAGGGGGTCAGGCGCGGTATCGATATGTTCGACTGTGTGATGCCGACCCGAAATGCTCGCAATGGTCACCTGTTCACCAGCACCGGGGTTTTGAAATTGCGCAATGCCAAACACAGGGTCAGCACCGAACCAGTGGATGCGAACTGCGATTGTTATACCTGCGAGCACTTTTCCCGGGGCTATCTCGCACACCTTGATAAGTGCAACGAAATTCTGGGTTCCCAGCTGGCGACGATTCACAACTTACGCTTTTATCAACGCCACATGTTGCAGATTCGACAGGCGATTGAGGCGGGGGAGCTGGAGGAGTTTACGCGGGCATTTTACGCCACCCAAGGTGAGGCTGTTCCTGATGAGTGACAGCGCGCTACCCGTGAAGTCCCCTTGCATTGAAGTCTGCTCGCTCAATGATCAGGATCTATGCATTGGCTGTTATCGCACGGCCAATGAGATTATCGAGTGGTTTTCCGCTTCAAATGAGCGCAAGCGCGAAATATTGTTGTCTGTGAACGACAGACAAGCGGGGTCTGTGTCTCAGGGCTAAGTGGGCTCACTTTCCTGACCATCGTCGTCAGATTCAGTCCCACTCTCCAGAGGCCTAATTCGAATCTTGCTGATCTGTGTTTTCGCGATCTCCTCGATATCCAGTTGATAACCTGCTATTCGCACCGAGGTGCGAGCATTGGGAAAAGCCTCCAATGCCTCGAGTGCCAAACCGCTTACCGTTTTTGGTCCGTCGGTCGGTAAATCCCATTTCCGCTGTTTGTTAAGGTCACGAATGCTCACCGTCCCCGAGCAGGTCGTGCTGCCATCCGGATGGCTTGTGATCTCCTCGTTTTCCTCGACGAGATTTGACGTGAACTCGCCAACAATCTCCTCGAGAATGTCCTCGAGCGCTACAAGTCCCAGAATATCGCCGTATTCGTCAACCACCATGCCGAGCCGCTTCTTCTGTCTTTGAAAGTGGAGGAGCTGAGTATTGAGGGGCGTATTCTCGGGGATGAAATAAGGCGGCTCGGCTTCTTCCCGAAGCGCTTCACGATTTAGCCTCGCGCCATCGAGCACTCGGCTCAGGTTGCGCATATGAAACACGCCCTCAATCTGATTGATATCGTCGCGATACAGCGGAAGACGGGTGTGCTCACTATTCTTTAACTGGCGCAAAATAGCCTCATCAGGCGCTTCGGTGTCGACACCGTAGATTTCATTCCGCGGGGCCATGATGTCATTCACAGTCATCTGCTCAAGGTCGAGGATATTGACCAACATGCGCCGGTGTCGGCTCGGAATCATTGAAGCTGATTCGGTCACGATGGTGCGCAGCTCCTCTTGGGAGACCGCGTCGTCGCCCGCGTCATCGGGAGAAAAGCCCATCAGCTTGAGAATGCCGTTGGTCAGCGAGTTGATAGCCAAAACCAGGGGCATCAGCAATTTCTGCAGCGGAAGCAGCAATGCGCTGGCGGGGAATGCGACGCGCTCTGGGTGCAGTGCAGCGATCGTTTTTGGAGTGATTTCGGCGAAAATCAATATGACCAGAGTCAGAACAAGCGTTGCGATGGCGATGCCTGCGTCCCCGAATAACCGGATGGCAATCACCGTAGCAATTGCCGAGGCCAGAATATTGACCAGATTATTGCCGATCAGAATAAGACCGATAAGCCGGTCCGGTCGCTGCAACAGTCGGATAGCTCGTCGCGCTCCGCGATGGCCTGTGCCTTTGAGATGCTTCAGCCGATAACGATTCAGCGACATCATGCTGGTCTCAGAGCTTGAGAAAAAAGCAGAGGCCAAAATCAGGAGTGCTAGCGCGCCGAAGAGCAGACCCAGCGATGTCTCGTTCAAGAGTGGCTTACACCTCTATGGTTGTCGAGTCGAAATGGTGGAGAAAAAACTACGGCGACACAAGCTTGTTTTGAGTGACTGCATGCCCTGCTGAGCCGCACTACTGTGTCAGCGGCAAGAGTAGCTCCAGTACTAGCTTGGAGCCAAAAAAGCCCAGAACCATGAGACCAAAGGCAATCAAGTTGACGGTGATTGCCGATTGCACGCGCCAGCCCCGCCGGAAATATTGGGCCAGCAGCACGGCATACAAGCACCAGGCGAGGATGGTCAGCACTGTTTTATGGACCAGCTGCTGACTGAACAGGTCGTCGATGAACACCACGCCCGTGCCAATTGCCACGGTCAGAATCAGAAAGCCGGCGGCGGTCAATTCGTAGAAAAGGGCAGACGCCGCCTCGAGAGGCGGCAACTTGCGAATCACGCCGCGGTTCCGGTGCTGGCGGAGTTGTCGCGACTGCACCGTGACCAGAAGTCCTTGCAATACGGCCAGAGCCAGAACCGCGAAGCTCACGATCGAGGCTGACACATGGGACAGAATGCCTGCCGGTAAGTCACTCATAGGGCGACTGGTGTCAGGCGCAAACGTAGCGACCAGAATAGAAAGAGCGGCAAGTGGGAACAGCACAATCAGCAGCGTATGTAGGGGGCGCACCACCAGTGCGATCAGGCTGATGGCGCCCATGCTGAGGAACATCAGCGACGCCACGCGATAGAAGCCGAGACTCGACTCCCCCGCCTGTGACGGGAGGTATGCGGCGAGCGCGTGGGCGGCCAGGGCCGCTGCGCCCACCAGCGCAATCTGTTGACGCTGGCGATCTTCGCCAGCCTCCAGATTCAGTACCTGACGCCAGACTGCCAGCAAATAAAGCAGTGCCGACAGAATGGCAAGACCAGCGCTCAGTAGGCTGGGGGTGTTGTCCATGGAGTCTCCGCTACGCCTTTAAGCATCCTGCGTTATCGCCGATTTGGGGTTCTTTCTTCGCATCCTTATACTACGCGCTTCCAGACGAGATTGGGTATCCCCGGCGGGGTGGGTTTACATCATGTTTGATGCTTTGAGTGATCGGCTGAGCAACAGCCTGAAAGCGATTTCGGGCAAGTCGAAACTGACCGAGGACAACATTCGGGACACCTTGCGCGATGTGCGCATGGCGCTACTTGAGGCAGATGTAGCCTTACCGGTAGTGAAGACGTTTACCGATCGTGTCAAAGAACGCGCGGTTGGCGTCGAGGTCAGCAAGAGTCTGACGCCGGGCCAATCTTTTTTGAAAGTTGTTCAAGCCGAACTTCAATCGGTGATGGGTGGCGAATCAGAAGGGCTGAATCTCGCTACCCAGCCGCCTGCCGTCGTGATGGTGGCGGGTCTCCAAGGTGCGGGTAAAACCACCTCTGTTGCGAAGCTGGCGCGCTACTTGATAGAGCGTGAGAAGAAAAAGGTGTCTGTGGTCAGTGCCGATGTATATCGCCCTGCGGCGATCGCGCAGCTGGAGACCTTGGCCGCGGAGGTGGGCGCGCGGTTTGAACCCAGCGATGCCGGGGAGAAGCCCGTCGACATTGTTAAGCGAGCGATCGCAGATGCCAAGGTGGCGTTTTCCGATGTCTTGCTCGTGGATACCGCCGGTCGTCTGGCGATCGACGAGGAAATGATGGCGGAGATCAAGGCACTGCATGAGGCCGTGAATCCCATCGAGACTTTGTTTGTTGTCGATGCCATGACTGGTCAGGACGCAGCGAACACCGCAAAGGCATTTGGTAAAACCTTGCCGCTCACCGGCGTGATACTCACCAAAGTAGACGCAGATACACGCGGCGGCGCAGCGCTCTCCGTTCGCACGGTGACAGAGCGTCCAATCAAGTTCCTTGGGGTGGGCGAAAAGACTGATGCGTTGGATCCTTTTCACCCGGACCGGCTTGCCTCGCGCATCTTGGGGATGGGAGACATGCTTTCTCTCATCGAGGAGGTTGAGCGGAAGGTTGACCACGGCAAGGCCAAAAAACTGGCCAGCAAAGTGCAGAAAGGCGGCCGTTTCGATCTAGAAGATTTTCGAGAGCAGCTTCAGCAGATGAAAAACATTGGCGGTATGGGCGCCATGTTGGACAAAATGCCGGGAATGGGCGGCATGGCACAAGCGGCACAGAACGTGGATACCAAGCAGTTTGATCGCATGGAGGCGATGATCAATTCCATGACGCCTCGCGAGAGGCGTAATCCCGATTTGATCTCGGGCTCGCGTAAACGACGTATCACTTTGGGTTCAGGCACGGCGGTTCAGGACCTCAACCGTCTGCTGAAACAGCATAAGCAAATGCAGAAAATGATGAAGAAAATGAAAGGCGGCGGCATGCAGCGTATGATGCGCGGCCTTGGTGGAATGACAGGCGGTCCTGGCGGCGGCTTACCTCCTGGATTTCCGCGCCGTTAGCGGTCGTCTGAGGGGTTAGAGTGCACCTTTCCACGCCCCGCTGTTTACTGTATCCTCCGCGCTCTTTTAATACGGGGCCGCGCAATGGCGGGGCTCTTAGTGAATATTGAGGACAAGACACTATGGTGGTCATACGACTATCTCGAGGTGGCTCCAAGAAGCGGCCGTTCTACCACGTGACGGTAGCCGATCGTCGCGAGCCGCGTGACGGAAGCTTTATTGATCGACTTGGCTTCTTCAATCCGATCGCTCGCGGTCAGGAAGAGCGTCTGCGGATTGACGTTGAGGCCGTGCAGGGCTGGGTGGCCAAAGGCGCTCAGGTAAGCCCCCGTGTGCAAAAGCTGATTAAAGAGTACCAGGCTGGCGCTGAAGCGACTGCTGCCTGACAGCGTCGCTGGCGGCTGGAGGGGCTCGATGCATGAATCCTCA
>CALKMV010000026.1 GCA_938091485.1 uncultured Luminiphilus sp.
ACGTCTCGGTATGGGCAGGTGGACCCGAAGAGCGCGATGGTCGGCACAGAAAAGGCCCAACCCATATGGGTTAACCCCGTATCGACTCCGATCACCAAACTCGCTCGGCTCACCAGTGCTGCACTCTCCAACAAGCTGCACGCGCCCACTCTGCTCTCGATACTCAGCCTTCCAAACATGCGCGCCGCTGCCGCAGTATCGGCCGGAGCGCCGAGGACCACCGTACGCCAACCCATGTCAGATGCTGACTTCGCCAGCTCACTCCAATAAGCCTCTGGCCAATGCTTCTGCGGACGCGTGGTAAAGGGACAGAAAACAACATAAGGTCGCTCATCGCGAAACTGCTCAGCAGCATCCTGCTCCTTTTGCGACAAAGAAATCCTTGCCGAAAAATCCGTTTGATCAAAACCCAATTCCGACGCCAACCCTCGATACTCGGAGCTGATAGTGGGTCCGAGGTCTTTCTCCACTCTAGCTGTGAGGAACAAGCCCGTTGGCTCTTTTGATCTAAAACCCACCCTGCGAGGCGCGCCTGTCAGCCAAGCCAAGAACGCGCTCTTCAGCAGACCCTGCGTGTCCAGAACCAGATCAAATCGGTATGAACGCAGGGACCGACGAAAGGTCTGGATAGTGCGGATCAGCCGCCACCACCGCCCAGATCGAAACAACCCACGCCAGTCCTCTCGACGCCAAACCAAAATCTCATTCAAATCAGGATCATGAGTCAGGAGCGGCGCGACCTTTGACTCCGCCAACCAATAAATCTCTGCCTCCGGATAGGTGCTCCTGATCGAGGCAACCAACGGCGACGCGAACACAACGTCTCCGATAGCGCTTAAACGAATGATCAATATCCGTTGAGGTTTTGCACTAGCGATGTTGTGTTCAGCCGAACTTGGTTTCATCAACGCTATCCAGCTGCAATGGCAGTTTCAGATCTCGATCAAGCGCAATCAGCAATGCTAGTGTCAGGAATAGTATGTTGCCGTTGAAATAGGAATAAAAAGAGACCGAACTGTTCAGCGGAAACAGCGCCAAAATCACTACCAGGGAACTCAGCGCCACTTCCGGCCGGGTATCGAATAGTCGGCGTCCCAAGAACACAAAGAACAGCGCATACCCCAGCAAACCCGGGATGCCCGTATCGACCGCCACCTCAAGTATGTAGAGGTGGGGATGCCAGCGTTCGGAGATAGGCAATACGTTAATACTCTCCATGGACACCACCATCGACCCCCACCCACGGATACCCACGCCATTGATCCAATGGTCTGTGAAACCCTGCCACGCTGACTCCCAGAACACCGGCAAATAATCGAAGGCTCTGTAGGCGTCAGATGCGGCCTGCCCCGCTGCTGACGCGCTAAAGGTGTCGCTCAGAATCAAACCGAGCAGGGCCGCAAGAGCAAACGTAAAGAGAAGCGAGAGCAGCCAAGACGTTACCTGCGCATCACTTTCCAAACGACGCAAAATAAAGGCGTAACCCGCCAGAGCCACCAATGCATGGATCATCGACGCCTCATTGCCACTCATCACAATTGCCGCGAACAACGGCAGCGCCAGCAGGCTGTTGAAGGGGTTTGAGCTGGTCCGCCTCAAGGCCTCAAGGTAAAACGGAGACAGTATGGCAAGCGTGGAGCCGTACCCCATACGCAAGCTACCCGTCACCAATGTGTGCCCCGAATCAAGCTCGATGAGTGGGTTGCCGAATACGCTATAACCTGTGAGCAACTGCACAAGACCATCGACCACCCAGAGCATCATGACTGCCCCAATCAAGGCCATCAGGCGCGCGCTCTCCGAGCGATCTAGCTTTATCTGTAACAACACCCATACGGCAAAGCCATAGGACAAAAAGCGCACAGCACCCGATAGCGAACGCTCAACATTAATCGCATCGAGCAGCGAAAACGCTGCCGGGAGGAGGAAGCAGGCCAACACGACCCAAAATTTCCGCACGCCATCGGTCGTGAAAAACTCGCGAGGACCCCGCGCAAAAACAATCAACCCTACTAACGCCATCAGCCAGATGAACTGCCTGGTCGCAGAGGACAGCGACAGCGTAAAAAATAAAGCCACCCAAATAATGGATGGTGAAAGGTCAGAGAGTCGCTGCATCCATAGAACTGGCCCTCAGTACTGACGGCCGGCACCCGTTGCCATAACGCACTGAGTGTATTGATTCAGCAGCACCTTAACCAGATCAGATGTGAATACTACGGACAGCCCAACAGCGGCCAACGCAGACATCAACAATCCTGAATGTGATCGGCGGGCATGAAGGACTCCTAATCTGCGCCAATATGCTAATTTAGATCCGCGTCCTCGGACTTTGTGTCCGGAAAGGTTTGGCGAAGCAAGCGCAAATACTGATCCAACGGCAACTCACGATAGGGAAGACACCAACTCCATGCTCCTGTCCCGGCGTTACCAATTCTTGTTTGTACACATTGCCAAAACAGGCGGCACCAGCGTGCGCAACGCGCTGCAACGATATCGCTGGCGCGATCCTTACTACCTCCCCCAGTGGATCGCGAGCAAAATGAGCGGCATCACCGCCCACAGCCTGGGCATCAAGCTCCCTCGTCACTGCAAAGCAATCACGGCGCAGGAAATGCTACCGCAGGAGGTGTTTGAGGGGTTATTCAAGTTCGCCTTTGTTCGAAATCCTTGGGACCTGCAGGTCAGTTCCTATCACCACATTAAGCGGGAGCGACCCCACTTACTGGAAAATGACGAATCTTTTGCTGCCTTCCTCGAAAGGAAACTGGATCCTGACCGCTCGTGGCAGTACCACATCGACACCTCAATAACGCCGCAGTCGCATTACCTCATCGATCTGACAGGAAAGCGAATCGTTGACTTCGTGGGGCGCTACGAGTCTTTGCAGAGCGACTTCGATACCTGCTGCGACCGTATTGGCATCCCTCGGCAATCACTGCCCCATCAGCGTCGCGCGGAAGATCGTAGCGCTTATCGGAATTACTACGATGCGCGCACACGCGATCTCGTGGCCACACACTTTGCGACGGATATCGAGGCGTTTGGATATGACTACTAGCTAGCGGCGGTTCGCAAGCAGGGCGCACTCACCAAGAAGAGTATTAAAGGCGACTCAGCACATCTGGCAGCGCCGATATCGATTCAACATCCAGATCTCCATCATCACATCCGCCTTGCGGTGACACCTTAAAAAGCCGACCCACACCGGCCGCCCTGCCCGCCGCAATATCGGAATTCTTGTCGCCCACCAGCAGCGAACCGCGCACATCGATACCCAGATCCCGCGAAGCTTGAAGAATCATCCCGGGCTCAGGCTTGCGGCAGTCGCACTGCATGAGAAACTCACCTTTTGCCTCTGTTGGATGGTGGGGACAGTGATAAAAGCCAGCCATTTGGATATCGAAGGAGTCCTTTAGATGGTTGTTGATGTGTTCGTTGAGTTTGCGCAGGTCTGCTTCAGTATAAAAACCTCGCCCAATACCAGACTGATTGGACACAATGACCAATTGATAGCCCGCCTGAGCAAGGCCATGAAGCGCCTCAGGAACCCCCGGCATAAATTCAAACTGATCCCAAGAGCTAACGTAACCGTGGTCAAAATTAATCACGCCATCACGGTCCAAAAAAACGGCAACTGTCATAGAGCCAGCGCCAAGACTAGCGACACCGATAAGCTCAAACGAGATCCAATCCCTGCTCAATCAGCGCGCAGAGTAAGTGGACAATTACGATGTGGCACTCCTGAATATGCGCGGTCTGATCCGAAGGAGCGATAACCACCTCGTCGGATACTGCCTTGAGAGCCCCGCCATCTCGCCCAGTTAATCCAAATACCTCGCAATCCAGAGATCGGGCCTGCTCGCAGGCAGCGAGCACGCTGGCGCTGTTGCCAGAGGTGGAAATGGCCAGCAATACATCACCTGCTTTGGCGAGACCGGCGACCTGCCGGCTGAACACCGCGTCATAGCCATAGTCGTTAGCGATCGCCGTTAAGGCAGACGTATCTGTCGTTAGCGCAACCGCAGCCAACGCCGGCCTGTCGGAAACGAACCGTCCAACGAGTTCCGCCGCCATGTGCTGTGCATCTGCTGCGGAGCCTCCGTTTCCACACAGAAGAAGCTTGTTCCCGCGGGCTATCGCGGCTACACAATGTTGGGCAACACGTTCAATATCCGGTGCACACGCGACGAGCTGCGACAGCACGCTCTGGTGCTCGTCGATGTATTCGCCAATGAATTGCTGCACAAGGCCTCCGCTCTTTCGGCTCAATATCAGGCCCGCTGGCCTGCCATGGCGCCTATGGTATCAACGAACGTCCGGGCGCGCGCCCAGAGCCTCACGATTCACAGGGGCTCGCCCGTTCACGTCACACTACGGTTTGTATCGCGCTGCCAGGCCACGCGCAAACGGCTGTGCCGTCACACCGTGCACAACCAGGCTGATACCTACCGTGAGAATTGTTACCGCAATCAACGTCCCCGCCTCGGGAATGTCTTCAGACCAGACGATCGTGGCAAAGGCAAGGCTCGCCAGGCCACGTGGCCCAAACCAGGCCAAAAATGCCCGGCTCACAAACGGCTCTCTTGTACGAGAGAGTGACAAAATGATGGGCAACATTCTGACCGCCGTAAGGCTTAATGCAGCATAAAGCACCTCTGGCCAACCGATGAAAGGTAGCGCAGCGGGCACCAACATCATGCCGAACAAGACCCAAGCCAGCATGGCTAATACCTCTCCGACACCCTCCGCAGGAACCAGCATTGCGTGAATGTCCTCCTTCATCGCTGCGCGGAAGAACAAACCGCCCACAAACGCAGCAATGTACCCACTGCCATGCAACGCCTGTGCCACTGCGAATACTAGGATCGCGAGTGCAGGCACACTCAGGCGCTGCCAAACATGACCCAGCCATCCCGCAGCCTTTGTAAACCGGACAGCTTTCGCAGCTAAGGTGGCAAGCACGGCGCCAACCGCCAATCCAATGCCCACCTCTTCCGCCAGCAACTCCAGCGCCACCCCCTCGCCACGGACTGCCGAGCCTTGCTCAAGCGCGATAAAGAGCAACAAAAAGGGGACACACAAACCGTCGTTTAAGCCACTCTCGGCGCTCAGACCCTCTCGCAGGTGGGCGGGCACATTTTGATTCGTCACCACTGCTTTGCCCAAAGCCGCATCGGTGGCAGCCAACATAACGCCCAAAATGGCGGCCTCATAAACCGACAGCGCCGGAAATAACAACGCGGCCAGAACCGCGCCTAGCACAATGCTGGCGGGCAAACCTAGCAACAGCATCCTGCCTGGGATCTGCCAATTTCGTTTTAAAACTTTGAGGTCAGCATTCGCCGCATCAGCGAACAAGAAAAGCGCCAAGGTGAGGTCAATCAGGGTTTTACCATTGATAGAGTCGGGGCTTGGGCTAAACCACTCCAGACCCAATGGTCCAAGTAGCACCCCAACGACAACGAAGACGATGGGACCAGACAGCGACAGCCGCTCGACTTGATCAGAGATCAGACTGTAGATGAACAGCAGCGCCGCAAAACAAGCGAGAGTGAAATACATGCTCAGCAACCCACTGCAGCCTTTACAGAGACCAGAGTGAAGGGCTAAGAGTGCGCGGTCAACCTTGCTCTGACTGGCGTTTCATTGCGAGAGGGTGAACTTTGCCCGCTTGAAGTCAAGCCATGTAAACAGGCGCCTGAAGTCGATAACTAGCGTTAAGAGCGTTAACAAGATAAAGCCTAGCCTGCGAGCTATGGCTTGGTTGAAGTGTGCCCCTGTAATTCCTGCTCTCCCAGCTCCAGCAATAGATGGGTCACGGCATAGTCAGGTATCTCGTCGACTGGAATTTCTCGCTGATGCCTGACCAACATCTCTTCTGACACCATGCCCTTTGCCCTCAGAATGAGACGCTGCAATCGCTGCTCAACGTCACTCTCTAAAGTCATTTCGCCGCGACGGAGCGCGCCTGCCGAGACAGCGTCACCCTGAAGCGCTGCCCGACTCGCCTCGCGCAACAGCGCTTCCAATTTGGCGCGCTGGGCCTGAAATTCACTGCGGCTGCAGCTGGAGGGCTGCGCCGCAGCCTCCCACGACATTGACTCTGACATGACCAATTCCATCGGGTAATAACAGAAGTCTTTACGCGGCATTAGCCGAATTGGTTTTGACTCAACCCTACAGGGCTCGCAGATATCGACTTCCTTAACGCCTACAATTTGCACTTACATATCGCTATAAAATACTGTTTTATATTGTTTATTTTATTAATTTTGGATGCCGGCCCCTCATTAAGGCGCTCTGGCTAACAGATGATCCCCGACTTGATGCACTCGCTTTAAACCGCCTCTTGTAGCATGCTTGCGGCACCGGTTACCGAGCGGTGGAGACCAACCATGCAATTATCAAACGAACTCTTTTTTGCGCTGTTCAGTGTTGTGATGGTGGTTGCCGTGGTGTGGTTTATGCGCAGCGCCAGTCGATTCAAGGCCTGGGCGAAAAGCCGTGATGATCAGAACGAGGGGCGCTAGGCGCCACCACCCCGGTTCCAACGGGTTTTCGCTCACATGCGGGTTCCTGACCCTCGCCTTAGCAGCGTGCCTGCTTCGAGCCTCGCCCGCTAGCGCCTGGGAGATCACAACCCCCGAGTCGGTGGGGCTATCAGCCAACGTCCTCCAGACATTAGACGAGGACATTAAGTCAGGCCGCTACGGCTATATCGACTCGCTGTTCATCGCCAGACACGGAAAAATTGCCTTCGAGGCCTATTACCGACACGACTACCTAAAGATATATCAGACGGAAGCCGCTACGCCCGGCCCACTGGTGGTGAACGACCCCAGCGGGCCATACAACTATTTCAATGCCTGGTGGCATCCTTACTATCGCAACACCGACCTTCACACCCTGCAATCCGTGACCAAGTCCGTCGTATCAGCCATTGTGGGTATCGCCATCTCCCGTGGGGACTTCCCTGATCTAAATACGCCGGTGCTTACATTTTTTGATGAGACTGCAGTGGCCAATACGGATGAGCGCAAGCTGAATATGAAGTTGCGCCATCTTCTTACCATGAGCGACGGTCTGCAGTGGGACGAGAACCTGCCCTATACCGACCCCAACAACTCTTTTGCGGTGATGACCAAAGCCTCAAACTGGGTCGCCTTTACTATTGACCTGCCCATGGCAACAGAACCAGGGGCGACATTTAATTACAACAGCGGCGCCACCCTGCTTCTGGGGCACATATTTAATAAGGCAACGGGTATCGATATCGAGGAGTACGCGGTTGAGCATCTTTTCAATCCGCTCGGTATCAAACACTACTTCTGGGACAGAACACCATTTGGCCTCACAGACACACAAGAAGGTCTCTACCTTTCAACTCCAGACCTCGCCAAGATAACGCGCCTCTATCTGCAAGGCGGCCGCTTTAATGGTCAGCAGGTGATCCCCAAATCCTGGATTGATGACTCACTCAGCCCCACCTTCCTCACCGAGCAGAATGATCGAGAGGGGTACGGCTATTTGTGGTGGTCGCAACCCTATACTCACAAAGAAGCTGAACATATTGCCTACTTCGGCAAAGGCTTTGGTGGTCAAAGGCCTATTCTGTTGCGGGAGCTGGATATGGTCATCGTTCTGACCGGATGGAATATTTTGCCTGGACAACCATTTCTCTACGCGGCGGAAGCCGTTGCACGCGTCACCGCCGCGGTATCAGACTGACCAAGATAGTGGCCGTCGATCTTACTCTAGAGTAGATCAACCGATCTGAAGTCCCCTTCATCTCATTGTCGTTGCTCAACTGTGCCAGCGAAGACAGTCTTTACGAGCCTTTTTAATTGGGACGAAAACCATGCTTAGAATCACGCTATCTCTCCTCTTAGCCATATCCTGTGGCGCCCTTGCCGACGACTCCTCCCTGCAGGGTGTTTGGCAGATATCCAGCACGGCTTACGATGATGAGCTCGTTGACCTACCAGAGCCTCCTCAAATCAAGATATTTACGGCTGGGCGAGTGATTTATACCTACTACATCGAGCTGTCCGACGGCCAACCTCCATATCTCTCAGTTGGCCACGGCACCTATTCATTTACGGACGGATCGCTGACTGAAACGATAGACAATCACTCAAACCCTGAACTGATAGGCGAAACGTTTGAAGTGTCCGTTTCTCTTAGCGCTGACGGCGCCACTTTCACGCAGGTCGTGGACCTCGGGAAATACGTGTTGAGGGAAACCTGGACTCGCGTGGAGTGATGCGTCTTGGCTAACGGGTCTGCGCTCCTGTAACACGGAGCGCGGTTCCGCTTACCTAAAGCACAGTGACAGGGAACGGCCGCCGCAAAATCCAGCACGGCATCATCAGGCTAAATCCTCGATATCGCTCAGGCTTGCCTGGCCAATCGAAGCTGTTAAGGACGCACCCCACGCGGTAACCCATGCTGCGTCATGAAAACGCTATCGTGTATGGCGGAGAGGGAGGGATTCGAACCCTCGATACGTTGCCGTATACACACTTTCCAGGCGTGCGCCTTCGACCACTCGGCCACCTCTCCGTGGGCGCGGAGTTTAGCACAGCCGCAACCACACGATGAGCTACGCGCCCTCTTAAAACGAGGTGCCCAGCTCGATACTGAAGTGGTATCTCTGAGAAGATTGGGGTCCATTCAGATCGAGATAAAGCGGTTGCGCATAAGACGCCTCCGCATACCAACTCTTCGTGAGTGGCACCCGCACAAAGGCAGTCAAGTCAACCTGCTCACCACCAAAAGCATTTGGATTGGTGACCGGCGCAGGGTAAGGAAAAGCAGGAATAGGGACACGAAGCGACGCATCTTCCCCATCTATATCGTCGCGCCAGCGATAACCCAGACGGATACCGGGCTTGAATGCGGACGCCCCTTTCCACATCAACCAGCCGCCCACGCTCGCTTTATTTCCCAGCCGATAATCACGATCGTTCTGGCCCGTTCGTAGAGTAAAGCTGCCATCCACACCCCACTCCCACTGCGCCTCATATTTTCGAAAACTCACAAACAACGGGAAGTCCCAAGTGCCTGAACCCAACTGCATGGTGTATGGCAGTTGTTGGTTGCCCGGCGCTCGAGGCGTGTCGCCCTCCTCGTCTATCGACCCGGTCGGCATACTCACACCCGCACCGACCTTCCAGATACTGTTGAGCGACTGACTAATCGTGGAATCGACAACCAACGCAATATCGCCAACACCCTCGGAACTGATATTGAAGGCGTCGTAGCCCGGAATGATCGAGATGTGATCCGTGCTCTGCATGACGAAGGGCAACTGTGCACGAAGCGTCACCGCCTGCGTGAGGTCATAAGCCACTCGAACCGCATGCACCTCCTGCGTGATCTCGGTAGGCACAACGGGATAGTTGTCCTGCGTG
>CALKMV010000027.1 GCA_938091485.1 uncultured Luminiphilus sp.
CAACTGAACTCTTTAAGGGGTCGAGACGCTGGTAATGAGTATAAAGCTCGCTGACTGCTACAACACTCACCAATTCCGCAAGTTGGCCAAAGCGCGCTTGCCTGCGCCGATCTTTCATTACATTGATGGCGCCGCGGATGATGAGGTGACCTATCGCCGCAACACCGAGGCGTATGAGAGCTGTGACCTCGTACCCAATGTGCTCGCCGGCGTAAAGGACATTGACCTGAGCACAACGGTCATGGGCATTCCTATGGATTTGCCTTTGTTCCTCTCGCCGACGGCGCTACAGCGTTTGTTTCATCATGACGGTGAGCGCGCGGTGGGACGTGCTGCAGAGGGGTTCAATACGCTTTTTGGTATTTCCTCGCTGGCCACCGTCGGGATCGAGGAGATCGGGCGCACCATTCGCTCTCCAAAAATATTCCAGCTTTATTATCACAAGGACAAGGCGCTCACCTGGGGCATGATTGATCGTTGTCGGGAGGCGAATTTCGATGCGCTTGCACTCACCGTGGATACGATCGTGGGCGGCAACCGCGAGCGTGATTTGTGGACGGGCTTCACGTCGCCACCCAAATTGACACCCGCCAGCCTGCTGAGCTTTGCCACCCACCCCGCCTGGACCTGGCACTATTTGATGGGTGAGCCCTTCGAGCTGCCGAACCTGAAGGACCACATTCCAGAAGGGTCTGACGTCAGTATTTCGGTGTCTGACTACTTTTCGACCATGCTTGATCAGACCATGGATTGGGACGCGGCTGCCGAGGTGCGCGAGCGATGGGGTAAGGCCTTCTGCCTGAAGGGCGTGATGTCCGTCGCCGACGCAAAAAAAGCAGTGGAGATCGGAGCAGATGCCATTATGGTATCTAATCACGGTGGCCGCCAACTGGACGGCAGCCGCTCTCCCTTTGATCAATTGGCTGAGATCGTCGATGCCGTAGGTGACCAGATCGATGTGATTTGTGATGGCGGCATCCAGCGCGGCACTCATGTGTTGAAGGCACTGTCCATGGGCGCCAAGGCCTGCTCCGGTGGGCGCTGGTACCTTTATGCGCTGGCTGGCGCGGGGGAAGCGGGGGTAAAGCGAGCGCTTACTAACCTCCAGGCTGAGCTCATTAGGGATATGAAGCTGATGGGCGCCACATCAATCGCGGATCTAGGCCGTCACAATTTGCGGTTTCGTTAAGTGAAGAGCGCCGAGCGATTCCGCTCAGCGTCGAGCAGCGTTGTCAGCAGCACAGTGCCCCAGGTGATCCGTGCTTGCGCGACACCGGCCCTCAATTTCAGCGCCGCTGTGCTGAGTCCCCGCAGCACATGACTCCGGGCCGCAAGGCCTCTTGGGCCCACAAAAAACGCCATTAGTCGCCATTTATATAGTTCTTAAATGGAACTATATTACGCTCTCCTGCAAAAATTGATAGTTTACTGTCTCGGGTCGCCGGTTTATTAGATTTCAAAAAGGAACCCGAAAAGCCTATATGACGCTGGGGTAGCAAAATGCCTTAACAACCTAAGTTTGGGGTTGGCGCGGCATCGGCTGCATGGGCGAGTCGCACCCGGGTTCGAGGTGATATAGCGTTGTCAGAGGTGAAGCAGGGGAAAGCTAATGAGCAAGTTGGACGCGATTGAAGTGGATGAATGGACGGAGTCGCTGGACTCGGTGCTCCGGTTCAACGGCGCGGCGGCCACGGGTCAGCTACTGAGACACCTGTCAGAGCATGCCCAATCGTCCAGGGTGCCTTTGCCAAGCGCGATTACCACGCCCTTCCGCAACACTATCTCGCCCCAGGATGAACGACCCATGCCGGGCGATTTGTTTATGGAGCGCCGTATTCGATCACTGGTCCGCTGGAATGCCATGGCGATGGTAATGCGCGCCAACGATAACGAAGACGGTTTGGGTGGTCACATCTCCAGTTTCTCTTCCAGTGCCACGCTATATGACGTGGGTATGAATCATTTCTTCCGCGGCACCGCGAATGGACATCCTGGCGACTTGGTGTACTACCAGGGCCACAGTGCGCCGGGTATGTATGCACGCTCCTACCTTGAAGGCGTGATCAGCGAGTCGCAGCTGGAAAACTTTCGGCGTGAGGTCGCAGGTCAGGGCCTGTCCTCTTACCCCCATCCGTGGCTGATGCCGGATTACTGGCAGTTTCCGACGGTGTCTATGGGGCTGGGCCCCATTCAGGCCATCTATCAGGCCCACGTGATGAAGTATCAGAGCAAGCGCGGTCTGATCGATCATCGGGACAGGAAGATTTGGTGCTTTTTGGGCGACGGCGAGTGCGACGAGCCTGAGTCGCTGGGCGCAATCGCCCTTGCCGGTCGTGAACGACTCGGCAATCTGCACTTCGTCGTGAACTGCAACTTGCAGCGGCTCGACGGACCGGTCCGTGGCAACGGCAAAATCATTCAGGAGCTGGAAGGCGTTTTTCGTGGCGCAGGATGGCAGGTCATCAAGGTGGTGTGGGGTCGCAAGTGGGATCCACTGATCGAACGCGACAAGAGCGGACTGCTACAAAAACTGATGGATGAGGTTTGCGATGGCGAGCTTCAGAACTGCAAATTTAACGGTGGCGCCTATACGCGAGAGCACTTTTTCGGGAAGTATCCCGAAACTCTCGAGTTGGTGAAGGACCTCAGTGACGAGGACATCATGTACCTGAACAGGGGCGGTCATGATCCTTATAAGGT
>CALKMV010000028.1 GCA_938091485.1 uncultured Luminiphilus sp.
TCAGGGCGCCGGCTGCGGGAAGTACCTTGCCCAGTGGATGATCTACGGGGACTCCGAGATCAATATGACGGGCTTTGATCCGCGACGCTTTGGTGACTTCGCTGATCGCGCCTACATGCACGCCAAGGGCTTCCAGGATTATGGCCTGACCTATGCCACACCTTTGCCCGGCGAAGAATTCGCGGTGGCCCGCGACTGTCGGCTGACGCCACTTCATGACACCTTAAAGGCAAAGGGCGCGGTGCACACCCAGACCTTTGGCTGGGAGCGGCCCAAGTGGTTCTCTTTGGACGGTCGTGAAGAAGAGCACAGTTACCGACGCAACAATGTATTCGAGGTGGTCCGCGACGAATGCAAGGCCGTGCGTGAACGGGTAGGCCTTATCGATCTGACTGGTTTTGCGAAATACGATGTGACCGGTGCCGATGCTGAGGTGTTTTTGAATCGCGTATTGGCCAACCGGATGCCGCGGCGCGACGGCGGGATCGCACTGGCGCACTTCCTTTCCAAGAACGGTCGCATACTCGGTGAGGCGACGGTGACGCGGATATCCAATGAGCACTTTTACCTGCTCTCAGCGGCTAGTGCCGAGCTCAGAGATCTGGACCATCTGGTGCAGCAGGTGCAGCAGGGCGAACAGGTCGAGATTCGCAACACCACCGAGGCGCGCGGTGTCGTCGTGTTGGCGGGCCCTAAAGCGCGAGACGTGCTCGGTAGCCTGACCGATACCTCGCTGGAGAACGGGGAGTTCCCCTGGCGCACCGCACAGCAGATTGAGATCGCAGGGATCCCGACGCTAGCCCTGCGCATTAACTATGTGGGTGAGCTGGGTTGGGAACTCCACCCGGCGATGGCAGACCTGCCGGCGCTGTATGACGCGGTGTGGGCGGCAGGCGAAGCCTATGGCATTGCAGACTTTGGGCTGTATGCCATGAACAGCTTACGTATGGAAAAAGGCTACCGTGGCTGGGGCGCGGAACTCACCAATGAGGTCACGATGCTCGAGGCCGATATGGCGCGCTTTTACGCGAGTGCTAAGGAAGACTTCGTCGGTAAAGCCGCCACCGAAACCAACGAGGCCGGCCCGCTGCGTCTGGTGTATTTCGAGGTGGAGGCGCAAGACGCCGATGTTCGCGGTGGTGAGCCCATTTTCCTTGGTGACACCTGTGTCGGGGTCACGACTTCGGGGGGTTACGGGTACGCGGTAGAGAAGAGTTTGGGCTTTGGTTACGTGCCACCCGAGCAAGCCGCTCCCGGCTCAGTGATTGATATTGGCTTACTCGACGCGCGCTGTCGCGCCACGGTATTGGGCGAGCCCATCTATGATCCGGCTAACGAGCGGCTGGCCAGCTGATGGCTGCTTTACCTGATCGCTGCGAGGTCGTGGTTGTCGGTGGCGGCGTGATTGGTGTGTCAGTGGCGTATCACCTTGCCGAGGCGGGTATTCAGGACGTGGTGCTGCTCGAACGCAAGGACTTGACCAGCGGTACCACCTGGCACGCGGCGGGATTGGTGGGGCAGCTTCGCACTTCGATCAACATGACCCAGCTCGCGCGTTATACCAGCCAGCTATACCGCGGCCTTGAGGATGAGACGGGTCAGGCCACCGGCTATCGCCAATGTGGCTCGATCTCCATCGCAGCCACCGCTCAGCGCCTTGAAGAGCTCAAGCGGAGCGCTTCCATGGCCAAGGTGTTCGGGCTTGAAGTCAACGTGTTGTCCGTGGCCGAGATTGCCGAAAAATATCCGCTGATACAGACCGACGACCTCTACGGTGGAATCCACATACCTTCAGACGGTTACGCCAATGCTGTGGACATCACTCAGGCATTAGCGAAGGGGGCGAAGAACCGTGGCGCGCGGATTTTCACTGACACCAAGGTTCAGGCGATTCTTCGTGATGGAGATCAGGTCACCGGCGTGCGCACGGCCGAGGGTGAGATCCGTTGCCGATATGTGGTGATTTGTGGCGGCATGTGGTCGCGTGATCTCGCAGCTTCGGTGGGCGTGAATCTGCCGCTCCATGCTTGCGAACACTACTACGTCCTGTTTGAGGGGGTGGAGGGGCTGAATCCCGAGCTACCCGTACTCCGCGATTACGATGCCTGCACCTATTACAAATACGACGCCGGTAAGCTGCTGGTTGGGGCGTTCGAACCGTCGGCAAAGCCGTGGGGTATGGAGGGCATTTCCGAGGATTTCTGCTTCGACGAAATTGCCGGTGACTTTGACCACTTCGAGCCCGTGCTCCACGACGCCATGAAGCGCTTGCCGGCGCTTGAGCGAGCGGGCATCCAGAAATTCTTCTGTGGTCCCGAGAGTTTTACTCCCGATGTGCGCTATCACCTGGGTGAGGCGCCGGAGCTCAAAAACTGTTTTGTTGCGGCGGGGCTCAATTCGATCGGTCTGCAGTCGGCCGGCGGCGTCGGCAAGGTCACCGCCGAATGGATTCGCGATGGCAGACCACCGGTGGATCTGTGGGAAGTGGATGTCCGGCGCAATATGCCGTTTCAAGGCAACCGGCAATATCTCCGATCCCGGGTCAGCGAGAGCCTCGGTTTGCTCTACGCCACCCATTATCCCTATCGCCAATATGAGACCGGTCGCGGCGTGCGCAAATCAGCCATCCATGACCGACTCGCGGCGATCGGTGCCTGCCATGGCGAAGCCTTTGGCTGGGAGCGCCCCAACTGGTATGCCCCGGCAGGCGTCGACCCCCAATACGAATACAGCTATGGCCGACAAAACTGGTTTGATCACTCGGCGGCGGAGCATCGTGCCGTGCGCGAGGGAGTAGCCCTGTTTGACCAGTCGTCCTTCGCCAAGTTTCGCCTCGAAGGTCGCGATGCAGTCACCGTGTTGAATCAGGTTTGCGCCAATAATGTGGATGTCGCCGCGGGACGGGTGGTGTACACCCAGTGGCTCAACGAGCGAGGGGGCATCGAGGCGGATCTCACGGTCACGCGCCTCTCCGAGACGGCCTTCATGATCGTCGGCGGTGCCGAGACCGAGGTGCGCGATTTTTATTGGCTCAAGCGACACATCTCCGATGATGCGCACTGCGTGTTGACCAATGTGACCTCGAGTATGGGTGTGCTGTCGATCATGGGGCCGCGGGCACGGGAGCTTTTGCAGTCGCTGACGCCTGCTGATATGAGCCATGCGGGTTTCCCGTTTGCGACCAGCCGAGAGATCGAGCTGGGCTTTGCCAGCGTGCGGGCCTCGCGCATTACCTTCGTGGGTGAGCTCGGCTGGGAGCTCTATGTGCCAACTGAGTTCATGCAGCACGTGTATGACTCTATTGCCGAAGCGGGAGAGGCTTATGCATTAGCACATGCCGGGTACCACGCACTCAACTCACTGCGACTCGAAAAAGGCTACCGGCACTGGAGTCACGACATCACTGATGAGGATTCGCCCCTCGAAGCAGGACTCGGTTTTGTGGTCAAGCTCGACAAGCCCGGTGGTTTTGTCGGACGAGAAGCGCTGTTGGCCCAGCAGGAGCAGGGTGTCTCGCGGCATCTGGTGCAGCTCAAGCTCAATGACCCCGAGCCACTCATCTATCACAACGAGCCGATCTGGCGCGGCGATGAGATAGTGGGTCACATCACTTCCGCTGCCTATGGGCATACCCTTGGGGGTGCCGTCGGACTCGGCTACGTCAGTGCTGAGCGCGGCAAGGCGGCTGATGCTGTGCTGGACGCACTCTACGAAGTGGAAGTTGCCTGTGAGAGATTCTCGGCAGCGGTATCGCTGCGGCCGCTTTACGATCCCGACAACGTGAAAATCCGGTGCTAGCTTCGTAGCGTGTTATCGGCACTGCGCCATGAAGCTTCAGGCGCTCTGTACCAAATCCTCAGTCATCAAGCGGATCGGGAACTTGGAGCGGATCTCGGCGTCGACCTCGGGCGGAATGTGGGTCGGCACGTAGGTGGCCAGTATGTGGTCCCGTGTGCGAATCGCATTGTCGATCGCTAACGGCTTGTCGGAGGCCTCCCACACGTTGGGGCTGAACCGATTGCCCACCTCGGGGTAGAGGTACTCGCTCTGCATCACTGCCAGCGTGTGGTCTGAACCCAAGTAGTGGCCCTTATCACCGAGACACACTTCGGCAAGGTCATCAAATCCCAGCGTCTTCTCGTTGACCTCGATGCCCCGCACCGCTCGCAGCGTTGCCCCCAATACATCGTTATCAAGAATCAGGCTCTCTGGGCAGACCCCCAGCAGGCTGGAGTACATACCTGCAGCTTCATAGATCAGGTTGGAACCTGCCAGCGCCGGTGGCATCAGCGTGTGAGCCCGCTCCGCGCCTGCCTGAAAATCGGGCATGTTGGCATCCGTCATCCCGCAGGCAGTGCCAAACGGCAAATCAAAATAGAGCCCCAGTTGGGCACAGCCGCTGGAAATGAGTCCTTGCTCAGGCGAGCCGCCACTCATGGCGCCGGTGCGAAGGTCGGAGACAAAGGGCCAAGCGCCGATGATGGCGGGCGCGCCGGGCTCGATGGCGTTCACATACACCAGTCCGCCAATGCACTCGGCCCAGGCCTGACTGACTGCGCCGGCCAGTGTTGCTGGTGTGGTGGCACCGGCTTGTCCGGCTGACAGCAGCAGTACGGGCATGCCGCCCTCAACCGCAACCCGCAGGCACTCCAGTGCGTCCTGCGCAAATTTCATGGGCGGCACGACAAAGCAGTTTGATTGACTGACAAACGGCCGGCTTCGCCATGCGGCCTCGCCGCCGGCAATGATGTGCAACATCTCCAGCGCTTTACCCAGATGGTCGCAGTTACTCCAGCTCGCACCCACGTGCTTGCGCGTGCCGGCCACGCAGCAGTAGGTGGTGTTGAGATCCATCTCGTAGGTGTTTTCTAGATCGCGCAGCACGCACATGCGCTGGAACATATGAATATGCTCGCAGTTATCTGCAATGCGTGCGAGGTCGTAAAGGTCGCGTGTGGTGGAGGCGCGGTATTCGTTCTTGCTCGAGTCGGCGATCATCACGGCCGCTCCCGCCGTGGCGAAATGCACGCGAGAGCCCGATAGATCCAGATCGAACTGGGGGTCTTGTGCATGCAGAGTGAGATTGCGTTTGGCTTGTTTGAGCGCCGCATCGACCACTGTGCGAGACATGCGTAATCGGCCGTCGTCACCCAGCACTGCGCCCACGGCCTGACAGGTTTCAATGCAGTGTGGTGTGGCGTCTTTGAAGCCGACTTCTTCGAGAATACGATAGATATTCTCGACGATGGCCTTGAGGTCCTTGTCATTAAAAGGGTGGTAGCGGCCGCCGCGTTCACCGGGCCGCACGGGCTTCATGGTTTCTTCCAGCGGCGCGCTCCGTTGAGCATGTCGCGCCTGTCTGCCTCCTGCACGTCTCGCCATCGTCAGGTCCCCCCTAGAGCCGGCCAGCACTCGCCTGAGTCTGTTTCTCAGACGGTGAAACAGCTATAGAGATACCGCAAAAAAATGGATCGCGCCAGCAAAAAATCGAGTGCGAGGCCCTCACCCATTGTCTGGCAAATAGTACTAGGGGAGCGGGATGTGATCCGTGAGACTGTTTGGGCGTAACTACCTGCAGACCAAAAGTCTGCCCGAGCCCCAGACAAGCACCTCACCGGTGTCTTGGACGGGCCTCTTTTTTCCGATAGTCGTGTCCATTGTCAGATGCGGTATCGGTAGGTGCAAATGCGCCTGCATCTAACAAGGAGTGGCGTGTGAGCGAACCCATGGTGTGGCTCTGCCTCGGTGCACTGGGGGTTCAGAGTGCGCTGTTTCTGACGAAGGATCTGTTGCCCAGCCACTTC
>CALKMV010000029.1 GCA_938091485.1 uncultured Luminiphilus sp.
AAGCGTCTCACAGACACACTGGCGCGGTTCAGCGCTCATCCAAACGTTGCCGGTCGCGATATCACTCTTATCGATGACGTTATGACCACTGGCGCTACGGTAAGCGGCGCTGCAAACACCCTAAAGCGTGCGGGAGCGAGATCCGTGGATGTCTGGTGCCTCGCGAGAACCCCGGCCCCATGCAACGCGGGGTAACATAGGCACTTTAATTCAGAGGTGTCCCATGACCCATCCCTACGAAGGGCTGACACCCGATTGCGTGGTTGACTGCGTTGAGGCCATTGGTTTGCGCAGTGACCTGCGTCTGCTCGCGCTGAACAGCTACGAAAATCGCGTCTATCAGGTAGGGATAGAAGATGCTGACCCGGTCATCGTCAAGTTCTATCGCCCGGAGCGCTGGACGCGCGCACAAATTCTGGAAGAGCATGCCTTCACGCAGGAACTTGTCGATAGCGGTCTCTCAGTTGTCGCACCAATGGAAATTGATGGCGCGACGCTACAGGAGGCACAGGGCTTTCTGATTGCCGCTTTTCCCCGACGAGGTGGCCATGCACCGGAACTCGATAACTTTGATCACTTACTGGGGCTGGGGCGCACACTGGGGCGACTACATGGGGTAGGCCGCGTAGCGGCCTTCAGTGAGCGTATCGATTACACGCTCGAGCGCTGGCTGATCAAACCCCTCGACTATCTCAGCAATAAATGGATCCCCGACGAGCTTCGCCCTGCATGGGATAGCCTAGGCAAGGATCTCGTCGATCGTGCGACGCGGCTGATGTCTGATTACAGCCCAGCGGATGGACTTCGCTTACACGGCGACTGCCATGTGGGCAATATTCTCTGGCGCGACGACACCCCACACTTTGTGGATCTTGATGACTGCGTCACCGGGCCGGCGATTCAGGATTTATGGATGTTTCTCTCGGGCGATCGCGCGCAGAGAGAACTGCAACTCGCCGAATTGATTGCCGGCTATAACGAATTCAACGATTTTGACCCACGACAGATTAAATGGATTGAAGCACTGCGCACCGCTCGAATGGTCTATTACAGTGCCTGGCTCGCCCGGCGCTGGGATGACCCGGCTTTTCCTGCCGCGTTTCCTTGGTTTGGTCGGGAACGCTATTGGGCAGATCAGATTCTGGCGCTGAGGGAACAGCTGGCATTGCTCGAGGAAGAACCACTGCGTCTCCTGTAATGACTAACAGCTGAGTCTGAGGCCAGCTCAACCACCCCGGCGGGCGCCCGGATAAATGAGGGTCCACACCCAGAACCAGAAGCGGTTTTTCCCCAGTACATAGCGATCAAGCTCTTTGAACTGTTGCGCTGTTTTATGTGGGTCGGCGTAGAGGTCGGCCCGGGTGTAGCGCGGTGTATCTGGATCGAGGGTTTTCACAACCTTGGCAGGATTGCCCGCGACGACCACATTAGACGGTACGTCGCTAGTGACGACTGCTCTGGCAGCCACCACACTGTTGTCACCAATCGTCACACCTTTCAATACGGTGGCATGGTCGCCAACCCACACGTTATCGCCAAGCTTGACCGGCGTGGGCTCGGCGGCACGTTCAACGCGATCGTAAAGGCCATGCCAGTCTGAATCGGTAATGTAGGCACCGTTGGCAAGCATGCACCCATCACCCAGGACAATTTCGTCGCTGGCGCTGACTCGAGAACCCGGACTCATCAAACAGGCGTTGCCAAGGGTGATACGGCCCAGCCCCACCTCACGCCCCCAGACGCCAATCTGCACCCGCTGGCTGGCGGTGTTGATGGCGGTGAACGAGTGGCCGATGCGAATGTTTGGCCCCGAAATATCCACATACCACGGCGCCATGATGGTCGCGTGGGCACCGAGATGCGCACACCGGGGTCGCACAAACCAATCAATCCAGGCCGCGCGGAATGCGAGGTAACTGCGTTTGACCCAGTAAGGGCGGAGATCTTCGCGCATGCTTTCAGTATTGACCAGAAGGGCTCGAGTAGCGAGGTATGATGGCAAGGTGACTCTCTCTCCGCAAACAAATCAACCTGACCTCACTGCGCCGGTACTCACAACGGACCAGCTGGGACCGCATCCGGATCTCAAGGAGATTGTCCAGCACCACCAGCGGCACCCATGGCGCAAACCCTGCCCCGCGCATACCAGGGCTGCGTTCGAGCAACTGCTCGATCACACGCAGAGCCAGCAAAAACCCCTGATCCTCGATTCATTCTGCGGGACTGGCATGAGCACAGCACTCATCGCTGCAGCGCATCCGGATGCGCTGGTGGTAGGCATTGATCAGTCGGCGCATCGGCTGGCAAAACATCAAGCCATTGGAGCGCAGAATTATCTGCTACTTCGCGCTGAAGCAGAGCCGTTCTGGTCTTGCCTTATAGACGCCGGGCTCACGCTGCACAGCCACTGGCTGCTGTACCCCAACCCCTGGCCCAAGGCTTCCCAAATTAAAAGGCGGGTTCACGGGCACGGCGCTTTTCCCATGCTGTCGAGGCTCGGCGGCGCATTGGAGATGCGCACCAACTGGGGCATTTTCGCGACGGAGTTCTCTCAGGCAGCCGCCCTCATTGGCATCAATGGTCAAACAGAATCCTTCATCCCCGACTCACCGATGACTTTGTTTGAGCGAAAGTATGGGGATCGAGGCCATACCTTGCAGCGTTTTAGAGGGAAATGCGTCATCTAGATAAGGTGCCGCTAAAGCGCTAACCTTCTCCTCCCTGCAATGAAGCCCCAAGGGACGCGGAGCAGTAGCGATGACAGCCACACAACGCGACGGCATCAAGCAAATGCAGAATGGTGATCCCATTTGGGAACGCATCTGCAGCGAAACCCGCGAGGCCGCTGCAGCAGAGCCTATTCTGGCGAGTTTCCTGCACGCGACCATCCTCAATCATGAAGAGCTCGAGTGTTCGCTGAGCTTTCATCTGGCCAATCTGCTCGATAACCCTTCGGCACCGGCCATGATGCTGCGCGAGTTGATCCTTGAGGCGCTGCGCGATGATCGCGATATCCGAGGCGCGATTCGAGATGACCTGAACGCCATTCTCGATCGGGATTCAGCCTGCCACGAGCTCTACATCCCCTTTTTATACTTCAAGGGCTTTCAGGCGCTTCAAATTCACCGTATCGGTCACTGGCTGTGGACACACGACCGACAGCCACTGGCGCTATTCCTGCAGAGCCAGATGTCGCGGCAGTTCGGTATCGATATTCACCCTGCCGCGCGCTTTGGCCACGGCATCATGTTGGACCACGCCACCGGGCTAGTTGTCGGTGAAACCGCCGTTGTCGGCAACCGGGTGTCGATTTTGCAGTCGGTCACGCTGGGCGGCACCGGTAAAGAGGACGGCGACCGTCACCCCAAGATCGCTGACGGCGTGCTGATCAGTGCGGGCGCAAAGATCCTTGGCAATATCCACGTAGGAGAAGGTGCCAAAGTAGGTGCCGGTTCAGTGGTCCTGCAGAACGTACCGGCACATACCACAGTGGCAGGTGTCCCGGCGAAAGTCGTGGGCAAGCCGACCACCAACTCTCCAGCGCTCGATATGGATCACGCCATCCCAGAGTCTCAGTGGTAAGCGGGCGAGAGCTCCACCACTGCATCCACCATCGCGGCCACATGCTCGGGATCAATTCCCGGCGTGACACCGTGGCCGAGATTAAAGACATGACCGCTACCCTCGCCGAATGAACTGAGGATCTGACCGACCTCTGTGCGGATCCGTTCCGGTGAGGCGTTGAGCAAGGTAGGGTCCATATTGCCCTGAAGGCAGACCTTGTCACCAACCCGCGCACGAGCCTCGCCAATATCGGTGGTCCAATCAAGTCCTACAGCATCGGCACCGCAATCGGCAATCGCTTCGAGCCACTGGCCACCACCCTTGGTGAAAACAATGACCGGCACACGTCGCCCCTCTGCCTCTCTAGGTAATTGCTCAATAATCTCGGTCATGTACTGAAGCGAGAATTCGCGGTAAGCAGCGTGGCTGAGCGAGCCGCCCCAAGTGTCAAAAATCTGCAGCGCCTGGGCTCCGTTGCGCACCTGCTCAGCAAGATAAACCGCTACCGACTTCGCCAACTTCGATAACAGCTGATGCATTACCTCGGGCTCATTGAAGGCGAGGGATTTCACCTTGGCAAAATCTTTACTCGAGCCGCCCTCGATCATATAAGTAGCCAGCGTCCAGGGACTGCCGGCAAATCCGATTAGCGGGATGCTGCCTTTGAGCTCCTTGCGTATCAGCGCAACCGCATCCATGACGTAGCGCAGCTCGTTGGCTGCACGATCGGGATCCAATGCGGCGATCTCCGCCGCGGAAGAGATCGGCCGCTCAAATCGGGGACCCTCACCCTCCGAAAAATAAAGCCCCAAGCCCAGCGCATCTGGTACCGTCAAAATATCGGAGAACAAAATGGCCGCGTCCATCGCGTAACGTCTGAGCGGCTGCAACGTGACCTCGCAGGCCATCTCGGGGTTGGTGCACAGCCCCATAAAGCTGCCCGCCTCGGCACGGGTCTCGCGGTACTCAGGGAGATAGCGTCCCGCCTGGCGCATCATCCATAGTGGGGTTCGGTCCACAGGTTCACGCATCAGGGCGCGAAGGAACCGGTCATTTTCCAAGCTGGCCATGCTATCGACTCTCTTTTGGCTATCTCTGTTGTTTGTCTTTCTTATTTTTCTGGCTCTGATCTTTGTCTTGCAGATCTTTTTATCGTCATGCTGTCGCGGGGTAAACTGCCCCAAAGCATGAAGTCATTCCATTAAAGTGTACCCTTGCAGACCCGCCGAGCACGACCCCGCCCAGTCAAACCTGCAGATAATCCAGCATCCCCTCTGCCGCCTGACGGCCCTCCCAAATAGCGGTCACCACCAGATCAGATCCGCGCACCATATCACCCCCTGCGAAAATCTTGGGGTTCGCTGTCTGAAACTTGAAGACTTGATCCTCGGGAGCGATCACACCGTCCCAATCATTGCAGGTTATGCCCGCCTTGGAGAACCAGTCTGCCGGGTTGGGTTGGAAACCAAATGCCATAATGATCGCATCAGCCTCAATGACGATCTCACTCCCCGCCACAGGCTCTGGACGACGACGACCATCTGGCCCGGGCTCGCCGAGTCGCGTTTCAACCACTTTGACGCCGATGGCCTCGCCAAAATAATCCATCACCTCAATAGGCTGGCGATTGAATAAGAACTGCACGCCCTCCTCTTTTGCGTTGGCCACTTCGCGGCGCGAACCCGGCATGTTCTCTTCGTCACGGCGATAAACACAGTACACGCGATCCGCCTGCTGGCG
>CALKMV010000030.1 GCA_938091485.1 uncultured Luminiphilus sp.
GGGTTAAGTTTGCGCGGAAGTGGTGGAATTGGTAGACACGCTATCTTGAGGGGGTAGTGGCCTATGGCTGTGCGGGTTCAAGTCCCGCCTTCCGCACCATATTTAAAAAGGCTCCCAAATGGGGGCCTTTTTTAATGGTAGATTGAAGCCGATATCCCCAAACGGGCGAGAAAGAGTGTGTGAGTGTTCATCTCAATGCGGGAACTTGATCCGCCAGACAAGAGCATTTATGAATCTCATGGTGCGTAAGTTTTGCCTGCTGATGATATTTCCTTTGGCAGTGATGGGCTGCTCTTCGAACACCATGCTGACCGTCCATTCTGAGCCCGAGGGTGCTGAATTGACGACCGTAGGCACCGGTGTTGCGTTGGGGAGAGCCCCGGCAGCCTTGGTTTTCTCCTCCAGCGATCTGGAGAACGCGCTACAGTCCAATGACTGCTACTTGGTCCGCGGCATTGAAGCAATCTGGCAGAGCGGTGCGACCTTGTCGACTGAGACCATAGAGCTCTGTGGAAGCGCGCAGCGAAATTTTGAGATCGTATTGCAGCGTCCGGCAGCTGCGCCTGATCTCGAGCAGGACATCGAGTACGCGAAAAGTATGAGGTTGTCCGATATAGAGCGGCATCGGCTAGAACAGCAGCGCCGAACCCAGTTCTTTCCTCAACAAATACCCAGCAAACCGAATCCGCCATCACAGTCTTCGGGCTCTAAATCGCCCTAACCGCTGTCAAAATGACGGGTTGACGGCTTCCCAAGGGGTTCCTATACTCCCGCGCCTCAATAAGTAGTGTGCGCACTACTGTGACGCCAGCGTCTAGGGACAAAGGTTCCGACGCGTAAAGGGGGCGGTCACTGAGAGTATTGATGCGGGGTGGAGCAGCCTGGTAGCTCGTCGGGCTCATAACCCGAAGGTCGTCGGTTCAAATCCGGCCCCCGCTACCAATTCGACGGCAGCAGAGTCTCTGCTGACCGTCACCTCTGAAGCCCCTTTTGGGGCTTTTTTGTGGCCGCGGAAAACGCAGCCTGAGGGAGACGGATATGTCGGGCAAAGAGGCGCTGTTGATGCAGCTTTTAGCACCGACTGTGGAGGCGATGGGTTATTCGCTGTGGGGGATTGAAGTTATTTCCCCCGGCAGGCGGCCCACTGTGCGGCTCTATATCGACGCAGAGAAAGGCGTCGACGTTGATGACTGTGCTCAGGTAAGTCATCAGATCAGCGGGGTACTCGATGTGGAGGACCCCATCAGCGGCGAGTACACCCTGGAGGTGTCATCGCCCGGGGTGGACCGATTGTTATTCCATCCTGACCACTACCAACCCTATGTGGGGGAGATGGTAGACATCCGGTTAAGACTGCCGGTAGAGGGCAGGCGCCGCTTTAAGGGTGTCCTGTTATCGGCGGATGCCGAGATGGTTGTCGTCAGGTTTGACGACCTTGAATTTAATTTGCCCTTCCGGTCAATAGATCGCGCAAGGGCACATCCGAAGCTGGATATTGGCTCGGGTAAATCGTGAGGCGATTACACCTTTGGGAAAGCCTGTTGGTGTTCAGGTGATCCAAAAAAGTGAGAGTGAAGACATGAATACAGAGATTTTGATGGTTGCGGAGGCGGTATCAGCTGAAAAGGGTGTGTCCGAGGACATTATCTTTGAGGCGATTGAATTGGCCTTGGCTACCGCGACCAAGAAACGGTACGACGAAGAGGCAGACATACAGGTCACCATCGATCGTGAGTCAGGTGACTATGTCACAAAGCGAAGATGGTTGGTCATGCCGGATACGGAATTGGCTTTATTGGGAACTCAGTTCACGACCGAGGAAGCTGCTGAGGTCAATACTGCGTTGCAGCCAGGTGACTACCACGAAGAATTAGTGGAAAACGTTGATTTTGGTCGTATCGCGGCTCAGACCGCCAAGCAGGTTATTGTCCAGCGTGTCAGGGATGCAGAGCGTGCCCAGATCGCTGATGCGTATAGTGGACGAGAAGGCGAGCTCCTTGCGGGAACGGTGAAAAAAGTGACCCGCGATAACATCATTGTTGATCTGGGCAACAACGCTGAGGGCCTGTTGCCGCGAGGCGAGTTGGTTGGGCGTGAGACGTTCCGCATCAATGACCGGGTGCGAGCCATCCTTACCGAGATCAACACCGAATCACGAGGTCCGCAGCTTATTCTCTCGAGAGCCTGTCAGGAAATGTTGGTAGAGCTCTTCAAGATAGAAGTTCCAGAGATCTCTGAGGGCGTGATTCAAATCAGGGCGGCGGCCAGAGACCCCGGGTCTCGCGCAAAGATCGCAGTCAAGACCGGCGACCAGCGCATTGATCCCGTTGGTGCCTGCGTTGGCATGCGTGGTTCGCGAGTTCAGGCGGTCTCCAACGAGCTCGACAATGAGCGGGTGGACATCATTCTGTGGGACGACAATGCGGCGCAACTTGTGATCAATGCCATGTCTCCTGCCGAAGTGGAATCCATCGTCGTCGATGAGGACAACTCCACTATGGAAGTGGCGGTCGGCGAGGATAACCTCGCTCAGGCGATTGGTCGCGGAGGCCAGAATGTGAGATTGGCCTCAGATCTGACCGGCTGGATCATCAATGTGATGAGTGTGGATGAGGCCATTGAAAAACAGGAAACCGAAGCTGGAGAGGTGATTGAGCGGTTCATGAGTGCTCTGGATATCGATGAGGATATCGCCACGGTGCTTGTGGAGGAGGGTTTCACAACTTTAGAAGAAATCGCCTACGTGCCGCTTGAAGAGATGAATGCCATTGAAGGTTTTGACGAGGAAATATCCGAGGAATTGCGAGCTCGCGCCAAGGATGCGCTGCTGACATTGGCGATTGCGTCCGAGGAGGAGCTTGGTGCGACCGAGCCAGCCGAGGATCTGCTCACGATGGATGGTATGGATAAGCATCTTGCCTACGTGCTCGCAAGCAAGGGGATTATCACCATGGAAGACCTCGCTGATCAGGGCGTAGATGATTTGTTGGACATTGAAGAGATGACAAAAGAGCGCGCGGCGGAGTTGATCATGACTGCCCGTGCCCCTTGGTTCGCTGAGGAGGAAGAGGCGACCGCTTGACGGGTTCACGCGGGAAAGCACTTCAGGTACTGAGCGGTTAGGGAGAGAGAGATGGCACAAGTGACAGTAGAGCAATTGGCGGAGACGGTGGGTGCATCGGTAGACCGCTTGCTCTCGCAAATGAAGGATGCGGGCTTGCCGCACGCCTCGGCCGATGAGGCAGTGTCTGAAGAAGACAAGCAGACATTGCTTGCGCACCTGAAACAAAGCCATGGTGAGCGAGCCGGTGCCCCGAAGAAAATTACTCTCAAGCGCAAATCAGTTAGTACGCTGCGGGCCGGTGGTGCAGGTAAGCGCACGGTCAACGTCGAAGTCCGAAAAAAGCGGACTTACGTTAAGCGAGAAGATCTTGAGGACGCGACAGAGGACGAGACTGGCGCCGATCTGGAAGTCGCCGATACCCCGGCTGTTGCCGACGTTACGGTAGACACGTCGGGGGTTGAGGTCGCGCCCACTAGTGCGGACCTCTCGGCAGACAGCGATGATCCGGAGATGCTTAGGCAGCGAGCAGCCGCCAGGCGTAAAGCTGAAGAGCAAGCCCGGCAGCTCGAACTGGAGGCCGCTGCCAAGGCGAGGGCAGAGGAGGCGGCAAGGCAAGCTGAAGAAGGTGCTGGACAAGCAACCGGTAAGGAAAGCGAGCGCAAGCAGCCAAAACGATTACATGCAGCGCCGTCAAAGGATGACTCCACCAAAACCCGAGACGAGCTACGTCGGCGCCCTGGTAAGGGTCGTTTAGAGCGGACCGGCGTCCCCGGTGCACGCGGGAAACAGCGTGGTCATAATCTCTCCATTAACGATCTTGAGGCCGCAGAAGCGGGCGTAGCGCGTCGCCGCGGAAGCCGCCGTAAGAAGCTCCAGGGTGAGCCCAATCAACACGCTTTTGAGCAGCCCACCGAAAAAATTATTTATGACGTGAGCATTCCAGAGAACATCACCGTAGGCGACCTTGCGCAGCAGATGGCGGTCAAAGCCGGTGAAGTCATCAAAGAACTGATGACTCTGGGCGTGATGGCCAACATCAATCAAATGCTGGATCAAGATACTGCAACGCTGGTGGTAGAAGAATTGGGCCATCGCGTTGTCCTCAAGAGTAACGAGGAGGTTGAGGAACGTCTTGAGGAAACTCTCGCTAGCCAGGAGGGTAATCCGGAGCCTAGAGCGCCTGTTGTAACGGTGATGGGACATGTTGACCACGGGAAGACGTCTTTGCTCGACTACATTCGTGAATCCCGCGTGGCCAGTGGGGAGGCGGGTGGTATTACCCAGCACATCGGTGCATACCACGTGAAAACCGACAAAGGCATGATCACCTTCCTCGATACACCCGGTCACGCTGCCTTCACTGCGATGCGCGCGCGAGGTGCGAAGTCCACCGATATCGTCATTTTAGTCGTGGCTGCCGATGATGGTGTGATGCCACAGACAGAGGAAGCCATTCAGCACGCGCGAGCTGCCGGCGTGCCGATTGTGGTGGCCGTCAATAAGATCGATAAAGAAGCCGCTGATCCCGATAGAGTGAAGACAGAGCTGGCTGCTAAAGAGGTCATCCCCGAGGATTGGGGCGGTGATACGCAATTCATTCCTGTTTCCGCGCATACCGGGGAAGGAATCGATGAGCTTCTAGATGCGCTTTTGCTGCAGTCAGAGGTGCTGGAGCTGACTGCTCCGGCAGATGTCCCTGCGTCCGGCATCGTGATCGAATCTCGACTCGATAAAGGCCGGGGCGCCGTGGCCTCGCTTTTGATACAGCAAGGCACACTAAAGCAGGGCGATATCGTCTTGGCGGGTTTGCAATATGGTCGTGTGAGGGCCATGTTGGACGAAAACGGGCAGCCGATTAATGAAGCAGGCCCTAGCATCCCGGTAGAAGTCTTGGGACTGGACGGCACTCCTGATGCCGGTGACCCAGTGGTGGCTGTCGAGAGTGAGAAGAAGGCTCGAGAGGTCGCCGATTTCCGGCAGGAAAAAATGCGTTCCTCCAAGCTTGCGCGTCAGCAAGCCGCCAAGCTCGACAATATGTTTGAAACCATGACGGCGGGATCAGTCGAGACGCTCAACCTCATTATCAAGGCGGACGTTCGCGGTTCATTTGAAGCATTGCAGGGCGCGCTGGCGGATCTCGGGAATGACGAGGTGAAAGTCAACATTGTATCTGGCGGCGTGGGTGGAATATCCGAGACCGATATCAGCCTAGCCATGACAAGCTCAGCAATCATTATCGGCTTCAATGCCCGCGCAGACAGCAAGGCGCGTGCGGCGGCAGAAAATGAAGGTGTAGAAATTCGCTACTACAACGTGATCTATGACCTTATCGACGATGTGCGTGCGGCGCTCTCCGGGATGTTGTCTCCAGAAATGCGAGAAGAGATTGTCGGGATTGCCGAGGTGCGCGATACCTTCCGTTCACCCAAGTTTGGCTTGGTTGCGGGCTGTATGGTTATCGAGGGCACCGTTTACCGGTCCAAGCCCATCCGCGTGTTGCGCGACAACCTGGTGATCTACGAGGGTGAATTGGAGTCGCTTCGTCGCTTCAAAGATGACGCTAACGAGGTCCGCAATGGCACGGAGTGCGGTATCGGTGTAAAGAATTACACCGACGTGAAGGTCGGCGACCTCATCGAGGTTTTCGACGTGAATGAAATCGCCCGCAGTCTCTAAAACGCATTGTCATGGGCAAGGAGTTTGAGAGAACTCAGCGCATCAGTCATTTTCTACATGAAGAGCTGGCGCGGCTGTTACAAAAAACGGTGCGAGACCCTCGCGTTCAGGAAGTGAGTCTTACCGGCGTGGAGGTGAGTCGCGATCTGTCTCACGCCAAAGTGTTTTTCACCCTGATGGATGATGCGTCGGCCGAGGACCGCGCGGAGGTGACAGCCGTGCTGTCAAAAGTATCCGGTTTTCTCCGTTCGGAGTTGGCCAAGGCATCTACCATGCGCACCGTACCTAGAATCAGCTTTCGATTTGACGAGAGTGTGGGGCGAGGACGCGACATGGAGACACTGCTCCGTGAGGTTCGTCTGGCTGATGAAAAATTGCATTCGGGTGATCTCGGAGACGCCTCAGAACCGGAAGACTGACGGTGGCGCGGCGCAGGAAAGGTCGACAGATAGACGGCTTGTTGGTGCTCGACAAGCCCTCAGGTATGTCATCGAACGCGGCATTGCAGCAAGCAAAGCGACTTTTTGGCGCTGCCAAAGCGGGACACACAGGCAGTCTTGATCCGCTGGCGACGGGAGTCTTGCCGCTGTGTTTTGGCGAGGCTACTAAGTTTTCACAGTTTCTGCTCGACGCGGACAAGGGGTACGAGAGCACCTTTGTTCTGGGCGTAGGAACCGAAACAGCTGACGCCGACGGTGCCGTGATCGCCCAAACGTCTGCTGCCCATCTGTCAGAAGAACAAGTGACTCGGGCGATGGAAACGCTGACAGGAGCGATCGAGCAGGTGCCGCCCATGTACTCGGCATTGAAGGTCGATGGCCAACCACTCTACAAGCGCGCCCGTGCGGGTGAGCAAGTCGAGCGCGCCGCTAGACCGGTTCATATCTATCGTTTTGAATTGCTGTCCTGTGAGCTCACTGAACAGGTGCGTCTCACGGTGCGGGTCCAGTGCAGTAAAGGCACTTATATTCGGACTCTGGCCGAAGATCTTGGCGCCGTGCTGGGTGTCCCGGCTCACGTTGCAACGCTGCGGCGATGCCAGTCCGGACCTTTTGTCTTGAGTGATTGCGTCACCCCGGAACAATTGACCGCAGTGAAGGAGGCGGGGTCGGATGCGGGTTTGGATGCGCTGCTGCAACCGATTGAATCCTGCATAAAGCATTTACCTCGCTTATCACTGTCTGAGGCCGCAACTTTTTACATTCGTCAGGGCCAACCTGTACTAGTGCCAAACGGTCCCCAGAGTGGTATGGTGCGCATCGCTGACGCGGGGGGGATGTTCCTCGGCGTGGGTGATATGCGAGATGATGGGAAATTAGCCCCTAAAAGACTTCTCGCCCAGTAGACCAGCGGCAAGCGCCGTTCCACGATCCTGTCTGTAAATCTGCGCGGATAGGCTCGATTCATCAAGCAGGTTGGAGAAGAAACCATGGCGTTGGAAGCAGCCGTCAAGGCACAAATTGTTAAAGATTATCAGCAGTCTGAGGGCGACACCGGATCTCCGGAAGTACAAGTCGCTCTGCTCACAGCAAACATTGAGCAACTGCAGTCTCACTTTAAGGATCATGCTCAGGATCACCACTCACGACGTGGTTTGATTCGCATGGTAAACCAGCGTCGAAAGTTACTCGACTACCTCAAGCAAAAAGACACCGCCCGCTATGCGGAATTGATCAAGCGGTTGGGTCTGCGCCGCTGAGGACCAGTCAGGGCCGGCCTAGGGCCGGCCCCGTCATATTTGGAGAAAACACGTGAATGTAGTTAAAAAAACGTTCCAGTACGGTGACCAAGAAGTCACGCTGGAAACCGGCCGTATTGCGCGACAGGCGTCCGGATCAGTATTGATATCGATGGGAAGCACTAGCGTGCTGTGTACCGTCGTTGCAGACCCTAAAGCGAAGCCGGGACAAGCATTCTTTCCTTTGGGTGTGCATTACATCGAAAAGACTTACTCGGTTGGAAAAATCCCGGGTGGATTTTTTAAGCGAGAAGCGCGACCCAGTGAAAAGGAGACTTTGACCTCGCGATTGATTGATCGCCCTATTCGGCCGCTCTTTGCAGACGGTTTTATGAACGAGGTACAGGTTGTTTGTACGGTCATGTCGGCCGATAAAGAAACGGACCCTGATATCCCCGCCATGATTGGTACCTCTGCAGCGCTGGCTCTTTCTGGCTGTCCGTTCAATGGCCCTATCGGCGGAGCCCGTGTTGGCTTCACAGAAGCCAGTGGCTACATCCTGAACCCGAGCTATGCGGCGTTGGCAGATAGCCAGCTCGACATGGTTGTCGCCGGCACCAAAGACGCCGTGCTAATGGTGGAGTCAGAAGCTAAAGAGCTGACTGAAGATCAGATGCTGGGTGCGGTGTTGTTCGCGCATCAGGAAATGCAAACCGTCATTAACGCCATTAACGAGCTCGTCGCCGAGGCGGGCAAGCCTCGCTGGGAATGGCAGGCGCCGGAAGCGGACGCAGAGTTGGTTGCAGCCGTAGAAGCTGCCGCCTCAGGGCCATTGGGTGAAGCCTACCGAATCACCGAGAAATCTGCGCGCTATGAGCGTGTCGGTCAAGTGAAGGACGAAGTTGTCGCTCAACTTGCAACAGAGGATGGCCCCGCAGCAGACGACGTGAAAGACATCTTCAAGACCCTTGAAAAGAACATTGTTCGTAGTCGTATTCTGGCGGGTGAACCGCGTATCGATGGGCGAGACAACCGCACGGTCAGGGCTATCGCCTGCGAGGTAGATGTATTGCCGAAGGCACACGGTTCCGCACTCTTCACCCGCGGTGAAACGCAGGCTATTGGTGCAGTGACGCTGGGATCCACCCGTGACGCGCAGATCATCGACGCGCTTGAGGGCGAGCGTCGTGACCCCTTCATGCTGCACTACAATTTTCCTCCCTATTCTGTGGGTGAGGCAGGGCGCATAGGGTTCACCAGCCGGCGTGAAATCGGCCATGGCCGCCTCGCGAGGCGCGGGTTGGCCGCGGTACTGCCTAGCGATGAAGAATTCCCTTACACGATAAGAGTTGTCTCTGAGATCACCGAATCCAATGGCTCCAGCTCCATGGCGTCTGTCTGTGTGGGTTCACTCTCGATGATGGCGGCGGGTGTGCCACTCTCAGCTCCCGTAGCAGGGATTGCGATGGGCTTGGTCAAGGATGGTAATCAGTTTGCCGTGTTGACCGATATTTTGGGTGACGAAGATCACCTCGGTGATATGGATTTCAAAGTAGCCGGGACAGCCAAAGGTGTGACTGCGCTGCAGATGGACATTAAAATCGAGGGCATCAATGAAGAAATCATGGAGCGCGCACTGGAGCAGGCGTTAGAAGCGCGACTGCACATTCTTGGGCAGATGAACACTGTTCTTGACGCTCCCCGTGAGATCACTTCAGAAAATGCTCCCAGCATGACTACGCTCAAAGTTGATCAGGACAAGATCCGCGACATCATTGGAAAGGGTGGCGCGATGATTCGTCAGATCACCGAAGAGTCGGGTGCTACCGTTGATATCGATGACGACGGCACGGTAAAGGTGTTTGGTCAAAACGCTGCGGCGCGTGATGCCGCCGTGGAGATGATTCAGGCCATCACTGCCGAGGCTGACGTTGGTGCGATCTATACTGGCAAGGTCGCGCGCATCGTCGACTTCGGTGCCTTTGTCACGATTCTGCCTGGCAAGGATGGTTTGGTGCACATTTCGCAGATCGCCGAAGAGCGTGTTGAGAACGTCACCGACTACCTCTCCGAAGGTCAGGAGGTTCAGGTGAAGGTGCTGGACGTAGATCAGCGAGGCCGGATCAAGCTGTCCATGCGTGAAGTGGCAGCTGATATGGCTGAAGCCGCAGCGGATTCATTAGATGCTGCTGAGCCCGAGGAAGAGTCGCTGGCTCAGGAGTAATAGCTCTCCCATAGTGCGATATTGCAGTTTACGTCGCCTAAATAAAAAACCGCGGTCTTTACCGCGGTTTTTTATGCACTCGACTAGTTATTGATGGGTGAGTCCGCAAACCAATGGGAACAGCTGTGCATTATTAGCAGACACTCTGTAGTGATCGGTATCCAGTCAGGGAATTTGCGATACGGATTCAGAAGGCGGCCCGCAATTGCAGGTACCATATTTGTCCGCGCGGGTCATGCTGTTTAGCGTCGTAACTAAAGTTTGCCGCATCGTACACTTTCGGTGCTTTCTCGTCCGTCAGGTTCTTGGCGCCAACGGTCAACGTGGTGTCAACGCCTTGAAATGTAAGCTGATAGGAATATTGGATATCCAAAGTGCTCCAAGAATTCACTTTATTTGAGTACCCGGCAGCCCTCGCCGGATCAGGAATGGATCGCGTAGTCTCATAGTCTGAGACATAAAACATCAATAAAGCCAACTTGTGGCTGCCATCTGTCCACTCGAGAGTTGTGTTGATTTTGGTCTCCGGCATGGACCGCGCAAAATTATCAAAATTGAAGTAGCCGGCGACATCTTGTGTGCCTCTCGCTGTTGCGCACCCTCGGTTATTCTTCCCAGTACAGGGAATTTCGTAGCCGAGGAAATGAGTTGCTGACAGATTTAGGCGCAGCCAACCGTTGAGTAGGGGTGCAGACCAATCAGCTGTGACATCTATGCCGTCGGCGTTGACTTCCTGTGCGTTCAAATACTCCACATTAACGCCAGAGAGTGTCCCAGCTGAGTCTCGCAGAATGTCAACTCCTAAGGGGTCATTATTCAGTTTACCTTGTGCGTTTTGCACAGTGATCACGTCCTCGTAATCGACCCTCCAGTAATCCAGCCGAAGTGCGAAGTTGTCTGCTGGAGAATAAATTATTCCTGCGTTGAAATTAATTGAGGTCTCAGGTTTGAGGTCGGTGTTACCCGTAGAATTAACCTGAACAAAAAGCGCACTGCTCGAGCCCGTCAAAGGATCGACTAGCCCTTGCAAGGAGGTTTCTTGATTATAAGTTTGTATTAAGGAGGGTTCTCTGAAAGTTGTAGATCCCGATGCGCGTAATGTGATGGCCTCGGTGAGGTTCCATTTGATTCCCAACTTGGAATCAATACTGCTATCTGTCTCTAGCTCTTCGAATCGGGCGGCAAGATTGGCCTCCAGTGAATTACTCAGAGGAACACTGGCCTCAGCAAATAATGCGATGCTGTCCTTGGACCGATTGACGGGCAACCCGCCACCCAAAAAGATTAAATCGACCGGCACAGTGGCGCCAGTGTCAGGGTCGACTTGCTGTGTGTAAAGTTCATTCCGATTGACCGAAAATCCTTCTTTTCGCCACTGACCGCCTACCGCAAATCCAATTGCTCCTGCATGGGTTTCGCCCACATCCCCGCTGAACACGAAATCGATAACGGTAAGGTCAGTTTTTTTGTTGGTATAGGTTTGATAACTCATCCAATCAATGAGCGCGGGACTGTTGCCTTCCGGATCAAATGGATTGAATGTCTCTTGTCCACTTAAGCCTCCAGATCCAGCGAGTGCTGCGTTCAGTCGAGACTTGACCGTATCGGGCTGGTAGGCGTCTCGGCTGTTGCGGGAGTAAGTGATGCCCGCTTTCCAAGACCATGTCTCAGTCAATCGTCCATCAACCTGCAACGCAGTTCTCAGCGTGTCGCTCTTGCGAGGTGCCAGAGGTGATGACGCCTCTGCGCCAATCGGTCTGCCATACCAGCGAACTGGGACATTAAAGGGGCTCCCAGCCTGACCTGGCAAGATTGTCGGGAAAGATAAGTTGGGATAGGAGGGAGATTGTGGGTTGTCTTTCACTTCGTGCCGCGTCCACCCTATATCTACCGAAACGCTCAAATCGTCGGACACGTCGCGCGACAGCGTTCCAAATATTTGCGTTTTAGTCTCCTCGTTAACAAGGTTGAACCGCGGTCCATAAAGGAACCCGCACTTTGCGCCACCACCTGTGCCGGCACCATATGCGCCTTGTGGAACAAAAGGGCTGCCTAGAATCCCACCGTTTTCTTGGCACTTCGGATCAGGAGCGGTTTCAAGGTAGTCATAGTCCCCGGAGTAATTACCTGTGCCGCTTGCGTCAGGGCCTAGCACAAGGAAACTACGACCCAGACTGCTCACCGCATTTTCGGTCGTGTAAGGACGCGCGCCTGAGCTGAGGGAGTCTTGCTCGTAGTAACTTCCAGCAAATAATCCTTTGGTCCGTTCCCCACTGAAGCCAGTTAGCAAGTTAAAGGAACTCTTACCAGCGCTGGCATTGGCAATCTCTTCATATCCCCCAGAGACCTCAAAGCCCTCAAACTCGTCACGCAGAATGAAATTGACCACCCCTGCAACCGCATCCGACCCATAAGTTGCCGTAGCGCCCTCTTTAAGCACCTCGACTCTATCTATTGCTACTAGAGGTATCGTGCTGGTGTCGACAAAGACGCTCCCATCATTAGCGATACCGCCACTGAATGTCTGTCGCGTACCGTTAATCAGCACTAAAGTCGAGCTAAGTCCGAGTCCCCGGAGATTGACATTGCTAGTGCCTTGAGTTTCACCTGCGGTAAATGCGTCAGGATTATTTTCGGAGCCAGATACAAAGCTCCATTTTGCAGTTAGTTCACCAACATCAGCAGCGCCTGAGTTGATGATGTAGTCAGACGAAATAATTTCGACGGGAGAAGCTTTGTCCACTGCCGTCGATCGAATATAGCTTCCAGTAACCACGACCTCTTCGATCGCGGCTTCCCCATTCGCCTCCTGAGCTTGTGCGTAAGGCACAGGGACCCCAGAAGCCAATAGTAAGAGGAAAAAATAGCTTGAGGTTTTGCGCACTCGATCATTGAGGCAGTCTGGCATGGGGTTGATTTTCCTTGAGAGGGGGTGTCAGCGGTTTTTTTGAGCGGTCAAAAGTATATGTCAATTGGCAGCTCAGTTAGAACGTGGGGCGCTAAATATTCGATATTTGAGTCCGTATTAGCAGGAGTCGCTGATTGCGGTGCCGCTGTGTTACGGGGCTCTCCAACGTTTGCGAGAGCTAAGTAGGGCAAATCTGATGCGAGAAGCATCTGGCGCACGCTGGCAGCTAGTTTGATGACCGTCCCGCGACCAGATCCTCGACCACCGAAGGGTCCGCTAATGTCGACGTATCGCCGAGGCTATTTATCTCATTTTCGGCGATTTTACGTAAAATTCGCCGCATGATCTTGCCAGATCGCGTCTTTGGCAACCCGGGCGCCCATTGGATACGATCCGGTTTGGCAATGGGTCCGATCTCACGCACACACAGGGCAACCAGTTCCTCACGGAGTGACTCGCTGTCTTCAACGCCCGTCATGGGCGTGACGTAGGCGTAAATGCCCTGACCTTTGATGTCGTGGGGGAAGCCCACCACCGCAGCTTCGGCGATGCCCTCATGGAGCACCAGTGCGCTTTCCACCTCGGCAGTGCCCATTCGATGGCCCGATACATTGAGTACGTCATCCACGCGACCTGTAATGCGCAGGTAGCCGTCCTCATCTCGCAGCGCGCCGTCGCCGGTGAAGTAGTAGCCCGGATAGGTCGTGAAGTAGGTATCGATCATGCGTTGATGATCACCGTACACGGTGCGAATCTGGGCGGGCCATGACCGCTTGATCACCAGATATCCGGCACCAGCCCCCTCAATTTCCGCGCCCTGCTCATCCAGGAGGGCCGGTTCCACCCCGAAAAAGGGGAAGCTGGCAAAGCCGGGCTTGAGGGCATGCGCGCCGGGTAGCGGCGTGATCATGACGCCACCGGTCTCTGTCTGCCACCAGGTATCGACAATGGGGCAGCGACCATCGCCGACCACACGGTGGTACCACTCCCAGGCTTCCGGGTTAATGGGTTCACCGACGGAGCCAATGATCCGCAGCGAGCTGCGGTCATGGCGCGTGACCAGTTCATCGCCGAGACCATGCAAGGCGCGGATAGCGGTGGGCGCGGTGAAGAAC
>CALKMV010000031.1 GCA_938091485.1 uncultured Luminiphilus sp.
CAACCGGCGGTGCCCCAGTTGCTGTACTGGAGTCTGTAGTCTGATCGCCGTCAGCACATCATGCAGCGCCTTGCGTTTGGCGCTGTGCATTTGCACCTCGCCACAGGCCACCATGGGCACCTGAAGGCTTTGTGCCATGTGATAGCGGTGCTTGAAGCGACGCCACTCATCGTTGCCCAGCAGTCTGCTGATGCCGATCCAGATCCGCCCTTGGCATCGCCTTGTCAGTTGTTGGAGATGAACGGTCTGATTGTCGGTGTCATCCGGCAAGAGGATGAGCAGGCAGCGTTTGAGATGAAAGATCACATCGCGTAGATGAACACGATATTCACCTTTGCCGCTGCGGCGGCGCGCGCGACTGATGAGCCCCGAGAGTTCTCCATACGCCTCGCGACTGGGCACCAGTGCGACCAAGCGAATACCTTCGGTCAGGGTGAACTCGCTGCCAACAATCAGCTTAAGCCCCAGCTCTTTGGCAGCGACGTGGGCTTTGACGACGCCTGCCAGCGAGCACTCGTCGGCAATGGCTAGAGCGTGATAACCGCAGCTGGCTGCGCGGCCGATGAGTTCCTCAGGTGCCGAGGCGCCGCGCAGAAAACTGTAGTGGGTCAGGCAATGAAGTTCGGCGTACACGACAAATACTGTATAAATAAACAGTATTCTAGCGGTATGCAGGCTGCCTTGAAAAGCGTTGTTGTGAAATAGCGTAGACTATTTTTCTGACGGGGCGAAAGCTGTGTCATTTTTGACGGCATCCCAAGTCTTGGAGCACAAGCAAAGGGTTAGCAAACGCAGGAGTGGAGCGTGACAGTGATTGATCGACGACGCGGGCAATATGCAGTAATTGGTGGCCTCTGTTTATGGTTGCTGGCTTGTACTGGTGTGCCTGAGGGAGTTGATCCTGTTACCGGGTTTGAGCAAAACCGTTATCTCGGTACCTGGTACGAAATCGCTCGGTTGGACCACAGTTTTGAACATGGCTTGAGCGAAGTCAGTGCAACCTATGACGTTAACCCTGACGGCAGCATTGCGGTTTTGAATCGCGGATTTGATCTCGAGGAAGGTGAATGGCGCGAGGCGGAAGGCGTTGCGCGCTTTGTGCAATCTCCCGACATCGCGCACCTGAAAGTGTCTTTCTTCGGCCCCTTCTATGGCAGCTACGTGGTCTTTGAGTTGGGAGAGGACTATGACTACGCCTTTGTCTCGGGTTTCAACCGCAGTTACTTATGGTTTCTCGCGCGAACGCCTCAGGTCAGTGAAGCGTTGCGAGCGCAGTTTTTGCAGCGCATTACTGAGCTGGGATTCGACCCAACTGAACTCATCTGGTTGGATAATGCCTCTGACACTGTAGTGAGCCGATAGTGGACCGCCGCTAATAAGAGGGCGCTGAAGTCGGCGTTTTCGACTGAATGCGGCATAAGAGTGTTCCGACATCAGGCAAAAAGCCCATGTAAATACCAGCGGCGATTATGTCGGTCCTGATAGATCCAAATGGGTTGTTTCTGAGGTGTCTGGGCGATGTAGTAATCCCGGCTGACAGGGGTATTCCACCACTGATCCTCAATCCGTTCCGGGCCATGGAGCACATCCAGCGGCCCATTCCAATATAGCTGCTCGGTATCCTGGTGGATGGGCTGTGGCGTCGGTAATAACCAGAAAGGGCGCTGTCCTAAAGCGTCGCTGTCACGGTTTTTCTGGGTGCTCAGCGTATGCGTCTCAAAAACGGCATGCTCTGGGAGGTGCTCATAACGGCAGTCGAGGTAGCCGACAGCCTGTAGGCCAAGTCTGCTGCGTAGGCGGTCAACGAGCTCATGCCGTGATGCCGCCGTGATCCCGGTATGAAATAAATCCTGCGGCGCGACAGAGGCCTCCTGAAGCTGGTCGACGACCAGCGAGATTCCTTCGATATCCTCCGGCAGTGACCAGGTGTCCAGCTGTAAGCAGGACAGTTCGAACCAGAGCTTCGCATTGTGTTGTGCGACGTCGGAAAACACTTTGAAAGCAGTGGCCTCCGGTCGTGAATCTCGCTGCGTTGCTGATCGAGTTTCTTGCGGTTGAGGTGATGGAGCCGGTGTTTGTATTAAGTGCTGTGGTCGTAAATAGCGCCACTCAATGGCGGTAGTACTGAGTTGTGTGTTTATCAGAAATTGGCAGAAGTGCGCCAACAAGCGCTGCATGGCGGGGTGAAGTTCCTGTCGATTCTGGATGTCAAAGCCGAACCACAGCGTGTCCTCGAAGCGCTTGGGTGGCTGGTAAGTCACGGCCGGTTCCTGTTGATGGCCTTTCACTTGATTTAGCCAGTTCAAAAAGGTTTCACCGCACCGTTTGCCGAGTGCTGGGAGCGGGATATCCAGTAACTGTCCGAATCTCTGTATGCCAGAGCGCTCAAGCCGTTTGATGATGTTGGGGAAATCGGCCTGAATCAGCTCTAGCGGCAAAGGCGCCAATCGTTCTGTGAGGGGTTGCTCGGGGTGACGGGCGATATCGCGTTCAGCATGGCTCAGCAGCCAAGCTGCGTCACGAGTTTCGGCGACACCCACGGTGACAGTCAGTCCACGTAGGCTCATTTCCGCATCGACTCGCTCCAGAAGCGACCCAAGACCATGATGCAGGCGTAGACAGCTGCCAATTTCGATTGTCAGGGCATTATCGCGCCAGCGCTTCAGGTGCGGTGATAAACCATAGGCCCAGATGGTGAGTTGCTCTAGCAGGGCATGTTCTGTTTCCGGGGCGCGTTCCAGTAAACGGTATTCGGTGTGAGCAAGTAGCGCCTGTGCCGTACTGAGTGTGTGTGCTGGCATTACGCCAGCAAGGCTGGCTGATTCGTCGCAGACCAGTACGCGCCGTTGGGCGACAACAATCGTCGGTGCATCACCCGCATGGCCATGCTGTTGTAGCAGGGCTTCCAGAGGCAATAAATCAAAACGAAGACAGAGCCAGAGCGACATACGACCATAATACTGTATTTTTATACAGTATTATGGGATCCATGATCTCCCGCTTGGGAGTATCCCCGAGGCTGATGAATTCTGTGACAATACGTCGCTCCGGCGCCCGTTCAAACAGGCTCTTTTTGTCAGACTCGCCGTGTAAGGCCCAAACTCATTTTGTAAGGAAAGCCACCATGTTTCGCTCGTATCAACGAAGATTGCAGCCGTTTGGTGGGTGGACAGGCTCTGCCTATCGAGCACTCTGGCTGCTCTTGGCGGTGGTGCTGGTGTCCTGCGGCAAGACCGCAGTCGAACCTGCGTCGCCGGTTATTAACGCAGCACCGATATCCGCCGAGCAGCAGCGACTGGAGCATTTTTTTGCGGCTACCTGGGAAGCTGATCTGGCCCGCTACCCAGCCAGCGCCAGCTACCTCGGCATCAAAGATCAACAGGATCAGTGGAACGATGTGTCCGAACCCTTCCAGCTCGAGTCACTCGAGTTGACCCGGGAGCGTCTGGCATTTCTCGAAGGTATCGACACCAGTCAACTGTCACCCGCGCGGCAGCTTTCCTATCGGCTTTATCGGCTCGACCTGGAGCGCACGCTGGCTGGCGCTGCATTCCGGCACCATCGTTATGTGATTCATCAGTTCCGAGGCCCTCATACCAGCCCCATCAGCCTGCTGGTCAATGTGCACACCATTGATTCAGAGCAGGACGCCAAGGATTATATTGCCCGACTGAATAACCTGCCCCAGTACTTTGATGGCGTGATCGAGCAGATCCAGATCCGCATGGATAAAGGCCTGTATCTGGTCGATTGGATGATCCCGCAAATTATGGAGTCCGCCGGTAATGTGCTGGTGGGCGCGCCCTTTGATCAATCGGGTTCGCCCTCGGTGATCTGGGCCGACTTCAACGACAAGCTCGCCAAGCTTGAGGTTGAGCCTGCCATCGCAGATCAGTTGCGAGAGGCCGCGCGGCAAGCCATGGTGACCGCGGTGAAGCCTGCGTACGAACGCCTGATTGCGGCCGTTCAATCCCAGCAGGCAGAGGCACCTCAAGAGGACGGGGTATGGCGATTCCCCGACGGCGATGCTTTTTACGCCAGCCGGTTGCGAGATTTCACGACCACCGATCTGACCCCCGAGGCCATTCATCAAGCAGGCCTTGCGAATGTAGAGCGGCTACATCAGGAGATGCGCTCCGTCATGGCCGAGCTGGGCGAAGAGGGCGAGCTGTCCACGTTTCTCGATCAAGTTCGCAATGACCAGTCTTTGCGTTACGACAACACCGAGGCAGGACGGTCGGCGTACCTCGACGCGGCACGTACTGCGATCGACAGGATGGCAGAGCGGCTGCCCGACTATTTTGGTTTGCTGCCGCAATCGGATTTGATCGTGAAACGGGTTGAAGCCTATCGCGAGCAGTCTGCGGGTAAAGCGTTTTACCAAAGTCCCCCTCCAGACGGTTCCCGCCCCGGCATTTACTACGCCAACCTCTACGACATGAACTCCATGCCGACTACCGATCTCGAAGCACTGGCGTTTCACGAAGGGTTACCGGGTCACCACTTGCAGCTATCTATCGCAGCAGAGCTGGGTGATGTGCCGGATTTCCAGCGCCACACCCGTTTTACCGCCTTCAGCGAGGGATGGGGCCTGTACTCGGAGTATCTGGCCAAGGAAATGGGCTTTTATCAGGATCCTTACTCCAACTTTGGCCGACTCGCGATGGAGTTATGGCGCGCCGCGCGTTTGGTGGTCGATACCGGGCTGCACCACAAACAGTGGACGCGGGAGGAGGCAGTGGCTTACCTCTTGGCCAATACGCCCAATGCTGAGTATGACTGCCAGAGAGCGATCGAGCGCTATATCGCGATGCCCGGACAGGCGACTGCCTACATGATCGGTAAATTGAGGATCGTTGAGCTGCGCGAGATGGCGCAGGAAGCTTTGGGCGAGCAGTTTGATATCCGCGCCTTTCATGACACGGTACTCGGCTCGGGTGCCGTCCCGCTAGATCAGCTTCAGGCCAATGTGCAGGGCTTGATTCAGCGAACACTCGCGAGTCGCTGAGCATCCTCGATCGCCCGCGGGCCTGTGCTCCCGCCAGTCAACAATGCGCAGTCTCACCGCGAAAAAAGCCAGTTTGCCATCAGGCCTCCAGTTCTCTCCGTAGGGCTGGCCTAACAATCGTAAAAACCGATTGATCTTATCTAAACAATCAGCTTTTCAATGCACGGCAGTAGTGCCTAAATATGCGATGGGGTACCTGTTTTTAACGAGGACAGCATAATGAAAGTAACACTACTAAAGACGGCGGTTGCGCACACCGCACTGGCAGCGGCGCTAGTGGCCTTGCCAGTGATTGAATCGGTCGCCCGAAGCACGCCCAAAAGCACTCAGGCCTGGTGGCCTGCCAGCCTTGATCTGACGCCGCTGCGACAAAACGAGCGCAGTACCAATCCATTGGGCACAGATTTCGATTACGCCGCTGAGTTTGCGCGGCTTGATCTTGAGGCGCTGAAAGCGGACATCAATGAGACGCTGACGACCTCGCAGCCTTGGTGGCCTGCTGATTATGGGAACTACGGCCCATTTTTTGTCCGCATGGCCTGGCACAGTGCGGGCACCTACCGGACCTCGGATGGTCGTGGAGGCGCCGATGGAGGCCAACAACGATTTGAGCCACTAAACAGCTGGCCAGATAACGGCAACCTCGATAAGGCTCGCCGATTGTTGTGGCCAATCAAGCAGCAATACGGCAATCAAGTTTCTTGGGCTGACCTGATGGTGCTCGCCGGCAATGTCGCAATGGAAAACATGGGCTTCAAAACCTATGGTTTCGCAGGCGGCCGTTCAGACGATTGGGAGCCCGAGTGGGTGTACTGGGGTCCTGAGGCAAAGATGTTGGCCGAAGATCGTTATGCCGAGGGCCGCCAGCTCCGTAACGGCCTCGCCGCAGTGCAGATGGGTTTGATTTATGTGAACCCCGAAGGCCCTAACGGCAATCCGGACCCAGTGCTGGCCGCGCATGACATTCGCGAGACCTTTGGCCGTATGGCGATGAATGACGAAGAGACGGTCGCGCTGATTGCGGGCGGACACTCTTTTGGTAAGGCGCACGGTGCGCACAAGCCAAGTGATTGTGTCGGTCCTGAGCCTACCGGTGAAGCGATCGTTGAGCAGGGTTTTGGTTGGAAGAATACCTGTGGCAAAGGCAACGCCGAAGACACGGTGACTTCGGGTCTGGAAGGCGCTTGGACGGCAACGCCAACGCAGTGGTCGATGATGTATCTGGCGAACTTGTTCGCCTATGAGTGGGAGCAAACTCGCAGCCCGGCGGGCGCACTTCAGTGGCAGCCTAAAGACGGTGCCGCGGCAAATACTGTGCCTGATGCCCATTTGCAGGGTGTGAGCCATGCGCCGGTCATGTTTACGACCGACCTGTCGCTCAAGTTTGATCCCAGCTATCGCGAGATCTCCCAGCGCTTTCTTCAGAACCCAGAAGAGTTCGAGCTGGCTTTTGCCAAAGCCTGGTTCAAGCTGACACACCGTGACATGGGTCCAAAGATCCGTTATTTGGGCGACGATGTGCCCGCGGAGACGCTGGCCTGGCAGGATCCGCTCCCTGAGCGCGACTACAAGTTGATCAGCGATCGAGATGTTCGCAAGTTGGAGGCAGCAATTGCTGCGAGTGGTCTTACGAACACCCAGCTGGTAGCTACGGCATGGGCCTCGGCCTCGACGTATCGCGGCACGGATATGCGTGGCGGTGCTAATGGCGCCCGTATCCGTCTCGCACCGCAGAATCAGTGGGCGATCAATAACCCAGACGCTCTGGCTGGAGTGATGACTGTGCTTGAAGATGTGCAGGACGAGTTCAACAGCGGGCTGTCGCGTGGCAAGCAAGTATCGCTTGCTGATGTCATCGTACTTGCCGGCAATGTTGGTGTTGAGCGGGCGGCCGGAGAGTTTGGTGTTGAGGTTTCCATTCCCTTTACACCGGGGCGCGTCGATGCGATCGAGGGGGCTGTAGATGCCGGTTCGTGGTCGGTAATGGAGCCGCGGCACGACGGTTTCCGCAACTACATGGCAGACCTCGGCTTCATGACCGCCTCGCAGGCGCTCATTGACAAGGCAGATATGCTGAATCTGACGGTGTCGGAGATGACGGTCCTGTTGGGAGGGCTGCGAGCCATGAACGCCAACGCTGACGGCAGTGATCGAGGCGTGCTGACCGATCGCCCCGGCGTATTGAGCAACGACTTCTTCGTTAACCTGCTCGATATGAACACGGCCTGGGAGCCCTCGACAGAGGCCTATGTATTTGAAGGCCGTGATCGCCAGACAGGCGACCTGAAATGGACTGCGACTGAGTTTGACCTGGTATTCGGTTCAAACTCCGAGCTTCGCGCAGTGGTTGAGTTTTACGCTTTCGACGAGAGTCGGCAGCGGTTTATCAGAGATTTCGCCAGTGCCTGGACCAAAGTCATGGATGCTGACCGGTTCGATATCGAAGACTCCGGCAACGTGGTTGTGAGCGTCGCGCAGTAACGGTCGGCGCCCACCGGAATAAACGAAAAGCCCCGCAGTCGCGGGGCTTTTTTAATGGTGTCGGAGGTTGATTCAGCGAGATTGTCGGGTCATGTCGACGCTGAGTGTCACCGTTGCAGTGAGTGAATTGGTAATCAGGCAGGCATCCTCGGCTTTTTTCAGTACCCCTAGCACTTTTTCTTCTTCAATATCCTCTGGAACGCTGATGCGCACCGACAGTTGGATGTAGGTGAATTGTGTCGATCGATCAACACGCTCCAATGTCCCTATAGCATCGCAATCGAGTGCGTGCCATTTAATGTGAGATGGCTCGGCCATTGCTCGAAATGTCAGCACGAAGCAGTCCGCGACTGCGGCGATCAGTAAGGCTTCAGGAGACCATTGGTCACCGGGGCCGCCGAACTCTCGCGGCACATCAGTGGTCAGGTCTTCCAGACCCTGGCTGGAAACGTGCACCCGGGATTGATCCGCGTTGGCGGTGGCGATACAGCGATAGTGGTGGGGTAAATCTTGCATGACAGCCTCGGGGTGGTCAGAAGCGGGCGCAAGGATAGCGGCTCCGCTATCCGGACGCTATATTGAAAGGAGTGCAGCCCGCATTCGAATGAGGTCTTTGCCAGCTCAGGCAGAGGGGCGAAAACCGGGTAATGCCCCGAGCGCTTCTGACGATTCCAGCGATGTCCACACCGGTGCAATATCGAGCATTGAGTCACCTGTAGGTAGGGAAATGGTCGAACTCTGACGTCCGCCCCGTTGCTTAAGAATCTTAATTTTCCGGTAACCGTCGATATGGATTTTCAGGCTGGCGGGGGAGGCTTGCTCCAGTGCTTCAGAAGAGCGAAACAGAATGGCCGGTGTACCATGACTAGCCGCTGCCAGCTGTATTTTGCGCAGCTCCGCATAGCGATAATCCGTGGCCCCCAGCCAGACAAATACGGCACTGCAGGTGCTGCTTCGCAAGGCCTGCTCGGTTGACCACAGCACCTCATCGCGGCTCTTGGGGTGTACCAGCATGATTTCCTGAAGGTCGATCCCTTCGCCGGCGAGGAGTGGGGCGTAAGGGGTATACGGTGGATCAATAAACACCTGCCAACGGCCCTGACCGGATAGCTGCTTCATCATGGGCATGAACACGCCCATGGCATCCAGCCCACATTGGTCGCTGATGACCTCGATGCAGCCGCCGACAGGCCAGCCTCTGTTATACAGTTGTGTATCCAGCACATCGAAACCCGTTCTGACTCCGGAAAAGGTGTGGGCATTGCCATTGGCGGCGGTGGCTTCTGGGTGGAGGAAAACACGCTGCTGTTGACCGACACCAGACGGATCCATACCGTGTTGGTCCATGCCTCGCCAGGTATCGGCGCGACGGAAAATATCTTCCAGTAGATAATTCATGATGCACTCCTATTTCATATTGCTGTGCCGAATCACTCTCGCCGACAGGTGGCGTACTGATGAGACATCGGCAACAGCAAAAATACTGTATAAATAGACAGTATTTGAGCATGACTAAAAAAGCAAGTGAGGATTTTTCGGACTGTCGTGAAACACGACAGGTCCACCGATCGGCGCTGTCAGACCCGCGTTTTCGGCGCTATTACCCCGCAAGCTGGTTCTCGAGCCTTGGCGCTTGGTTACTGCGGTTCCTGCTGGGATGGAGCGCTTGGGATCTGACTCAGTCAGCGACTTGGGTGGGTATTGTCGGCGCCTTGATGCTGGCGCCGGCGCTGCTGTTATCGCCGTGGTTCGGGATTCTGTCTGACAGGGTGAATCCCCGTGAGGGGTTGCGGTTGTCGATGGTGATTCACAGCGTCATCGCGCTGACCGGCACACTCACGACCTGGCTGGGATGGTATGACCGCGGGGCTTTAGTGGCGCTCGCGGCGACTCTGGGTGTGGCCACCTCACTGCACTCGCCGATGCGCCTGGCGCTCGTGCCGCTCTTGGTAACGCGCGAGGCGCTACCCAGCGCGGTCGGCTACTCCGCTATGTCTTTCAATATTGCCCGCATGGTAGGACCGGCTGTGGGCGCGGCGTTGGTTGCGCAAGTGAATGTCAGCGCTGCGTGGTTGACCGCAATGTTGATGTTTACGGTGTCCTTTTGGGGTCTGTCCCAATTGCCGATTGAGCGGGATGCACCTGAGGCGCCATCGTCCTCTTTCGTTAACCAGTTGGTCGCTGGCTTTCGCCATTTGTTGGGCCGAGCCGATCTCAGGCTGCTGCTTGCACTCACGGCGGTGAATGGTCTGCTGGGCCGCACCATTATCGAGTTACTGCCTGCTCTGTCGGGACAGGTGTTAGAGGGCGGATCGGCGGAGCTCGCGGTACTGGTCGCCATGGCGGGCTTGGGTTCTGTGTTAGGGGGACTGCTGGTCAGCCGCCAAGCGGCTGATTTGGCGCGCCTGATGGGACTCGTGTGCTCGGCGATTATGCTGGCAGGCTTCGCGCTCATCAGTTTGCAGTGGTTTGACAGCCTGCTGGGGCTAGCGCTGTGGGTGTCGCTGCTCAGTATTGTCACCACCGTGGCAGGTACCGGTTCGCAAACCCTCATACAGTTAACCGCCAGCAGCGAGTATCGCGGTCGTGTGATGAGTGTCTGGACAATGCTGGCCATGGGTGCCCCCGCATTGGGTGCGGCATCGCTTGGCGCAGGAGTCGATGGGTTTGGCTTCAGTCAGGTCGCTGTGTGGACCGGCAGCGCAGGAATTGTGTTGGTTGCCACGCTCTATACACGTCGCTCGCGTGTGCTGGCAGGTGGAGATCCCTGAGCCATCACGACCACGAGACGCTCCAATAAACTCCAGGGTTCTCCCTGCATAAAACCCTTACTGGCGCCATCTGCGTGAAAGCTGAGCGCTTGCATTTCAGCGAGGTCCCGACCGCCAAGCCTATTCATCGCTGAGCGCACCAACGCCTGTCGATTGCGCCATACACCACGCTGATTCAGTGCGGTATTTACGGTGGTGCCGCTCGCGACTTCCCGCTTCAGATCCGCGAGCAGTCGGACTTCCCGTGAGATGGCCCATAACAGCACAGGTGGTTGAATGGCCTCGGCCCGCAGCCCCCGCAACGTGCGCACTGCTCCCCGGGCATCTCCCGCTAGCGCGACATCAACCAGTCTGAAAGCGTCGTATCGGGCGTTATCAGACACGGTCTCAGCCACCAACTCGGCGGTAATGGTCTGCTCGCCATGAAGCAATTTCAGTTTCTCAATCTCCTGTGATGCGGCGAGAAGATTGCCCTCCAGTCGCTCGGCTAGCAGCGTCACAGCGTCGCTTTCCGCGGTGAGCCCTGCGGCTTTCATGCGGGCAGCAATCCAACCGGGTAATTCAGCCGGAGAGATCGGCCATATCGGGAGGACGATTCCCGCCTGATCCAGTGCGACGTGCCATTTGCTCTTCTGCGACTGTTTGTCGATGCGGCCGCTGACGATGAGCAGCACATCTTCCTGTTCCCCCGCGAGATACTCTTGTATCGCTTTGCTGCCCTCAGTACCGGGTTTGCCGCTGGGCAGTTGCACCTCAATCAATTTTCGATCGGCAAAAAGAGATAGCGACCCGGCGGTATGGCCCAGCTCCAACCAGTCGTCTTTGCCGGAGATCGTAATGCACTGACGCTCTGTACAGCCCGCTGCGCGCGCAGCGGATCGGATGGCATCGGCGCATTCCTGCACAATCAATGGCTCATCACCTGAAATGAGATAGCAGGGTGCAAGATGTTGTAAGAGGTGATCGGCGAGTTGCGGGGGCTTTAGTTGCATCAGCTGCCCAGGCTGTGGCTAATGCGGCGCGCAATCTGATCGGCAAGATCGCGGCGCATCTCCTCACGAAGCAGGCGGATCTCCTCGGTTTTACCGACGACGTTGCGGGGGTCATTGAGCATCTGCCGAGTGACGGTCGCGCGCGCGTCAATTGGATCCGCCTCAGGTTGTATTAGCGTGAAATCGGTGAACAAGGTCAGCTCGAGTTCTGCGGCACGGGCTTGCGCAGTCAGTGAGACATTTCGCTGTGTGAATTGCTCGGGCTGCAGTCTCAGTCTGAGCATGGCGTCGCCTTCGTCTAACAGGGTTAGTCCCAACGCGCTCAGCGCTCTGGACACCTCGCGCGTCAGTTCAGATCGAGGTTGGCCGCTGATTACTTGGATGCTCAAGCCATCTAGTTTGGCGCTGCTGCTGCCGGCATCACTCCCCTTGAGTTGGAAGCCGCATCCAACCATGAGCAACAGACTGGTAAACACACAGATCCATCTGACCATGGCTGTTAGGATGGCGCTGTGAAAAATGCTTTGGAAAGTGTTGTGGTGGGTGATCATTGCGCGACGATATTCACAAGCTTCTGGGGTACGACAATGACTTTACGGATGGTTGTATCCGCCAGAAAACGCTGCACGTTCTCCTGATTTTTAGCCATTGCCTCAATTTCAGCATTATCTGCGGAGGCAGGCACGCTGATTTTGCCCCTTACCTTACCATTGACCTGTACCACGATCTCTAACTCGTCGCGGCTCAAAGCAGTCTCATCGACCTCGGGCCACAGACTTTCTCTGAATGCTTCGCCGGTCAGTGCTTGCCATAGGTGCTCGCTGAGATGAGGCGTGATGGGCCACAGTAACTGCAGCACTGCGCGCAAGCCCTCTTCGATGACAGCGCGATCGCCGCTGTGCTCCATTGGGTGGCGCCCCAGTTCGTTACACAGCTCCATCACTGCCGCCACGGCGGTATTGAAGGTTTGTCGACGCCCGTAGTCATCGCTGACTTTGGCGATGGTTTCGTGGATTTTGCGGCGCAGATTTTTTTGCTCGCTATTGAGCGAATCGGGCAGTGACTCGTTACCGTCAATGTCGAAGTCATGCACCAGCCGCCACAGCCGTCTGATAAAACGGTTGGCGCCCTCAACCCCTGAGTCTGACCATTCGAGAGATTGCTCGGGGGGCGCAGCGAACATGCTGAACAGGCGCACGGTATCCGCACCGTAGCGGTCAATCAGCGATTGGGGGTCAACGGTGTTGCCGCGGGACTTCGACATCTTGGCGCCGTCTTTCAGCACCATGCCCTGAGTGAGCAAACGCGTGAAAGGCTCGTCGCTAGTCACCAGTCCGGCGTCTCGCATCAGTTTGTGGAAGAAGCGGGAATAGAGCAGGTGCAAAATGGCGTGTTCGATGCCGCCAACGTACTGATCCACCGGCAGCCAATAATTGGCCTGAGCGCTATCGATCATGCCATCACTGTAGTGTGGGCAGGTAAAGCGTGCGTAGTACCAGGAGGACTGAACAAAGGTGTCAAAGGTATCGGTTTCGCGTTCGCAAAGCTGTCCCTCCATTTCAAACTGGCGCCATTCGGGATCCGCTTTGATAGGTGATGTCACACCGTCCATCGCCACGTCCTCTGGCAGCAATGAAGGCAGGCGATCGGCTGGGATGGGGATGTCGCGCCCGTCTTCAAGGTTGAGCATGGGGATCGGCGTTCCCCAGTAGCGTTGGCGCGACACGCCCCAGTCTCTCAGTCGGAACTGGGTGGTTGTCTGGCCCATCTCCGCAGCCTCAAGCCGCGCAGCGATCCCTGCAAAGGCCTCGTCAAAGTCGCAGCCATCGAACTCCGCAGAACCGGTCAGCATGCCGTATTCCGTATACGCGCGGTCTGATGTGTTGGCTGGCTGGCCCTCAGCATCACAGACCACCGTTTTCATCGGTAGCGAGTACTTGCGCGCAAATTCCCAATCCCGTTCATCGTGGGCCGGTACCGCCATGACTGCGCCTGAGCCGTAGTCCATCAGCACATAGTTTGCGACCCAGACGGGGATAGTCTCACCAGTCAGCGGGTGTGTGGCACGGAGGCCTGTATCCATGCCCAGCTTCTCGGCCTGCGCCATATGGGCCTCGGCCACCGATGCCTGCTTGCAGGCGGCGACGAACTCGGCGAGTTCAGTATTGTTTTCAGCCAGCGCCAGCGTAATTGGATGTTCTGCAGCCAGACTGACGTAGGTCACGCCATAGAGCGTATCGGGCCGGGTGGTATAGACCTCGATGCGATCTATGTTCGCAACCGATTCATCCAGTCCAAACGCCAACTCCACGCCTCGACTTTTCCCGATCCAGTTTCGCTGCATGGTGCGCACGGCCTCGGGCCAACCGTCCAACGTGTCCAAGCCTTCCAACAACTCTTCCGCATAGGCAGTAATGCGAATAAACCATTGCGGAATCTCACGCCGCTCGACCACCGCGCCTGAGCGCCAGCCGCGCCCATCGATGACCTGTTCATTGGCTAGCACGGTCTGGTCTACGGGATCCCAGTTTACCGTGGCCATTTTTTTGTAGACCAGGCCCCGCTCGTAGAGTTGAGTAAAAAACCATTGTTCCCACTGGTAGTACTGGGGGTCGCAGGTTGCGATCTCCCTGTCCCAGTCGTAGGCATAGCCCAGTCTCTGCAGTTGGGCGCGCATGTGGGCGATGTTTTCGCGAGTCCACATGGCCGGCGCAACTTTGTTGGCGATGGCGGCATTTTCGGCCGGGAGTCCAAAGGCGTCCCATCCCATGGGTTGCAGAACGTTTTTGCCCAGCATGCGTTGGTATCGCGCGATCACGTCGGCGATGGTGTAGTTGCGCACGTGCCCCATATGAAGCTTGCCGCTGGGGTAGGGGAACATGGCGAGGCAGTAGAACTTTTCCCGCGCCTCATCCGGGTTCACGGCGAAACGACCGGACTCAGCCCATTCAGCCTGCAGCTCCAGTTCCAAGGTTTGCGGTGTGTATTCCGGGCTCATTGTTCCTCAATAACAGCAGCGGGAAACGCTGGCTTTGCTCTGATTTTGTTTGTCGTCCGACGCAGGTCCGACGGAGCCGCGCAGAGTTTACCAGTATTAGGCGCGATCCCGGCCCAATACGAGGGTGATCAGAGCGAAAACCCAGACCGGCAGGCTGCCAGTCACGGCAAAAGGCGTTAGTCCAGAGCGCGGTTGTACCGTGCCGCTGATCACCGCCTCGCTGAACTGCACTGCCGTTGAGCTGACAACGCCTTCAGCTGTGATCAGGGCACTGACACCGTCATTGGTTCCCCTGATCAGGTCGCGTCCGATTTCGACGGCGCGATATCGCGCCATTTGGAAGTGCTGCCAGGGGCCGGCACTTTGGCCAAACCAGGTGTCGTTACTGATGGTGACGAGCAATGCCGCGTCTCTGGCATAGCGCTGCACGAAGTCTGGGTAAACAATTTCGTAACAGATGAAGGGCGCAACCGGTAGGTTACCTGCGAGTAGAGGCCTCTGGTCGGTCGCGCCGGCAACGAACTGCGACATGGGCAGGTCGAAGAATGCGATCACGCCTCTGAGCCAGCTCTCCAGCGGCACATACTCCCCGAATGGCACGAGCTTTTGCTTGTGATAAGTCCCAGACCCGGCACCGAGTGCCATGATGCTGTTGTAGCGCCCAGACGCATCGCGAGTCGGAATGCCGGTAATGAGCGTGCTATCCAGCAGCGCAAATCGTTGGTCGACCGGCTCAATCACTTCCAGCAATCGGTCCCTATAACCGGGCAACGCCGACTCCGGCCAGATAACCAAATTATGCTCCTGAGCGAGGGCCATCGAACGCTCGCCAAAGTCGGACAGGATCTGGTTGCGGTAACGCGGGTCCCACTTCTCCTTAAGCGGCACATTGGGTTGTACGATCGCGACTGTGACGGGATCGCCCTCAGGCGAGGTCCACTCTATGCGCTGCAACACTAGACCCGAGATCAACAGCAGGCTGGTGATCGCTACAGTGCCTACCCAGCGCCCGATATCGCGCGGTTGACTTAAGGCATTGGCGGCGAAACAGCCGATCGCGATGAGGAACCAGGAGGTGCCATATACTCCGATTACCGGAATCCATCCCGCAAAGGGAGAATCGAGTGCGCTATAGCCGGCATAAAGCCAGGGGAAGCCGGTGAGTAGCCAACTCCTAAACCATTCGAACAGCACCCATAACGAGGCAAACTGAACCGCTCGCCATGCAGCATGGCGACTTGCGAGTCGTCGATAAATTATCGCCTGTGCGGCAAAAAGCAGTGCCAGCCCACCACAGAATAGAGTTGTCAGGCCCAGCGCCAGCCAAACAGGCGTATTGCCGTAGACGTGGATACTCACGTAAACCCAAGAGACCCCCGCGCCAAAAAAACCTGTGCCATAGGCAAATCCGACCCCACCCGCACGCTGCGTGCGATTGAGTGCCGTGCAGAGGAGTCCAGCGCTGAGAGGAACACAGGGCCAAACGTCAAAGGGGGCGAGACCGAGTGGGAAAATAGCCCCAGCCAGCAAGGCCAGGCCCCAATTTGGGACACGGTGGAGCACTAATCCAAGACGTCAGTGGTTTCGGTCGTTACCCGTAAACGGGTCAATCGACGCTCGTCAGCATGGATGACCTTAAAGTCGAATTGGTCGAGGCGAATGGACTGATTACGGGTTGGGAGTTGCCCGAAAGCGTTGATTACAAGGCCGCCAATCGTGTCGAATTCCTCGTCGCTGAAGCTGGTGCCGAAGAATTCGTTAAATTCGTCAATGGGTGTCAGCGCCTCGACCATGAACGAATTGTCGTTGACCGGACGAATCAGCTGCCCTTCCTCGACATCGGTCTCGTCTTCGATTTCGCCGACAATTTCTTCGAGCACGTCTTCGATGGTAATTAAGCCTGCGATGCCACCGTACTCGTCAATGACGATTGCCATGTGGTTGCGGTTTTGCCGAAACTCGCGCAACAGCACGTTGAGTCGCTTGCTTTCAGGGACGGCGGTAACAGGCCGCATCAACTCTGTGATGCTGGGCACGGTACCGTCATTCTGGATCAGCGGCAGGAGATCCTTGGCCAGTAAAATACCGATGACGTCATCTATGCCGTCACCGATAACGGGATAACGTGAGTGTCCAGACTGGACAATCTTGGGCAGCGCTTCTCGAAGCGGTTGGTCAGAATCAATGACAATCATCTGCGCGCGGGGAATCATGATGTCGCGCACCTGCATGTCGGTCACGAGAAGCGCGCCTTCCATGATTTTGCGCGCATCCTCATCGATGATCTCGTGCTCCTCGGCCAGTGACAGCACGCCTTCCAGGTCAGATTTGTTCTGGGGTTCTCCGCTGATGAAATGAGTCAGTCGGTCCAGCCAGGATCGTTCTTCAGATTCCAGCTTGCGATCGTCGTTCACAGTTGTAAGCCCTCCGGGGGCTGTTCATGGTCATAGGGATTGGGAAATCCAAGGTGTCCGAGTAAATCAATCTCAAGGGCCTCCATCTGCTCAGCTTCCACTGGTATCTGGTGGTCGTGGCCAAGTAGATGCAAGACACCATGAATCACGAGATGCGCCCAGTGGGCTTCCTCGGATTTGTGTTGTTGTGTGGCCTCAAGATTCACCAGAGGCGCACAGATCACGAGGTCTCCGAGTAACCCTGAGCCAGCCTCTGCCGGAACGTTTGCAGGGAATGACAAAACGTTGGTGGGACCTGTTTTGGCGCGGTAGGTCTGATTGAGATCCGCCGCTTCCTTTGTGTCGGCGATGCGGATAGACAGTTCTGGAATCGGTTCTCGTCGCACTTCAGTTTGCGTCAGGGTGTGGCTCACCCAGCCGTGGATCGCGTCGTCAGTGGGTGAGGCGACGTCGGTCGTGCGGTCAACGGATAACAGTATGTTCACGGAGGCCCCTCACCGCGCGGCGATGCACTTCGTTGCTCATAGGCGTCGTAGGCGCTGACCACTCTTTGCACCAGCGGATGGCGGACGACATCCTTGTTGGCGAATTCGGTGAACGAGATGCCGGCCACCTCTTCCAGAACAGTCATGGCATGAATGAGGCCACTCTGTGTTCCTTTTGGCAGGTCAATCTGGCTAGTGTCGCCTGTGACCACTGCGGTGGACCCGAATCCAATCCGGGTCAGAAACATTTTCATTTGCTCGCGGGTGGTGTTCTGCGCCTCGTCCAGAATGATGAATGCATGATTAAGGGTCCGACCGCGCATGAATGCCAGAGGCGCCACCTCAATGATGTGCCGCTCGATATATTTGTTGACCGTCTCGAAACCCAGCATTTCATACAGAGCGTCGTAAAGTGGCCGCAGATAGGGGTCCACCTTCTGAGACAGGTCTCCGGGGAGAAAACCGAGACGCTCGCCTGCCTCGACGGCCGGGCGCACCAACAGTATGCGCTTAACCTGCTCGTTGAGTAATGCGCGCACCGCACACGCGACAGCTAAATAGGTCTTACCGGTGCCGGCAGGACCCACGCCAAAGTTAATATCGTGAGTAGTGATGGCAGACACGTACTGGCGCTGGTTCTGGCCTCTCGGCCTGACGGAGAGTCGTTTGGTACGGATCAGCCCCACCGTATCGGTGACCATATCCGCAGCCTGCGGCTCCCTCAGCAGCTCGAGATCTGCTTCCTGAAGGCGCAAGTGAATACTCTCTGGACTGAGCTGTGCGCCGTTCTCGATATCCGTGTAGAGCGATGACAGCAAGGAGGCGGCTATTTGACAGCGCTCGTGGGCGCCCCGCAGCTCAAAGTGATTGCTGCGATTCTGAATCGTGATATCGAGTCGCGTCTCTATCTGTCGCAAATGACTGTCCAACTGCCCGCAAAGGGCTGCCAGATTACGGGCGTCATTCGGTTCGAGGGAGAGAGTGATATGTGAGGCCAGACCCGGGGGGTTGGCCTCGGGCGCCGATTGCTCTGTGTCCAACGGTTTTCACGCCGCCTCTTTCACATTGGGAAACAAACGATACTCGCCTTGCCGGCTGAGTCAACTACCGTTTCGGGGATTAAGCAGGTTCGATCTGACGGCCCAGAAGCGAGTTGGTATAGGCCGCAGTGATCTCCACCTCGGCGAACTGGCCAATCAGGGCGGGGTTCTGGCAGGCAAAATTCACCACGCGGTTATTTTCAGTGCGCCCCGAGAGCTGTCCGGGGTCTTTTTTTGCATAGCCGGTGATCAATATGCGCTGCGTCGACCCCACCATTGACTCTGCAATCTGCTGTGCTTGTTGCGCAATGCGTGCCTGAAGAATGTGTAGCCGTTGTTTTTTGACTGCCTCAGGCACCTCGTCTGGCAGGTCGGCAGCGGGCGTGCCGGGGCGCGCACTGTAGATAAAGCTGAAAGACGCATCGAAGCCGATTTCCTCAATCAACCTCATCGTCGCCGCGAAATCAGCCTCGGTTTCGCCGGGGAAGCCAATGATGAAGTCGGAGGACAATGAGATGTTAGGTCGAATCTTACGGAGCGCGCGGATCGTCGCTTTGTACTCGAGGGCAGTGTGCCCGCGCTTCATGGCCATCAGAATACGATCCGAGCCGCTTTGCACAGGCAAGTGAAGATGGTCCACCAGCGCAGGTATCTCGGCGTAGCACGCCACAATGGCGTCAGAAAATTCGACCGGATGCGATGTGGTGTAGCGAATCCGCTCGATGCCCGGTACTAGGTTCACCAGATGCAGCAGTTCGGCGAAATCGACGATCTCGTTCAAGTGGTTTCGCCCGCGAAAGGCGTTTACGTTTTGCCCAAGCAGGTTGACCTCTTTGACGCCGCGGTCTGCCAGACCGGCAATTTCGGCAATAACATCGTCGACCGGCCGAGACACTTCCTCGCCCCGGGTGTAGGGCACCACGCAAAACGTGCAGTACTTGCTGCAGCCTTCCATGATCGATACGAACGCCGTCGGGCCCTCGACACTGGGCTCAGGCAAGCGGTCAAACTTTTCGATCTCGGGAAAGCTGACATCGACCACTAGGGGTTCTCCCTGGCGACGATCATCGATCATTTCTGGCAGTCGGTGGAGTGTTTGCGGTCCAAAGATCAGATCGACATAGGGCGCCCGCTTGCCGATTTCTGCACCTTCCTGACTGGCCACACAGCCGCCCACACCGATGATCAGATCAGGATTCTTCTGTTTCAGGTGCTTCCAGCGACCCAGCTGATGGAAGACCTTCTCCTGCGCCTTTTCGCGGATGGAACAGGTATTGAGTAGCAGTACATCCGCCTCATCGGCTGAATCGGTCCGCTCGAGACCGTGGCTGGCACCTAATAGGTCGGCCATTCGTGCGGAATCGTATTCGTTCATTTGGCAGCCGTGTGTCTCGACAAACAGCTTTTTGGTGCCTGGGTTGCTCATCTTTTAACCATGTGCCTCGTCACATGCGGTGACTCAATGGTGCCTCAGGGCGCGGAGTATAGCGCCTGCGGATGGGGTTTTTGTCATGAGGTGGAGCTTTGTGTGCAAAGTGTTACCATTCCGCCCCGTTTTCAGCACCACCTCGGTTCATTTGGAGCCCACATGCCGTCTCAGCCCATGTACAAAGTCATTTTCCACAATTGTGGCCATGTCTATGAGGTCTTTGCCCGGCAGATCTACCAGAGCGATATGTGGGGTTTTGTTGAGATAGAAGAGCTCGTTTTTGGAGAGCGCTCCCAGATCCTGGTGGACCCCGGCGAAGAAAAGCTCAAGAACGAGTTCTCGGGCGTGAAACGAAGCTACATTCCTCTGCAGTCCATCGTTCGCATTGATGAAGTCGACAAGGAGGGCGCCGCGCGCATCTCCGAAGGTGGCGGTGCAAAAATCGCACCGTTCCCCGTGACGCCCCAGCCAGTAGCGCCCTCTCAGGGTGACGAGTAGCTGCGTCTGATTGGCGGATTCGAATCGCTCAGCCTCGACCCCTCTGACAGGGTGCCCTGTTACCGAGTTATCTGGCGCGACTCGACGTGCCATGGTTTTTACAGCAGCGTGAGCAGCGACTTGTAATGCTGCAATTCCACCCCCATATCCTCTGAAATAAGGCAGGCAGCGGTGCGGCCTGGGCGGAGGCGCGATGGACAGGGAAGACGACACTCAATACGACGGTGAGGTGCTGCCACCGGAGGGCACGTCGGCGGCAGATTATGACTCGGCGACACCTGCTGTCGCCGATGATGTACTCCCCGACACGCTCGTGTTGCTGCCTCTCCCCGGCCGACCCTTTTTCCCCGGGCAAGTACAACCGGTCTCGTTCAACCCTGACAACTGGCAGGCGACGCTGGATGCCATTGCACAGCAGGGCTCGGGCCTGTTGGGCCTTGCCTTCGTGGATGAGTCAGATCCTTTGAAAGCCGCCGCTCAACAATTCCCCACCACTGGCTGTGTGGTTCGCCTGCATCGGCCGCCCATGGCGGAGCATGGCGGTCAGTTTTTGGCACAGGGGCTCCGTCGCTTTCGCATTGTGCGGTGGCTCAACCAAAAGGGGCCGTTCATTGCTCAGGTCGAGTACCCCCGGAGTCAGGGGGATCTCGAGAGTGACGAGATCAAGGCTTACTCCATGGCCGTGATCGCCGCGATCAAGGAATTGCTGCCACTTAACCCCCTCTACAGCGAAGAGCTCAAGCAGCATATCGGGCAGTTCAATCCCAATCAGCCGAGCCTGTTGGCCGACTTTGCGGCGGCGTTGACCACAGCAAGTGGGGATCAACTGCAGGAGATACTCGAGACCCTACCCCTGACCCAGCGCATGACGAAAGTGCTGGAGCTTTTGAAGCGTGAGAAAGAGGTTGCCAAACTTCAGGGGCAAATCAGCACTCAGGTAAATGAGAAAGTCTCGGCCAATCAGCGCGAGTTCTTTCTGCGAGAGCAGATGAAGGTGATTGAGAAAGAGCTGGGCATCTCCAAAGATGACAATACCTCAGACCTCGAGCGTTTCCAGCAGCGGCTCGACAATCTGCATCCGCCGCAAAAAGTGCGGGATCGGATCGAGGAGGAATTCAGCAAACTGAAGGTGCTCGAATCGGGATCTCCAGAGTACGGCGTAACTCGTAACTATCTCGATTGGGCGACGTCGGTCCCCTGGGGCGTGTATTCGGAAGATAATCTGGATCTCAAGCAGGCGCGCGTCGCGCTTGAGGCGCACCATGACGGGTTGGATGACGTGAAAGCCAGGATTACCGAGTTTCTGGCGGTGGGCGCCTTCAAAGGGAGCATTGATGGGTCCATTCTGTTGCTGGTTGGTCCGCCGGGAGTGGGGAAGACCAGTATCGGCAAATCGATTGCCGCCGCGCTTAATCGTAAATTTTATCGGTTCAGTCTGGGCGGCATGCGCGATGAGGCCGAGATAAAAGGCCACCGGCGAACCTACGTTGGAGCGATGCCAGGCAAGCTTGTTCAGGCGCTGAAAGAGGTCGAGGTCGCCAACCCCGTGATCATGCTCGACGAGATCGACAAGATCGGGGCGTCTTTTCAGGGTGACCCGGCGTCTGCCCTATTAGAAGTGCTCGACCCTGAGCAGAACAGCGAGTTTCTCGATCATTATCTCGATCTGCGTGTCGACCTGTCGAAGGTCTTGTTTGTCTGCACTGCCAACCAACTCGACACGATTCCCGGGCCGCTTCTCGACCGCATGGAGGAGATCCGGCTGTCGGGGTACATCGCCGAGGAAAAACTGGCGATTGCCAAAAACCATTTGTGGCCAAAGTTGCTCGAGCGCCACGGTGCCAAACCCAGTCAGATCCGCATCAATGACGCGGCCATTCGTTTGGTTATTGATGCCTATAGCCGGGAGGCAGGTGTTAGGGGATTGGAAAAGCGCCTCAGTTCGCTGGTGCGGTCGTCTATTTTGAAAATGGTGGAGGAAGACACCAAGCGGGTACGCATTGGCAAGCGGGAGGTGGAGGAGATCCTCGGTCAGGCGCGCTTCAAACCCGAGCGTGCCCAGCGGGGCAGAGGTGTGGTCACGGGGCTCGCGTGGACAGCCATGGGCGGGGCGACGCTCAGCATTGAGTCTTCCAAGATCCATACCCTCAACCGCGGCTTCAAGCTCACCGGTCAGCTTGGAGACGTGATGAAAGAGAGCGCCGAGATTGCCTACAGCTAC
>CALKMV010000032.1 GCA_938091485.1 uncultured Luminiphilus sp.
CGCGCAAGCGTATCCGGACGCGATTACAGTGGCAATTCGGTTGTGCGCTTCATCGTCTCCATTACGAAGCTTGCGCTGACGTCGAATAAATCTGCGCTGATAAGTTGTTGGTAAAGCGCGTCATAACCGGGCATGTCACTGACCACCGCTTTCAACAGGTAGTCGATATCACCACCCAAACGGTGCACCTCAAGAACCCCAGGCAACTGCTCAACCACGCTCTGGAACTGTCGAGACCAGGCCGCGTTGTGTTGATTGGTTTTTATGGCGATAAAAACCGTCAGGCCAAGCCCCAATTTTTCCTGCGAAAGCAGCGCCACCGATCTTTCAATAACGCCCAGTTCCAACAATCTGTTGAGACGTCGGCTGCACGCTGAGCGGGATAGTCCGCATCGCTCAGCAAGGTCCGAGACGGGTTCTGCGCTGTCCCGTTGCACTGCGCGAAGGAGTTTAAGGTCTAAGGTATCCAGCTGCACCGTTGTTGCCATAGATCAAAGCTCCGCTCGAAAAAACTGTTTTTTAGTCTTTAGACGCACATATTATTCGAAATACTAGATTTTTTCGCACGAATTAGCACGAAATGGGCAGGGCGGCTGCTCTATAGTCAACTGGCGAAATGAACTAGCTCTGTTATGGCCGCCTGTAAAACCGATCACGACCTCACCGCGAACACATTCATCGCCGACTTGCGGCATCAGGTAGTGGGCGAGGGCGAGCTGATCGACACTCCCTTTGGCGCCAAGCCTCTCCTCTACTGCGACCACACCGCAAGCGGACGGAGTCTGCATTCTATTGAGCGGCTCATTGCTCGCGAGGTGCTTCCCCACTACGCAAACACCCACTCCGAGGCTTCCCATACCGGGCGGCGCACGGGGCAACTCCGCGAATGGGCGCGACAATCCATCAAAGAGGTGATTAACGCGGGCGAAGAAGACGCTCTTATTTTCTGTGGTCATGGTGCAACAGGAGCGGTCAACACTCTGGTGCACTTGCTCGATTTAAATGCCGCATCGCAAGCCGACGAAGCGTCAGACCCCATCGAAGCCATAAGACCTCTGGTGCTAATTGGTCCTTACGAGCACCACTCCAATGAGCTGCCGTGGCGGGAAGCTAAGGCTGACGTGATCAGAATACCGCTGAATGAGGATGGCAATGTCGACCAGCCACATTTGATCAGAACACTCAAAGAAAACCATCACCGGCCCTTAACTGTAGGCAGCTTCTCTGCTGCATCGAATGTCACGGGTATCAAGGCAGATGTGCCGGGCATTACGCAGATACTAAAACGGCACGGCGCCCTAGCAGTTTGGGACTACGCGGCGGGCGCGCCCTATCTGCCTATCGATATGAACCGGCCGGACGCCGCCATCGACGCGGTCTTTTTCTCTCCCCATAAGTTCATTGGTGGCCCAGGCAGCAGTGGCGTTTTAGCCATCAAAAGATCTGTCATTCGCAACACGACGCCGGGGCAAATTGGTGGCGGCACCGTGCGCTACGTGACCCCTGACTGGCACGACTGGCATCCTGATCCGGAACATCGGGAAGAGGGCGGCACTCCGGGGATCATTGAATCTATCCGTGGCGCGATGGCGGTCAGCATTCCCGGCAAATTGGGGTACCAGCGTCTGGCAGAAGTCGAACACAAACATGTGCTAGCCGCGCGGGAAGTCTTGCTGAACACACGTGGATTGGAGTTATTGGGATCGCCAAGCAGCGATCGCCTTCCGATTTTTTCTGTGCGCTTTCGCTCAGCAGAGGGCGAGTTGCACTACGGCTTTGTCGTGAGGCTGCTGAATGATCTTTTCGGCATTCAGGCCAGAGGAGGCTGCTCCTGCGCAGGACCCTATGGTCATAGCCTGCTGCAGCTGACGCCCGAGTATTCCTCGTCGCTGGCCGATGCCGTGGCGGATGGCTATGGCTGCCTGCGACCGGGCTGGGTTCGATTTAACCTCCATTGGCTGTGCTCCGAAGAAGAGGTGGGCTACATTCTTGCCGCAGTCAAAATGATCGCAAGGTGGGGCAAGCTTTTGCTTCCCTCATACGCTCTTGATACCGCATCGGGGCTGTGGGAGCACCGAGACAGTCCCCCTGCGACAACCATCTCTCTGGACCCCTTTACCCCATGCACCGAGACTGAGACACCCAAGCACGACCCTTTCGCTGCGACAAAACTGCTTAAAGAGGCTGAACAAGCATTATGCGCGGGAGCACCCGATAGCCATCGCTCGCACGCGATCGAAGCGCATCAAAAGGCTCCGTGGCCTAGCAGAATGGAATCGCTTTGCTGGTTTTTAAGACCACACGAAGGCGCGTGAACGTGCGGCCGAGGCTAAAGGCGACCAACTGGTTACTGGATTCGTAGCGTTAAATCTCAGCACGCGTGATCTGCGAGTGGGGTCAGCACTGCCAGCATTTCACGTGCATTCACTGGGACATCACAGACTTCCTCTGTCAGACTGCGCGAGCACCTACCCAACTACGCTAATAACTTATGCAGCCAGATTCTGAAAAGGCGCTGAGTGCGCTGAAAACCGGAGATGTCGCCACAGCCTGCGCGTTATTTGACCAGGCGATGGAGGCAGAAACCGACCCACGCTGTCTGTTGCAGGCCGCACTCTGTTATCGATCTGCCAATCGCCTTAACGACGCGTTATCAGTACTGAAAAAACTGGATGACATGGGTCAGACCACTCCACCGGCGCTGCTGCTGCGAGCAGAGATATTTTGTGCTGTCGATCGGCACCATCAGGCCTTACCTCTTTACCGCCAGCTCTCCGAGATCAACGATAAAAGAATGAATTACTCGGTCGCCCTCGGGTTTTTTCAGTGCGGCGCCGTCGAGTCTGCCGCTCGCCTGGCCGCCAGCATTGCCGAAGATCAGGACAATAAACTCGCGTCTCAGGCGCGACTGCTGCAAGGCCGCTGCATGGCAGCGCTGGAGCAGTATGAAGAGGCAGACGGCCTTTTTGCCTCTATTGACTCGCCACCCAATTTGAAAACCGCCGCGCAATACCGCAAAGCGCGGCTGGATCTGCACCGGGGACACTTCTCGTCCGCAGAGCAATCGCTCCGAGACATGCTTAAATTGGAGGACCCACCTCGGGGTGCCATGGAAGCGCTGCTGCAAACCCTGATTCACAGTGGTCAGCTGGAGGACGCCCGAACACTGGCCTGTGATATCGGTGATACCTCGCTGGATCTCGCCTGCCTGCGCCACGCAACTGACCTGCTCACAGAGATGGGCGATACAGACCCATTACGGCCTTTGAAGGGCTGCTGGGAGAGATCGCCGTCGCAACCCCTATTTCGAGAGCTGGTGACGCGGCATCTGGCACTGGATCAGACAACCGAAGCGCAGCAGCTGATAGACCATTATGCTCAAACCTTTGGACAGGATCATCACTGGCAATGGGGTCATGCCAAACAGCTTTTTCAGCGCGGTGACTTTGCCGCCCTGCTAGACGACAAGAAAACTCAGCAGAGCGACTTGCTTGAAATCTATTGCGAGGCCTGCTTCGCACAA
>CALKMV010000033.1 GCA_938091485.1 uncultured Luminiphilus sp.
ACTCGAGACATTTTTCGGCGACTAATGATCTGAAGACATGCAGGTTCTCGATCAATTTCTTCATCGAGTTGAAGCGCTCGTCTTGCAGGAGGTGTAGGAGCCCGATGGCGTTGAGCATCCGCCCCTGCATTTCCTGATTGGCAGCGGCAACGGTAATACCCCCGTCCCGGGTGAGCGTCAGGTCGTAGAGGATATCAATCAGCATCCCGCTCGGAATGACGTCTTCATCGAGTAGTGCGTGGTTTTGGAAGCCATCGGGAAACATGAAAAACAGTCCCGCATCCAGCATAGACAGGTCAATCAGCTGCCCCTCGCCCGTGCGCTCTCTGGCAAACAGCGCGCTGGTGACCGCCTGACAGGCGGTATAGGCAGTAATCTTGTCGCACAACAGGGATCGGATGAAGGCGGGGGATTCGTCGGATCCCTGTGTGGCAGCCATGCCCGTGTGAGCCTGAATAATCGGATCATAGGCGGGCGCATGGCGCAGCGGGCCTTCTTTGCCGAAACCCGAGATTGCCATGTAGACCAACTTTGGATTGATTGCCCGGAGCGCATCGCACCCCAAGTTCAGAGAGTCCATCTTGCCCGGGCGGAAGTTATGAATCACCACGTCAACCCGTGACACCATGTCGCGAATGACTGCCTGACCCGCTTCACTCTTCAAGTCGATCTTGATGGATTCCTTGCCACGGTTACATCCAGCAAATAGTGATGAGATATCGCCCTTTCGAGCGCCGATGTAGCGCATGGGATCGCCCTGGTCGCTGGGCTCAACCTTGATTACTTTGGCGCCTTGTTCGGCAAGCATCATGCTCGCCAGCGCCGCCGTAATCATGGTTGAGAATTCAAGAATTGTGATGCCTTCCAGCGGTTTCATAGCACTGCTCCATTAGCTCAGTGATGGCCGCGTCGTTGCGCAGGGGATTATCACCATCTGAGTTGGTCTGTATTTGTTATCGGTCTCCCCCTAACCTAGGTTCAAATTCAACCAAAGGCAACGCCATATAGACTGGCGACCGGGAGCTGCAGATGCCATTCTCAGGGTTCATTGAAAATAACAATGACATTTCCGGGTGCTCAGCCTGGGGGAGAAGAATCATGGTCCGATTTATGCCACTTCTGTTGTGTCTGGCTGCCGCAGGAGCCAGCGGCGACGAGGTCGCGATACTGGATAAGGATTTCCGGATCATGATGGAGTGGTTCCCGGGGGTTTATGACAATCAGGAGCAGGTGTACTTTGAGGAGCAGCAGGGGATCGACGAAGCGCTTCGTCATGAGCGGATTCATCATGTATTTGAGCCCGTCGAGCTGCCGGCTTTTGGAGACCATGTCTTTTATGTACAGCAACACCTCAATGACGACCCAGCCCAGATATACCGCCAGCGGATTTATTCCTTCAGGCCAGATTACGAAGAAGGCGCCATTCGCCTGACAATTCATATCCCGAATGATGCTGCATCATTGGTAGATTCTCACCTTGATACCACCAAGCTCTCAGGCCTGGCGCCCGAGCAGACTCGCGTGCTGTCCGGGTGCGATGTGTTTTGGCGGCGGCAAGCGAATCATTTTGTCGGTTACATGGAGCCCGATGCCTGTTCCTATGTGTCCACCGAGAGCGGCCAGCGCATTATCTTTAATGATGACCTGTTGCTGACAAAAGAAGAGCTCTGGATCAGTGATCGAGCTGAGAATGAGTCGGGTAAACGGATCTTTGGACATCCTACGGGTGTGCCGCACAAAAACGTGAAAGCCCGGCGCTTCGAATGTTGGATGACCGGCATGCAGCGCGATGGTGAATGGACCTTCCGCCGTGGTCTGGAGATCTATGATCAGGGCGGCATGGTGTGGTTGACCACCGATGAGGAGAATCCACAACAGGTGGGTATCAAGATGCGCAATGTGCGCTGGCCCTATGACCCCAACCGACCATCACTGGTGTTGTATGCCTATCGGCCTGATGAGGATCGCGCTGCCTCATACGCGTGGGCCGACCCTTCGGCGGAACGCATTGGTATCAATCTGAGGTGGATGCAGGCCAGCTGCACCCGCTCGCCAAAATGAAGCCTGTCTGCCGCTTGATGTTCATTCCGCTCAGGTTTTCAACATGGCTACCCGCAACTATGCTCTCAGTAGCTACGCTCGGAGTGGCTGAGGACTTACCCGGTCCGGTTGAGGCAGGTTGGCGCGGCATGTCGGTCTGCGAAGTCCTGCGTGAGGATGCCGAGATCCGAGTGTTTCGATGTACGTTCCCACCCGGTGTGGGTCACGAACGGCACTTTCACCCGCGACATTTTGGCTATGCGTTATCTGGCGGAACGATGCGAATTACCAGCGACGCCGGTACTCGGGAGGTGACCTTGAAGACCGGAAGCTATTTCTTCAGCGAGGGCATCGCGTGGCACGAAGGGCTTAACGTCGGTGACACGACGGTTTCATACCTAATGATAGAGCCAAAGTAGCCCGCCAATTCTGAGTGCGAGAAGCCGCACAAACGTGGGCTTGGCAGGGCATTTAGCGTGTCGTTAAGTTCCTTGATCGGCATTGCGCCATCAGGCACCTCAGCGGACTGACCGGCATACTGAAAAAAGCTCGCTACAAAGGCATCCAAACGCCGCGATTATGCATAAAAAGCCCAGTAATCGGCACAAATTGGATGGCCCCTGTCATGAAAGCACTGGTGAAGAAGCACGCCGAGGAAGGGCTCTGGCTCGAAGACGTCCCCATTCCGCTGGTGGGCGGCAATGACGTTCTGATCAAAGTCCACAAAACCGCGATCTGCGGTACCGATGTGCACATTTACAACTGGGATAGCTGGGCTCAAAAAACCATCAAGACACCCATGACCGCAGGCCATGAATACGCAGGTGAAATTGTAGAGCTGGGTGCCAATGTCACGGGTCTGCAGGTCGGCGACATCGTCTCGGGAGAGGGGCATATTGTCTGTGGGAGATGCCGTAATTGTCTGGCAGGACGCCTGCATCTGTGCCCTAACACCCAGGGGGTTGGCGTCAACCGTGACGGCGCGTTTGCTGAATACGTCGTGATCCCGGCGACTAACGTATTCCGGCCCAGCGTCTATTTGCCCACGGACCTTCTGAGTATTTTTGACCCTTACGGCAACGCCGTTCACACAGCCTTATCATTCAATATGGTGGGCGAAGACGTGATCATCACTGGTGCGGGACCCATAGGCATCATGGCCGCGATGGTGGCCGGCCACTGTGGTGCCCGCAATGTGATTCTGACAGACGTCAACGAGTATCGGTTAGACCTGGCTAAGCGCATCGTCCCCAAAGTGCAGCCCATTAACGTAGCCAAGCAGGAAATCACCCGGAACTTCATGGAAAGCTTGGGTATTCTTGAAGGGTTTGATGTGTGCCTCGAGATGTCCGGCTCCCCGGCCGCCTTCAGGGACGTGCTCAGTAAGATGATTAACGGTGGCAACATTGCCATGCTGGGCATCATGCCCGACGACACGGGTATTCCCTGGACCGATGTGGTCTTCAAAGGTTTGAACATCAAGGGCATCTATGGCCGCGAGATGTACGAGACCTGGTACAAGATGGTGATGATGATTCAGAGTGGTTTGCCCATTGAGCGCATCATTACCCACCGCTTCCACTACAGTGAATTTCAGCAAGGCTTTGACATCATGCGCTCGGGTCAGTCGGGCAAAGTGATTCTGGATTGGAAGGACTGAGATGAGTTACGAGGCAGCTAAAGAGAGCTATGCCGCAGAGATTGCCGAGATCAAAGCGGCCGGGCTGTGGAAGACCGAGCGCGTCATTGCCTCCGAGCAAAAAAATGACATCACACTCGAGAGCGGCGCCAACGTGGTCAACATGTGCGCCAACAACTATCTGGGGCTCGCCAACAATGCCGAAGTAAAGCAGGCAGCGAGTGACAGCCTCAGTGAATGGGGTTTCGGGGCCGCGTCAGTGCGCTTTATTTGTGGCACCCAGGGGATTCATAAAACCCTGGAGCAGCGTGTGAGCCGGTTTTTGGGTACGGAAGACACTATCCTCTACGCCGCTTGTTTTGATGCCAACACGGGGCTTTTTGAGACCATTCTTGGGCCGGATGACGCGGTGATCTCAGATGAGCTCAACCATGCCTCCATTATTGACGGCGTCAGACTCTGCAAAGCGTCACGTTATCGCTATCGCAATAGCGACATGGGCGACCTCGAGGCCAAGCTCAAGGAGGCGCGCAACGCGGGCGCCAGGCGAATCCTCATCACCACCGATGGCGTGTTCTCGATGGACGGCACCATTGCTCAGCTCGGTGCCATCTGCGATCTGGCCGATGAGTACGGTGCAATGGTGCATCACGATGATTGTCACGCCACTGGCTTCATGGGCGATCAGGGGCGCGGGGTTCATGAATATTGCGGGGTGATGGACCGGGTCGACCTCATCACCGGAACTTTTGGCAAGGCGCTGGGCGGTGGCTCGGGAGGATTCACGTCTGGCCGACAGGAAATCATCGATATTTTGCGGCAACGATCCCGGCCTTATCTGTTCTCCAACACGCTTGCTCCCGCAATTTGCGCGGCATCGCTCAAAGTGCTCGATATGCTAGAGGCGTCAACCGCCTTGCGCGATAGGCTTCACGAGAACACGCGCTACTTCCGAGAGCAAATGCAGGCCAGCGGATTTGCGGTGCCTGAGGGCGACCACCCCATCGTGCCGGTCATGCTGGGCGACGCGGTCGTGGCGCAAAAAATGTCCGAGCGTTTGCTTGAGCTTGGGGTTTACGCCATTGGTTTCTTTTATCCGGTCGTACCGCAGGGAAAGGCACGCATCCGTGTGCAGATTTCCGCCGGTCACACCCAAGACGATCTGGACAAGGCGGTGGCCGCCTTCAGTACCGCCAACGGCGAGCTTGCCGCCTAGGACACCCTCACCCGGAGGTCAGGGTGTAACGCGGCACATTGTTTAGTGGGGGCTTGCGAAGGGAGCGGAAGAAGTCCGGATATCCCTTACTTAGCGTGAAACGCTTCAGTTCAAGACGTTGTAGCCCCGTCCTCGCATGCAGTTCTTCACAATTTGATCCGTCTGCGCACTGGCTTGGGCACTGGCCTGTCGTCGGTTGCGGCTGTTGCGACTGGCGGCCGCAATCACCCCGACGCCCGCGCCTTTTTTGGCCGCGCTGGAACCCGAACCACCGCTGATGGCGCCTGCGGCGGCGCCGACGGCGGCGCCTTTCACTGCGGTACCGGCTACGGCTTCACGCTGTGGCGCGTCGGGCTGATTCTGCACAGCAAGCCCCTCGCATTGCTGCAAGTCTGTTTGGTACTGGGTGTAGTCCTGCACCTGAGACATATCCACTACCACGTTGCCAGCGTGGGCAAGCTGGGTGCTGATAACAGCAATCGAGGCCATCGATAGAATAGATTTCAGAGTCACAATGCCGCTCCCTTGTATGAATAGTTGCACGAGTGTGGGCGAGCAGTTTAATCGGTTTGCCCCGCCACGGAACGTAGGCGGGGCATCAAAAGGTGACAGCGTCGTTACTGGCGCGGGTATGCTTTCAGGAACTGTAGCTGCGTTGTGTTCACATTCACTCTCATGCCCGCTGTCTCTTGGGCAAATTCGGCATAGGCTGGATGTGCAAAGAGTGCCTGCTGGATTGTGTCGAGTTGCGTCAGGTTTTCTGCACCCAAATAAACCCAGTTGGTAAACATGTCGTTGCCAAAACCGACCAGATCATTGCCCCAAGATCGAAGACCCACGTCTTCTGCTGCGGCATTCATCATCTTGGCATAGGCCATGGCATAAGCACGCTGATTCTGCGGCTCTATGATGACGTCAAATTTGGCAAACACCAGATCCTGGTTCCAGTCGCCCTCCTCGATGAGCGCAAAGCCCAGATATTCGCGAGTCGGGATCACGCCAGCCGCATTAAGATCGGCCAGGAACTCAAGGCCGCTGGGGCAACTGCGGAAGATCTCAGCGGCCTTTTCCTGATCAGCTGCATTCTGATAGGTGTTGATGAAAAAGTGCGTCGACTGATAAGCGCCGTTAAACACTTCTTCAGCCAGACCGACATCCGCCGGATACGCCTTGCCGCAGTCCGAGGCGTAGAACTTATCCGTTGCCGCGACCACGGCGGCGGGATTTGGCGCGATGAAGTGATAAAACCCGTAGTACTTGCTGTTGGGTCGGTGGTTGTCAGCCAGCGCAAAAGCAGAGAAGAGCGCTGCGATGAGTGTTACAAAAATCTTCATGTTGAATCTCCCTTGGCTTATGTTGTTTTCCCCACACTTACCACAAATTGGCGAGGGTGCGGAAGAAACCAACGCACCAGTTTGGCGCAATCTGCTAGGGCTATGGCGGATTGAGCGAAGGCATATGCCGACGTGCGGACCATACTGAGTCGGATTTCAGGGTTAGCCAGTACTGTTCGGGTGCTGCCCTCCCTGAATCGTGTCAGGGACGACCCCGATGCCACGGAAGGCATTTTCCCAAAGGAGGCAGTCAGATGAATCTTTACGAGCGCATGAGCGATAAGAGTGTGGTGAAGCTCTATTGGATTGCAAGGCATTGCGGTGACTTCACAACGGCCAACGACATCTTACAAGTCCTAAAGCAGCGTAACAGGCCTGAAGTTCGTTGGAAAAAAGGGGAGCAGATGGCGGCCTGATAAAAGTCTTGTTGGTGTGGTCGAGATTTAACCGCTTGCCGATTTCCACGGCACATTCCATTATTGGCGCTGATGTAGTGAGCGGAAACAGTGATGGCTAACCCGCCCGACAAATCAACAGGGCAAAACGCTAAATGGCGCGGCCGTATCGAGGTCCTGCTGCTTGTGGCGGGTGGCCTGGTTCTGTTGATTCCAACCCTGGCGATTTTTCTCGCGGGAGCCGGCTAACGCCATGACCAAACGCTACGCGCCCGCTACCGAGCGAAACCGCGAAGCGATTCTGGCTGTCCTTCGAGAGCATTTGCCTGACCAGTCCACGATTCTGGAGATTGCGTCGGGCACCGGACAACACGCCGCCTACTTTGCACAGCAACTGGAAACCTGCAGCTGGCTTCCCACCGACATCGACCCGATCAATTTGGCGTCGATCGATGGCTGGCGTCAGGAAACAGGCGCCTCTGGCTTATTGCCGTCCCGTCAGCTCGATGTGCGTGATCCCATCTGGCCAATTGAGGCCGATCTGAACCCGCCCATCTCGGCTATCGTGAACATCAACATGTTGCACATCTCGCCGTGGGCCTGCTGCAAAGCGCTGTTTGCGGGAGCAGCGCACATTCTGGACTCAGGTGGTGTCGTCATTCTCTATGGGCCTTTCAAGCGTGATGGGCAGCATACGGCGCCCTCCAACGCATCTTTTGATGAGCAGCTCAGGGCGCAAGATGTCGAGTGGGGCATCAGAGACATGGAGTCCGTCACGAACATCGGTGCGGAGCACGGCTTCATATGCCGTGACATTATCAGTATGCCCGCCAATAACCTGTCTCTGGTTTTTGATCGACGGTGATCCATGGTCAGTCAGAAGCGACGTGCGAAGGAAGCAGAAGGTTTGACGTGGTTGATCTGGTATCAGACGTGACAATATGGCAATCGCAGGTTTGATGGAAAGCACGATACGGTGATTAACATCTGGCACCGTTTGTTGGCATGGGGCAATTTCGGCTTAGGAATTGCCGCTGTATTCAAGTTCTTACCGATTGCGATCTCGCTGACTCACGGTATGCAGTTAACGTCTGCACAGATTGCAGAGGGTCTGGGCGAGGAACGCGCTTGGGCGCTGGACTTGATTTCCGATACACCCTACTTGGTCGTGGTGTGGGTGACTGTGGCAATATGGTTGCGGTGGCAAACCGGCCAAATGCTGCTGCTACCGTGGCGCGGTGCCCGCTAGCCCAAGTTAGCCAGTCATCGTTGAGCGCCGACACGTTCTAATCGATTACCGCGTAATCTGGAGGAGCCTCCGATGGAATCACTTTTGCTGACAGCTGCCGCAGTGGTGGCATTGGGTGGTGCGCTTTTTCATGGCTATGTGGGCGGCAAGATTTATATGGGTCATGTGAATACCAGTGACCTCATGCCATTGACGCAGTCGCTGAGCCTGGTCTCCTGGCATATGTTCACCCTCTTGTTACTGGTCAGTGGCGCCACGCTCATTTGTGTGGCGACGAAGCCCGAACTGGCTTTATTGAGCTACCCGGTTTTGCTGGCGAATGCATTGGGTGCGGGTTTGTTTCTTTTTCTCGGTGTGATGGGCCACGCTAGACTTCTGAAACTGCCGGGTATGTACTTGATGGCGATGACCGCTCTGCTGGGCTGGTTGGGCCTCTCCTGATGGAGACACCCTGCTGATCAAGGGTATTTGAGAATGCTGGCGCATTGCGCCTCTCATCGACCCGATCGGCAGCTGACCTAAAGTGAGGATCCTATGATTATTGTTGTGGCAGCATTGGAATTTGCGACGGAGTCTGATCGCGACCGTGCGGTAGAGCTGACCGCTGACGTACAGCGCCTGACCCGCGAGGAAGAGCAGGGTTGTCATGACTACTGCTTCGCCCCCGATCCCGCCATACCAACCCGTATGCAGGTGTATGAACTGTGGGAGGACAGCGGCAGCCTTGCTGCGCACTTCGAGCATCCTTATTACGAGCGAATGGCGAGTCTTCTACAGGGTGTCGGGATCGTGAATAGCACCAATCAAGCCTATCTCGTTGAACGCGGTGAGTCGGTTTACACCGAATCGGGTGATAAAAAAACAGGGTTTTTTCAGGACTGACGTCAAGGTACTTCGTGGCGATCAGTCACCTCATATCGCAGGGCCTCATTGCCTGAAGGCTGGGCCACTCTCGCCAGCCGTGCGTATTCTCCCGCACACTCTCCGCCACGCCGCAAACTGCATTTACCAGTGCTGCGGGGCACATCGGGAACGCTAACATGAAGAAAGCCGCTCAATATCCCATGCTGGTTGCGACGCTGGGTATCATGCTGTTCTCGATGATGGATGCCGTGATGAAAGGGCAGGCGCTAGCAATGGGGACCTACAACGCGATGTTTTGGCGCATGGCGATGGGCGCACTGATTGTCGCGGTGCTTTATCTGCCGACGCACCCGGTGCCGGCCTCCGGTCGCGTATTAAAGATCCATTTGATTCGCGCGGCATTGACCGCTGTGATGGCCTACCTGTTCTTTTTTGGCTTGACGCGCATTCCTTTAGCGCAGGCGATTGGCTTGTCTTTTATCGCACCGATTATCACGCTATTTCTCGCGGTGCCGATTCTCGGCGAGCGCATCGGAGCCAACGCCAAACTCGCGGCGGTATTGGGTTTTGGTGGGGTGATGGTGGTGGTTGGTGGCGAGTTGATGGCGGTCGATCAGGGCAGTGATGCTGTGGGTATGGTCGCGGTGCTGCTGTCGGCCGTGATGTACGCCTTTAACCTTGTGCTGCAGCGCATGCAGGCACTGGTAGCCAAGCCGCTGGAGATTGCGTTCTATCAAAATAGTATTGTGTTTGTGATGTTGCTGGTGGGTGTACCTTTTGCGGTGTCGTGGCCGGCAAGCCAACTGCAGTGGGGCGGCGCGATGCTGGCAGCCGTCCTTGCCGTCGGGTCATTGATGCTGATGTCAGTGGCTTACCGGCAGGCAGAAACGCAACGCCTGGTAGTGATTGAGTACACCGCATTTATTTGGGCCGCGATCCTGGGATGGTGGTTTTTTGCCGAGCCGGTCACCGCAAGGACCTTGCTGGGCACAGGGTTGATTGTACTGGGGTGCCTGGTGAGTGCCCGGGGTGGTAGCCGCTAATCACCTGGGCTGAGTCAGTAAAGCGGGAGTCGCCCCGCATCTGACATCACACGGTGTGTCACATGGCTCGCTGCTTGGCGGCCATGAAGTCGCTGTGCGGCATATACAGCAGGTCGGCCACCTTGCGAATCAGGTGCTCCTCGTAACGACTCAGTTCATCATCTGCCATGGCGACTTGCCACATCATGACCAATAGCGCCCGCTTTTGTTCTATTGATGCTAATTCGTTAAGTGTTCGGGTAAATTCGAACAGGCAGGTTGCAGCGTCCACCTGCTCCGTTGCTTCTTCAGTCACCGCTGTGATCTCGTCGGGAGTGAGCGCGAATTGCGCCATCAGCAGTGCGCGCACTGCTTGCTGTTCTTCTTCCTCTATGGCGAAGTCCGCGCGAGCTACCTCAAACATCAGCGCTGCACAGGCCATTTCCATTGCCCGATCTTCTTGTGCCTTGCCTTCGCCGCCGTTTTTGGTGAACAGCGTTTTGAGTTTGGTAATCAACAAAGTGAGATCAACCGCAATGTTTATCCGAAAGAGGAGGACGCCTTGTTTCGACTGATGGCCGCTGCGGTGAGGAGTCCAACGATCAAAATCACGCACTCACCCATAAGCTCGTCGGCAGTCCAGGCGCCACCATGCGTCGTGGCAGACAATACTCTACCAGGGATGACTAGACCCACTAGGCAGGCGCCTACCAAGACCAAAGAGGCGTGTTGTCTCAGCGCGCCCCAGGCCAGCAGTGTGCCCGCGCCGATAAAAAAGGCGCCCGAGTCGCCAATCTGGGTGCTGCGGCCTGTGCCCTCGAGCAAGTTGGCGCCTAACATCTCGGCCGCAGCAGCAGGATGCACCCACCAGCCGAGGCCAATGAGCAGGAGTCCAAGCCCTGCAGCAGTGGTGATGGATCGCAGTAAGGTCAGCATGTAGGGCTCCCGCATTTTGCAAAGGTGTGTTTTTACCGCCAAGAAACGTTGATCGCTATGACATACTGGCGAAACAAACGCGTTAAATCCAGCCCGCTATGGATGGCGGCAGCGAATTAGGGGACGACTTCCCATGCCTAAAACCATGCTCGTCATGCTACTCCTGGTTGCCTCGCTGATCAGC
>CALKMV010000034.1 GCA_938091485.1 uncultured Luminiphilus sp.
GTGGATTTGTTGACCACGACCTTGCGGCTGGTCATGTGCGTTGCGATGCCCTCTGCAACCGACATCACGTATTGCATATCGGCGCTGCCGTCGGCTGCCGGCGGCGTGCCGACACAAATAAACAGATAATCGCTGGCCTCAACTGCTACCGCGGTATCGTGGGTAAAACGAAGAGTGCTTTGTGCGATACCCGCCTGAACGAGCTCGCTCAGGCCCGGTTCGTAAAAGGGCAGGTCACCGCCCTCGATCTGTTTGATGCGGGCGGGGTCGATATCCATGCAGGTAACCTGGTGCCCAATCTCGGAGAACACTGCCGCCTGCACCAGCCCCACGTAGCCACTGCCGAAGATACTGATTCGCAATGTATTTCCCCCTAATCCAATCAGAATATCGTAAACGTAAAGTCATGACCGTTTGTAGTGTCACAATGACAAAACCCTGACGCCGGGGCCGTGTTCCGCTAACATTCGCACCTCATCGAAAAATCATGGGAAGGACTTGTCCGCCCCAACCTGCAGGAAGCCTCTATGAATCAAGCAGCCACCCATTTATCGCAGTATCTCGACCGCGATACACAAACCATCGAAGCCTTTGATGCCGAGCTGTGGTCAGCCATGAGTGCAGAGACCGTCCGTCAAGAGGAGCATATTGAACTGATTGCTTCTGAGAATTACTGCAGTCCCCGTGTTTTAGAGGCTCAGGGCTCGGTATTGACTAACAAATACGCTGAGGGCTACCCGGGGAAGCGATATTACGGAGGTTGCGAGTTTGTTGATCAGGCGGAAACACTGGCGATTGAGCGCGCCAAAGCCCTATTTGGCGCCGACTTTGCCAACGTGCAGCCCCATTCTGGGTCGAGCGCCAACATCGCCGTCTTTCAGGCGCTCCTGAAGCCCGGCGATACCGTGCTGGGTATGAGCCTCGCTGATGGGGGGCATCTGACCCACGGTGCGTCGGTGAATTTTTCGGGCAAGATTTATCAGGCGGTGCAGTACGGGATCGACAAAGACACGGGCCTGATCGACTACGACGCGGTGCGCGAGCTGGCCGTCACACACAAACCCAAACTGATCATCGGCGGTTTTTCGGCTTACAGCCGGATTCTTGACTGGTCAAAATTCCGCGAGATCGCCGACGAGGTCGGTGCGTTTTTGCTGGTCGATATGGCGCATGTGGCAGGCTTGGTGGCAGCGGGTGTTTATCCCAGTCCGATTCCCTACGCCGACGTGGTGACGACGACGACCCATAAAACCCTTAGGGGGCCAAGATCAGGGCTTATCTTGGCCCGGGCCAATGAGGCACTTGAGAAGCAATTCAACTCGGCGATTTTCCCGGGCGCGCAAGGCGGGCCCCTTATGCACGTGATTGCTGCCAAGGCGGTCGCATTTAAAGAGGCACTGGCGCCTGATTTTGTTGATTATCAGAAGCAGGTGATCCGCAATGCTCAGGTAATGGCTGCGACGTTTGTTGCGCGGGGTCATAAGATCGTATCGGGTGGCACCGACAATCATCTGATGTTGCTGGATCTGATTGGCAAGGAATACACCGGAAAAGACGCTGACGCGGCGCTGGGTGAGGCTTACATCACGGTCAATAAAAATGCGGTGCCGAATGACCCGCGCTCGCCATTTGTAACCTCTGGCCTCAGATTGGGCACGCCCGCCATCACGACCCGCGGATTTGGCGTGGAAGAAACTGAGTTACTGACCGGTTGGATCTGCGACGTTCTGGCTTCCTTGGAAGCGGACACTTCAGATGAAGTGATTCCGGCAGTTCGCGAGCAGGTGAAGGCGCTCTGCGCCAAGATGCCGGTTTACACCCGCTGAGAAGATGGGCGTCCGCGTGACGCCACTGAACCCATGCACTGCCCTTTTTGTAGCACCGACGAAACCAAGGTCATCGACTCGCGCCTTGTGGCGCAGGGCGCTCAGGTGCGCAGACGTCGAGAGTGCCTGAGCTGCACCGAGCGTTTCACCACTTATGAAGCCGCAGAACTGGTGTTGCCTCGCATTATTAAGCAAGACGGTAACCGCGAACCGTTTGATGAGGAGAAGCTTCGCTCAGGTCTATTGCGTGCGCTTGAAAAGCGCCCGGTCTCCGTTGAAAGCATTGAAGCTGAGCTGGATCAGATTAAGCATCGGCTGCGCGCTACCGGGGAGCGGGAGATCAAGTCGCTGCAAGTTGGTGAGTGTGTGATGGAATCGCTCAAGGCGCTGGACCATGTTGCCTATGTGCGCTTCGCGTCTGTTTATCGAAGCTTTCAGGATCTTGCTGAATTCAGAGATGCCATTGAATCTCTGGAAGCCGAGCCGATCCAGGGCGATTCAACGTGAGCAAGGCTCAGGATCGCCGCTGGATGCAGCGTGCGATCGAGCTGGGTCGGAAGGCACGTTACTGGTCAGCCCCCAACCCCCCTGTAGGCTGCGTATTGGTGCGTAATGACAAGGAGGTCGGCGCGGGATTTACGCAGCCGGCTGGGCAGGCGCATGCCGAAGCCATGGCCCTCAACAATGCCGGTGACGCAACCGGCGCAACCGCTTTCGTTACGCTCGAGCCCTGCAGCCATCAAGGTCAGACAGGACCCTGTGCCAGCGCCTTGATCAGCGCCGGCGTGGTGCGGGTGGTGGTGGCGTTGGAAGATCCTAACCCTCAGGTTGCCGGGCGAGGGATCGCCGCGCTGCGATCCGCGGGCATCGAGGTCGATATTGGCGAAGGTGCGGAAAAGGTTGAGGCTGACCTTGCCGGGTTTCTGCTTCGCATGCGCCGAGGGCATGGCCGCATCACGTTGAAGATCGCGATGTCGCTGGATGGGCGGACCGCGATGGCTTCAGGGGAAAGTCAGTGGATTACAGGCGAGGACGCGCGAGCGGATGTGCAGCGTCTCCGGGCGGAAGCTGACCTGATGGTGACTGGAGTGGGCACCGTATTGGCCGATGATTGCCGGTTGACCTTGCGGGCTGATGAGTTGCCTCTGGACGGCGACGACAAAGTTCGGGCTCTGGCGCATCCTCCAGCGCGCATGGTGCTCGACTCCAAAGGCCGCACGCCGGCTGGCGCCCGTATTTTGGAAGGCGGCGAGACCACAGTGATAATTACCCAGAATGCTAAGCTCGGCGAAGCAGTTCAGACCGTCACGCTTCCAGCGGATGTCGAGGGCCGTGTTGATATCAGTGCCTGGGTGCAGTATCTCGGGGAGCGCGCATTGAATGAGGTGCTGATTGAAGCAGGTCCCACGCTCACGGGTGCCTTGATTCAAGGTGGCTGGGTTGATCGACTGGTGATCTATCAGGCGCCTACAGTGTTGGGCGATGGCGCGCGTCCCATGGCCGCTATGAGTATCGGCACGCTGGGGGATGCGCCGGGATTTCAGATCACTGAAGTGACCCGTCTCGGCAGAGATCTGCGTATTATGGCGACCCCCGAAAGCGCGCGCGGCGAGCGCTGACGCTTTTCGGTACTTAAGTTATTCAGGAGCCATTGTGTTTACAGGCATTATTCAGGCCGTAGGGCGAATTGCGCAGATTGAAGCGAGCGATGAGGACATTCGGCTGCGCATCGAGACAGGCAAGCTGCCTCTGGGCGAGGTGGGATTGGGTGACAGCATTGCCACTAATGGCGTTTGCCTCACCGTGACCGAGCTGCCCGGAGACGGTTTTTGGGCCGATGTATCACCTGAGACGCTGTCCCTGACCAGTTTGGGCAGCAAAAATGTGGGCGACTCTGTCAATTTGGAAACGTCGCTAACGCTCCAAACGGCTCTTGGTGGACATCTGGTCAGCGGCCATGTCGACGGGGTGGGGCATGTTGAGCGCATTGTCGAGGATGCGCGTTTTTGGCGGGTAACGATCGCGGCTCCAGAAAACCTGGCGCGCTATATCGCCATGAAGGGCAGCATCTGTGTCGACGGCACCAGCCTCACGGTCAATCAGGTGGAAGGTGCCAGCTTCGAACTCACCATCATCCCGCAAACCTGGGAGGAGACGGTGTTCAGCGAATATCAAGCTGGCAGCTCGGTGAACCTGGAGGTTGACGTCATCGCACGCTATCTCGAGCGTTTGATGCAATACGATCAGTCCTCGTCGGAGTCATGACGCTGTGACCGATTACGCCGACATCGATAAGCTGCTCAGTGAGCTACGTCATGGTCACAGCTGTCTGCTGCTCAATGAGAACAGTGCGGGGGGTATGACAGGCTTTGTCGTGGTGGCGGCAGAGCATTGCGAGGCCGAGCACATCGCCTTTATGGCGCGGCAGGCTCGAGGGCTGGTCTGTTTGGCCCTAACTCCTGAGCGTTGCGAGGAGCTAGAGCTCCCGCTGATGGTGGAAGGAGACGATTCGCTCTCACCGTTTACCTTATCGATTGAAGCGGCGACCGGTATTGACACTGGTATTTCCGCTGCAGATCGGGCGCGGACGGTGCGGGTAGCCGTGGATGCTAGTAGCCAGCCTACTGATCTGGTGCAACCCGGTCATATTTTCCCTATCGCAGCCGCAGCAGGGGGCGTGCTCACCCGAACCGCGCCAGCCGAGGCGGCGATCGATCTGGCGACTCTTGCCGGGCTTCTCCCATCGGCGGTGTTCACGGAAGTGTTGGATAACGACGGCGCTGTGGCGGACGCCGAATATTTGCTGGACTTTGCTGATCAGCATCAGCTGGTGGTGGGGCAGGTGTCTGATCTGGTGACCTACAGACTCGCCAACCAGAAAACGATTCGCGCTGTGCGTGAGGGCGCCCTGCAGACACGGCACGGCGTATTCAGTGTCACCGCGTATCAAGATACGACTCAGGGGCGCCTGCATTTGGCACTGACAAAGGGCGTGATTGATGCGGCCAAGCCTACTCTGGTGAGGGTACACGTCACGGCAGTGTTCCGGGATCTTGTCGGGACGACCCTAGAAGGCCACGCATCTTGGTCCTTCGATGCGAGTCTTAAAGAGATTGCAGAATCAGAGAGTGGTGTATTGGTATTGCTCAGCAAACCCGAGGCCACCGATGACCTGCTTCATGATATTGATCGCTTATTGGGGGAACCCGAGAGTGATCAAGCCAGCAGTCCCGATGCCTATAACCAGATAGGCATGGGCGCCCAAATCCTGCGTGATCTGGGTGTTGGTCAGATTAGCTTGTTGGGCGCGCCACTGAAGTACAATGCCTTGGCTGGGTTCGGGCTGGAAGTTGTCGACTTCGTAACGCCCCCGGAAGAGCCCCAACACCACTGAGGAACCAATACCCATGTCTGGGAAAGGGATCGACAATTCGCCGTCGCAAGTCGCGGGTAATGATGCGCGTTACGTGATTGTCATCACGCGGTGGAACGAGGAGATCGTCACCGGTCTGCTTGGCGGTGCGAGGCAGGCGCTGGCGGCAGCCGGGATCACTGAAGACAGGATTCAGGTGGTTCGTGTGCCTGGTGCCTTCGAGGTACCTCTGGCCTGCCAGGCCGCTGCAGGCCGATCAGACTGCGATGCCGTGATAGCGCTAGGTGCTGTCATTCGGGGTGATACACCTCACTTTGAGTATGTGGCAGGCGAGTGCACACGAGGTATTGGCCAAGTGGCCCTCAGATGCGGCAAGCCGGTCGCGTTTGGTGTGCTGACTGTGGATACCGAGGAGCAAGCTTTGGCGCGTTGCGCAGACAATGAAGAGAATAAAGGTGCAGAGGCGGCAATGAGCGCGATCGAAATGGTGAGCTTGCTGCGGACGCTGAACAGCTGATGTCACAGCCAAACGCCCTCGCGGCGCAACGTCGTAAAGCGCGGCACTTTAGTTTGCAAGCGCTCTATCAGTGGACTTTATCGGGCGCCAGTGCGACGGACATCGAGGCTGAGTTTCGGATAGACAACGATTTCCAGCACACCGATGGCGAGTATTTCAGCGCGGTATTGAAGGGTGTGGTTGGCGACGTTGAGGCCCTTGAAGCACTGTTTGAGCCGTTGCTGGATCGGCGCTTGGAAGAGCTGGACCCTATTGAGCGGAATTTGCTGCGTCTCGGCACATTCGAGCTCAGAGACCGAATTGATGTGCCGTATAAAGTCGTGATCAACGAGGCCGTCTCGTTGGCGAAAAAGTTTGGGGCAACAGATTCCCACCGCTATATCAATGGCGTGCTCGACAAAGTCGCGAGAGAACTGCGAATGGCGGAGTGCGCGCAAAAAAACTAATGCCGGATAGCGAGTTTGCACTGATTCGGGACTATTTCATGGGCTGGGGTGAGGGTCCGGCGGTTCGATTGGGTATTGGAGATGATGCGGCCGCGCTGTCAGTGCCAGAGGGTCATGTGTTGCAGATTTCCACCGACACCGCGGTGGAGGGCGTGCACTTTCTGCCCACGTTGGCCCCAGCCGAGGTGGCTTATCGAAGTCTGATGGCCGCCGCGAGTGATCTCGCCGCGATGGGCGCCTCTCCTCTGGCGTGTCTGCTGTCCCTGACACTCCCGGAGGTTGAGTCAAACTGGCTACCGGCTTTTTCCCGCGGCCTCTATGAAGCCACCGCACATACCGAACTGTCTTTGGTGGGGGGGGATACCACCCGTGGCCCCCTGTCGGTCACTGTGACGGTACTCGGCTCGACCCCCGCCACACAATTTATGACACGCGCCGGTGCGCAACCTGGTGACCGGCTCTGCGTGAGCGGTCAGCTCGGCGACGCCGCGGCAGGTCTTGCCATCAGCGCAAAAGAGCTCACCGTAGACGATGCCCGTAACGCCGACTTATTGGTGACCCGTTATGAGCGGCCGACAGCGCGCTTGATATTGGGTCAGGCACTCAGAGAATGTGCCACGGCATGCATTGATATTTCCGACGGATTGCTGGCCGATGCGGGACATGTCGCCGCCGCGAGTGGAGTTGCGATTCACATCGACAGTACGTTGCTACCACTCTCAGAAGCGCTATGTGCCTCTGTCGCGTTACCGCAAGCTCAGGATTGGGCCTTGGCGGGTGGCGACGATTACGAATTGTTGTTTACTCTGCCAGGCAAGGTCCCGCTCCCAGAGGGCTGCACTGAAATTGGTCGTGTTCATGCGGGAGGCGGGATAAGCTGTGATCGAACTCCCGAGTGCATCGGTTATGACCACTTCGCCCGCTGACTGCGATGATCCCACCCAGGCGCGCATTACTGATCTGGCCACACTGATCGCTGCTGGCTGTGGCTCGGGCTTGTCTCCGGTGGCGCCGGGCACAGCGGGTAGCGTTGTGGCGGTGGCGGTTCTGGCTTTTTTGCTGGGTATGCCGTTGGTGTGGCATTGGTGTGCATGGCTAGGCCTGCTTGGCGTGGCGGTGTGGTCCGCTAAACGCGCGGGCGAGGCCTGGGGCGTGATCGATCATCCCGCTATCGTGATTGATGAGGTGGCCGGCGTTTGGCTCGCAATACTCATTCCCATGAGTATCCTGCCCTTCAAACTGTCCAGCGCGCTGTTGTTGCTCGGTTCACTCGTGCTATTTCGGCTCTTTGACATTGTAAAACCTTGGCCGGTTGACGCCGCGGAGCGCGGTCTTCCCGGTGCGTGGGGTGTTGTGATCGACGATGTGGTGGCGGGCTTACTGGCGGGCGGCTGCATGACCCTGATCTGTATCCTGACGACGGCAAACTAGAAAGCGCCTCCCGTTAGCGAATGCCGATGGGCTAGTCCCGCTCTGGCTCTGCAGCGCTGGAAAATTCGGTCCAGCTAGGTCTGCCGGTGGACCATCTTTCGCGCTAAGTCTCGGAGCGGCTCAGCGTCCTCACCAAAGTCGCTCAACGCTTCAAGTGCCTCGTCCAGCAGACGATCTGCTTCTTGCTGTGCGCCGTCCAAACCTAGCGTGCTGACGTAAGTCGATTTCTCGGCACGCTCATCTTTGCCCGCTGTTTTGCCCAGCGAGACGCTGTCGCCAGTCACGTCGAGTACATCATCAGTGACTTGAAAAGCGAGACCAATGGCTTTTGCAAAACGGACCAAAGCATCTCGCTGCGCGCTCGAGGCATCCGCGCAGATAGCCCCCACCTCGGCGGCGGCAGAGATCAATGCGCCGGTTTTGAGATCGTGGATCCCTTTAAGCGCCGTGACAGAAACGCCATGGTGCTCTGCGGCGAGGTCGAGAGCCTGCCCTCCCACCATGCCCTGAAACCCAACGGCGATACTGACCACCCGGAGTATTTCAAGGCGCTGCTCCGCGCTCAAAGCGTCGATCTCAACCAGTCGCTGAAAAGCGGCCGCCTGCAGCCCGTCACCCGCAAGGATCGCTGTGGCCTCGTCGAAAGCACAGTGCAGGGTGGGCTGACCGCGCCGGAGATCATCATCATCCATTGCAGGGAGATCGTCGTGCACCAGCGAGTAGGTATGCAATAGTTCAATTGCCTCCCCTGCCATGGTGGCTGCCGGCAGGGGCTCTCTCGCGACGAGCTCCGCGCAGGCCTGAGTGAGTTGGCACCGAAGCTGCTTGCCCGGGTGTTGTGACAAATACTCGATGGCCTCGGCCAGTCGCGGGTCGGGGCAGCTGATCCGGTCGAAGGGTCTCATCAGCGCTTCAAGCCTCGCCTTCGGAGTCATCCTCTTCTAGCAACGACCCATCGGCGGCGACCTGCGCAACGCGTTGCTCCGCGGATTCCAGCGTTTTCTGAAGGCTGCCGCTCAGCTTCACCCCTTTCTCATAGAGCACCAGCGCGGCTTCCAGCTCGATTTCGGGGTCCTCAAGTTGCTCGACCAGCTCGCTGAGTTCGGTCATTTGTTGGCCGATACTGGGAGAGGATTTTTCTTTGCTTGATTTAGCCACGCCTGAGAGTTTCCCGTTGGTTACGAATTACAGCGCCTGTTGGTTGGCTGTTGGCAAATCGCTGTGTGCGGCGGCGACAATCGCCTCGGCAGTCAGTCCGGCCAGCTTCCGGCACTCACCTTGCCCGGCATGCGCGATAAAGGCATCTGGGATGCCAATGTGGCGGACAGGGCAGACGACACCGGCATTGGCGAGGAACTCGGCGACCCCGCTGCCCGCGCCACCTGCAATGGCGTTCTCCTCGAGGGTGATCAGCAGCGCGTGTTGCTCAACCAGCGACAGGATCATCGCCTCATCCAGAGGCTTGACCCAACGCATATCCACCACTGTCGCGCCCAGCGTCTCGGCTGCTGCGAGTGCCTGATCAAGCAACACGCCAAAATTCAGAATAGCGACTCTTGCTCCTTGTTTGACCAAGTTCGCCTTGCCGATTTCGATGGTGGATAGCGCTGGATCGATGACGACGCCGGTGCCTTCACCACGGGGGTAGCGCACTGCCGATGGACCGTCATGCAACCACGCAGATTGCAGCATTTGCCGGCATTCGTTTTCGTTGCTGGGCGCCGCCACGACCATATTTGGGATGCACCGCAAGTAAGACAAATCGAAGGTGCCGTGATGTGTGGGCCCGTCCTGCCCGACGAGCCCAGCTCTGTCGATAGCCAGCGTCACATCCAGATCCTGCAATGCGACATCGTGTATGAGCTGGTCATAGCCCCGCTGCAAGAAGGTAGAGTAGATCGCCAGAACCGGCTTGAGTCCATCACAGGCCATCCCCGCCGCCAGCGTCACCGAGTGCTGCTCGGCGATAGCGACATCGTAGAATCTCTCGGGGAACTGTTTGGCGTATTGAACCATCCCAGACCCTTCGCACATTGCAGGTGTGATACCTACCACCCGGTCATCCTGCGCTGCGAGATCGCATAGCCACTGCCCGAAAACGTCCTGATATTTGGGAACCTTGGGCTTCGCGGGGACTGCGGTCTTTGCAGGCTTGGCCGGTTCCAATTTATTGATGGCGTGGTAGCCAATGGGGTCACGCTCAGCAGGTGCGAACCCTTTGCCTTTGACGGTCCGAATATGCAGGAACTGAGGTCCTGTGAGGCCACTCATCACCTTTAACGTGCTCACCAGCTGTGGCAGGTCATGGCCGTCCAGTGGGCCAATATAATGCCAGCCGAGCTCTTCGAACATGGTGCCCGGCGCCACCATGCCCTTCATGTGCTCTTCCGTTCTCTTGGCCAGGTCCCAGGCTCCGCGAACATGCTCGAGGATTTTTTTGGAGCCCTCGCGAAGCGCGGTATAGGTTTTGCTGGCCCAAATCTTGGCGAAGTAGGTTGCCAACCCTCCCGTGTTGTGGCCGATGGACATCTGATTGTCATTCAGAATGACCAGCATGTTGGGGCGCTCATGACCCGCATGGGCCAGCGCCTCAAAGGCCATGCCGCCCGTAATGGCGCCGTCTCCGATGACGGCAATTACTTTTCGGTCGATACCCTGCTTTTGAGCCGCCAACGCCATACCCATGGCCGCAGAAATGCTGGTTGAAGAGTGACCAACGCCAAAGGTGTCAAAGGGACTTTCGGAACGCTTGGGAAAACCCGACAGCCCCTCCAGTTGCCGCATGCTGTTCATGCGGTCGCGCCGGCCGGTAAGGATTTTATGAGGGTAAGTTTGATGTCCCACATCCCACACGATGCGGTCGTGGGGGGTGTTAAAGACATGGTGCAGGGCCACTGTGAGTTCCACTACGCCCAGACCGGCGCCAAAGTGCCCGCCGGTGCCCGCCACTGAGTAAAGAAGATCATGCCGTAGCTCTTCTGCCAGACTCACGAGCTCGTGACTTTCCAGCTGGGGCAGTCTTTCGAGATCGGTTGCAACGCTGTCCAGTAGCGGGGTAAGGGGTCGCGTTGTAGGCAGCTCTTCAATCATGCCAAGGATCATACCCCAAGTTTTGGCGTCAGCGACGCTCTAATTCAGGGGGGGTCAAACTGCTTTCTCAAGCGCTCCAATGCTTTGCGTTCGTGCTTACCGGGCCGCTGGGAAGGGCGCGTCAGAGCACCCGCCGCCTTGCGCGCCTCGGCGGCTCGGTTACGACGATCAATGCTGGTATCGGTCTCTTGGTAGAGTGTTTGTGCGATCGGTGCCGCGCGGCGTTGCTCGCTGGTCGCCAGCACGGTGATCTCACGCTCGTCCCAGCCCTGACGCACGCGGAGCACATCACCCGGGGCGACCTCTCTGGACACTTTTACTCGCTGCCCTGCAAGTTGCACCTTGCCGCCTTCGATCGCCGACTTTGCCAGTGAACGGGTTTTAAAAAAACGCGCCGCCCACAGCCACTTATCGATACGGACCTTTTTGCTGCCGTGCTTGCTGTCAGTCAATGTCGGGAAGCCCGTCGAGAATTTCTTCAAAATGATGAATAGCGGGAAATCGTGTCTGTTCGCGCACAGGCAGAGTCGAATCAGGCTGACGCAGCGTAACCAGATGGGCAACACCGAATTCCCGGGCAGAGTCGAGAACGTACTCGGAGTCGTCGACGAACAGTGTGCGCACCGGATCGAAAGGGCGTTGATCCATTAACGCATTCCAAAAGGTGGGCGTCTCTTTTGGAGCGCCATAATCGTGGGAGCTGATCATTGTGTCGAACCATTGACCGAGGGGGACTCGTTCAGCCTTCATTTCGAGGGTGAGAGGATGCGCGTTCGTGATCAGCACAACGTCCAGATGACTGGCTTGCAAGTGTCTCAGAAAGGTTTCCGCTTGAGGCCGCCAGCGAATGCCTTCGGCATAGCCTGCCTTGATGGTGGGTATGTCGAGGCCCAGCTCCTGCCCCCAGAAATCAAGGCAATACCAATTGAGCTTGCCTCGTTCGCCGGCAAATACCGGGGCCAATGTTTCCTGGCTGGTCACAATGTCGAGGCCGCGTTGCCGTCCCCATTCCCCTGGGATCACAGTCCCCCAGAAATGGTTATCGAACTCGAGATCGAGCAACGTGCCATCCATATCGAGCAAGATGGTATCCAGTTGCGTCCAGTCCACGCTTGTTACCGACAGACTGGGGGCCACGGTTAAGGCCATCGGGTGCTACCCTGTATTCATGACTGACACTCACTATAGCGGGAACCCTGGCCTTGACGCGATGCTGCGGGAGACAGAAATCGCACTCCCCGATCTGATTTGCGCGCTGAGAGCACTCTCCAATGAGGCGGCGCAATGTATTTTGGATCTCTTCGCCAAGGCTGGTGAGGTGGCGGTTAGCCAGAAGTCTGATGCGAGTCCGGTTACGGAAGCAGATCACGCCTCACATCAACTTCTATGCCGAGTTCTCCAAGAGCTCACTCCTAACATTCCTATCTTGTCCGAGGAATCGACGCTTGAGCAGCTCATCGGCCGCCGCGACTGGCCCGTGTGTTGGATGGTTGACCCACTGGATGGCACCAAGGAGTTTCTGGAGGGAACCGGCGAGTTCACGGTGAACATTGCCCTGATTGTTGAAGCAGAGGCAGTCCTGGGCTTAATTGCAGCCCCAAGCCGCGGGTATCTCGATCTTGGCATCCCCGGATGGGGTGCTCGCCGTTATGCGCTATTCGCTGATGAGGCGGACGCAGAGTTGAGTACTCGACCAGTCGATTCGTCCTCGGCCTTGGTCGTGTCGGCGAGCGCGCGCCATCGTGCGGAGCGAGTTGAGGTGATGCTAAGTCGCCTGTCAGACGTCGCTGATGGCGCACAGCGGCTGAATGCGGGCAGTGCTTTGAAGTTCTGTGACGTGGCGTCGGGAGTGGCCGATGTGTATCCGCGAACGTCGCCCTGTTATGAGTGGGACCTGGCTGCTGGTGATGCGCTGGTTCGGGCAGCAGGGGGTGCTGTGACGACCCTCGAGGGGGCCCCTATCCGATACAACCAGTGGGATAGTTTGAAAGCGCCGAAGTTTGTCGCGGCTGGCGACCCAAGGATTAACTACCTCGACCTTATTCCTGATCCGGACATATGATGGGTCCACTTTTGCACGGACTGATCATAGCGAATATGTGATCAGCGCTTGTCAGTGCGGTCGAACCCCAGTTAGATTCGTCAATAGATAGGGGCAGGTGAACGCATGACCGAACGGGTGGGGCCAGATCAATCGGCGGCCAATGAGGATCTCTCGCCAGCAGAGCGTTTGTCTTTGATGCAGGCGCAGCATCGCACTCTCGATCAGAAAATTATTGAGCTTCAGGCGCGCCCCTGGCAGAACCAGCTTCTCGTGCAGCGGTTAAAGAAAGAAAAATTGCGGCTGAAAGAGTCGATAGAGCGGCTCAAGGACGACATCATCCCCGATCTCAACGCCTGATCGTTATTCGACCAGGCGGCCTTCCAACTCAAGTAACGCGATTTTGATGTTCAGCCCGCCGGTAAAGCCGGTAAGTGTTTGATCGCTACCGATGACTCGATGACACGGCACGATGATGGGCAGCGGGTTTGCGCCCACGGCGCCGCCTGTCGGCCGCGCAGATGATGGTCTGCCGATGGCTCGGGCGATGTCGGCATAGCTGGTGGTCTCGCCGTAGGGAATATGAGTGAGTGCTTGCCACACCGATTGCTGAAAGTCCGTGCCCTGCCAATCGAGTGGCACGCTGAATTGTTTGAGCTTCCCCCCGAAGTACGCGGAAAGTTCCCGCTTGGCTTGTGCAAGGATTGAGTTATCTCGTGACCGGGTTTCATGCGGCCCGGCCCGGTTGGGGAAGCGCACGCTACTGAGCCCCCGATCGTTGGCTTCCAGCGTCAGAGTACCGAGCGGGGTCGTTAGTTGATCGCGATATACCATCACGGCGCAGCGTTCTGGTCCCGAAGGGGGTGCTCCGGTGACAACAGCAGGCCGGCGCAGATCAGCAAAGTAGCTATCTCCAGTACATCAGCTGGCTGCAGTGTGTGACTTACCGTAAACAAGTCGAGTACCGAGACACCACACAATAACGCGGTCAGAACGAGACTCAGCCGACGCGTGCCCATCAGTCCCAGCGCAAGCAAAATAAACACCACACCGCGGCCCGCGGTGGCGAGGCTTTCCTGGTTCAGTGGCGTTTTCCAAAGATCAGCAATCAGGAGCACGCCAATGGCCACAGCCAGCAGCATTGCGAGCAGACGTAGGCGCTCTTTGGGCGCCAAAGAGGCGTTTGGCATAGTGTATCCCGTGACACAGCGGTGTCGGCTGAGGCAACCTTTGGATCATGACAGGTATTGTGAAAGTTGAGTAGAAACGGGGTTTGCGAACCACACTTAACGAAGCGGTATGATTCGCGACATGAGCTCAATACCTTTACACGCAAACCAGATCTCCTCCTCGCTGCCTGATGCCACCGCGGCGGTATTGACGGTGGATGTCCGCAACGCGGTGGGGTCTACCAACGACGTGGTGCGGGAACTTGCCGATTCCCAGTCCTGCCACGGACTGGTTGTGATGGCCGAGGAGCAGACGGCGGGCCGCGGTCGAAGAGGTCGCAGCTGGCACAGTCCGGCGGGTGCAAATCTCTATTGTTCGCTGGGATGGCGCTTCGAGCTGGGGCCTGAGCGACTGTCCGGGCTGAGTCTTGCCGTGGGCGCCATGCTTGCCGAGGCGATCACTGAGATGTACGACATTCATTTGCAGCTGAAGTGGCCCAATGACCTGTACCACGGGGAACGTAAGCTAGGGGGCGTGCTAATAGAAATGCTGGGAGAGGCGGATGGTGGTCGTCAGGTGGTCGTGGGGGTCGGACTCAATGTCGATATGCCCGCAGTGCCAACGGAGGCCATCCAACGACCGTGGACCGACTTGTGCAAGGCCGTCGGCCGGCCGATTGACCGAAACCCACTGGCCGCTGGGGTGCTCGACCAGCTGGCAAAAGGCCTGCATCAAATCAATCGGGACGGTATGAGCGACTGGTTGGGTCGCTGGCGGCAGCGCGACCTGCTGAAAGGCCGCAGTGTGGTGGTGGACGGCGTGCCACCGGTCACGGGAAAGGCCGCGGGCATTGATGAGACGGGCGCCCTCATTGTCGAAACCGAGCACGGTCGGTCGGCGGTGTCAGGCGGGGAGGCCAGTCTGTTGTCCATTGGAGGCCCGGCATGAGTTCGCAGTTACCGTGGCTATTGCTGGATGTGGGGAACACAGCCATCAAGTGGCGCCTCGCTGATGGCAATGGCCTGCTGGAGACCGGCGGCTCGGCGTCCGATTTGGTGGCACTTGCGGCTGCGCTCGAGGAGCAAGAGTGGGCGCTGGCCGGTATTGCCAGCGTTGCCGGCGACGCGGCCGATGCGGAACTGAGGGCAGAGCTCACCCAGCGCAGTGCTGCCCCTGTGCACATGGCCATCACCGCGCCCTCGGCGCCTGGCTTAGTGAATAGCTACGCAGAGCCCGAGAGTATGGGCGTAGATCGGTGGTTGGCTATGCTGGCTGCCCGCTCTCGCAATACAGGTCCGGCGTGTGTGATTGATGCAGGTACCGCGGTGACCATCGATCTGATTTCAGTCGAGGGCAAGCATCAGGGCGGTTACATTATGCCTGGTGTAGATCTTCAGATACGTGCGCTGACCGTCGATACCGGACGAATTCAGGTCGACAAGCGTGAAACCACCATGATGCCGGGTATAACGACCGACGCTTGCGTCGGTGCCGGAGTGTGGCGGGCGACGATGGGTGCTGTGCGTAGCGTATGCGAAGATTACCCGGATCATCACGCTATGGTGACCGGCGGGTTAGCCGCAACGATGCTCGAGCTTGGGCTCAAGGCTACACACTACCCAGATCTCGTAATGGAGGGTCTGCGGCTATGGTTGCTGCAGAAGCTTGACGATCAACGCCCCTGAGGGGATGATGCGCTCCCCGTCGG
>CALKMV010000035.1 GCA_938091485.1 uncultured Luminiphilus sp.
TTCACGATTCTCGATGTCGTAGCGCAGGGCGAAAGACAACTCCATGCGATCCGTGATGTCATAGTTGATAGAGCCGAAACCGGACAATACGGTGGTCTCAAAGTCATCCAGCACTAGCGCATCAGTCAGCTCGTTAACGAAGGATCGCGGCAGATCAGCGCGGCCGTCGTCCTCCAGCTGCGCTACCCCGACTCTGCGGTCGATATTCAGAAAGTACATGCCGGCTTGCCAACGCAAGCGCTGGTCGGCGTCGGAGGTCCACTGAAGCTGGAAGCTCATGTCCCTCTGGTTTCGTTCCTGATACTGGTATCCGTCACAGGTAGTTGAGCTGTAGGGAGGGAGGAACGGCGATACTCCCGGACCAACGAAACCAAGGTTGAAGGTTGGTGTTTGCATAGGCACACCAACAGTCGCGTTGGTGCTGTCGATACAGTGTTGCTCTCCGAAGTAGAAGTAGAACGCCCCCGAGGTACCATCTGCCAAGAAGTATTGATCCTGATCAGAATACAGTGCCCAGGCAGTCAATGTGCCTGAGTCAAACTGCTTGTCTATTTTGACCGACAGCTCAACGGTTTCCTGCTCGTTTTCGGGGTCTACGTTGGGTCCATAGACAAATTTGAAATCGTTGACGTCTATCGATGCGCCAGCGCTGTCGTAGTCGGGCGATGCAAAACCATTTAGACCGCTGAGTGCGCCCACAAAGAACGGGAGTTCGAATGCGGCGTTGAAGGCAATAGAAGCGGCTGAAACTTCAGAAACCCGCAGCTTGGTGTCGACTGTCATGGTGTCGCTGACATCCCACACCAATCGACCGCTGACGCCGGTTTCCTCGTAATCATTGACCACATCATCTTTTAGGTAGACATTCTTTAGGAACCCGTCGGTCTGTCGGTAGTTGAGGGTCAGGCGACCGGCTACATCCTCACCGAGTCCGCCAGCTACCGTCGCCATACCGTAGTAAGTACCGTACTCGGCTGCGCCGACTTTCACGCTGCCCTCAAAATCCTGAGTGGGCCGCTTGGTCGACATAATGACCGCGCCTGCAGCAGCAGAGCGGCCATAGAGCGCGCCCTGCGGGCCCTTAAGCACCTCAATCTGCGACAGGTCAGGGTACTCTCGGTTAAATGCTGAGGGGTTGGTGTAGAGGATGCCGTCGACGATAAACGCAAAGTTGGTTTCTGCGTCACGCGCGCCGTTGATGCCGCGGATGCTCAGCGAGCTGTCACCGACTTCCACGGTGTTCACAAAGGTCACGCCCGGCGTCATGTAAATGAAGTCCTCTGCGCGCTCCACGCCCATAGCTTCGATTTGGCCTTCGGTGAAAGCCGTGACCGTAGCGGGAACGTCCTGCAGTGACTCGGCGCGGGCACGCGCTGTCACCACGACCTCCTCAAGTTGCGCCATGGCAACTGACGGGATGAATGCCGCCGTAGCAGAAATGGCTGCTGAAACTGCGGCAGTCACCGGGAGTGTTGCCAACGCACGCTGGCGTCGGTTGATTGGGGTGCAGCTCCTCATGGGTAGCCTCCTTCGTCATTGAGCCTGGGAAAGGCTCGTAATCAGGGTATCTACAGCACTTTAGCGGCTTCAGATCAAGTCAAAAGCCTGCACTTCTCGCCCGTTGTCCGGACATTCGATCATAACAGAGACAATATCGCCTCACGATCGGCTTCGGTCAAGTCCAGCTCAGCAATAATTTGCGCCGTATTGGCGCCGATTCCCGGTAACTGTGTACTGATTTGAGCCGGTTCGTCTGAGAATCTGACGGCGGAGCCGATATGGTCATTACCCTCGGCATCCTTAAAGCGCATGCCGCGCTCCTGAACATGCTCCGATTGCCACGCTTCTTTTAGGGACACCACAGGACTCCAGCAGATATCGCGGCCTTCGAACCAGCTCTCCCACTCTGCTCGAGTGCGCTCTCTAAAAGTCTCGCGCAGAAACGCAATGGCAGGCCAGTGGCCTTCGCCGGCGGGCCCTGTTACTGGGGCAATGAAGTCAGTGCGCCCAAGGCCTTCAAACAGCGCAGTGACGAACTTGTGCTCGCCGCCGCCTAACGCGATGTGGTGTTTGTCTGCTGTCTCGTAAACATTGAGCATGGCATTGCCGCCATGTGTTCGCTCTTTCAGCCGCTCCGGCGCCTTATCGCCGCCGAAGACGGGCCCCAGAATGTTTGGGCTGGCCGCCAGAACTGACTCAAACATGCTGATATCCAAATAGTCGCCGTGACCGGTCGTATGCCGGCGGTGCAAAGCCATCAGGATGCCTGAGAGCGCGAGGTAGGCCGACAGCATGTCCGCTATTGGCACCCCAATAATAGCGGGCCCTGAGTCCCCCTCGGGCGATCGGGTGACATCAAGAATACCCGCCGCTGCGACGGTCGCGGTGTCATGTGCGGGTTTGTCACGCCATGGTCCGGTCTGCCCAAAGGCGGAAATAGAGCAATAAATCAGCCCCGGGTTGTCTGCCGACAAGGTCTTGAAATCGATACCGAGTCGTTTGGCAACACCTGGCCGGAACGCCTCGACTACGATGTCGACTTTTTTTGCCAGCTTGAGGAGAGCCCGTTTGCCTGCATCGGATTTGAGATCCAGCGCGATGCTCTCTTTGCCTCGCTGTGTGTTGCGAAACATCACGGTTTCGCTGCCCTGCTGCCATGGGAATGACTCAGCCGAGCGGGTTGGCTCTGGCGCATGTGGATTTTCAACCTTAATGACCCGCGCACCATGGTCGGCCATCAGCTGTGTTGCCGCCGGGCCAGGCAGGAACAGCGAGAGGTCTAGAACGGTCAGTCCATGCAGTTTCATACTGTTTTGAGAATCAGCAGGTAATCCCGTCCTCACTGAGACCGTGAAGATCGTCCTCAGAGAGGCCCAATAGGTCGCCCAAAACCTCGGCATTGTGCTGGCCAATCTGCGCGCCCGGCCAATCGGTGCGCCCGGGCGTTTCACTGAGCTTTGGCATGATGGCGGGTATTTTCAGAGGCTCGCCATCGATCTCGACGGTCTCGAACATGCCTCTGGCGATGTAGTGGGGGTCGGTCATCATGTCTTCAACACTGTAGATGGGGCCAACCGGTACCCGCGCTCCCTCAAGCTTGCTGATGATCTGGTCTGAGGTGTTCTCACTGCACCATTTGGCGAGCGCTTCATCGATCTTTTGTTCGTGAATCACGCGGCCCTGGTTGTGCTCCAACTCGGGATCATTGGCCATATCCTCGCGTCCGGCTTCTTTCATCAGGCGTTTGAAGATCGAGTCGCCATTACCGCCGATGACCACGTGTTTGCCGTCTGCACAGAGGTAGGTATTGGTCGGTACGATGCCAGTAATCGTTGTGCCTGAGGGTTCGCGGACGACGCCCGCTCCATCGAATTCAGGGACGATGCCCTCCAGCAAGTTAAAAATGGATTCGTACAGCGCCACGTCAACGACCTGACCCTTGCCGCTCTTATTTCTCTCGATGATGGCGAATGCGACGCCCAGAGCGGCGTGAATCGCAGCGACGGTATCGCCAAGAGAGATGTTGGGTCGCACTGGTGCTTTGCCGGGCTCGCCGTTGATATAACGGAACCCTCCGTATCCCTCGGTGACGGAGGCATAGCCTGGCTTCTCAGAGAAGGGACCACTTTGACCATAGCCGGAGATGCGAGCGTAGATGATGCCCGGATTCTTCTCCTTGACCTGGTCGGGCCCAAGCCCCCAGCTCTCCATCGCACCTGGGCGGAAATTCTCTATGACCACGTCTGCTTTAGTCAGCAGTTCAAAGGCCAGTTCTCGCCCGCGCTCTGATTTGAGATCCAGCGTCACGCTTTTTTTGTTTCTCGCCAGCGAGTGATACCAGAGCGACATGCCGTTGCGCACCTCACGCCACTGCCGGATGGGGTCTCCTGTGGGGGGTTCAACCTTGATGACTTCTGCGCCGAAGTAGCCAAGCACGGTACCCGCAAATGGGCCAGCCAGAAGTTGCCCTAGCTCGATGACCCGAAGGCCCTCTAGAGGTCGCGATTGAGACATGCTTTGCTCCTGAGGTGAATCTGTTGCTCAATAGCCAAATAGTACGGACATTCGATTCTAATGGGAACGCGTGTTCGGCCAACACTTTGGTATAGAGCCCTAGGTCTTATCGACGACGTTTCGGGAGACGGTATGAAAATCAGCAGTCTTATTGCGATCTTGTTTGGGTCTTTGTGCGGCAACTTTGTTGTTGCAGAGGCCGACTGGGTTTTGCGCGGTGGTGTGATTTACTCATTGAATGACTCGGCCTCGCATTACTCTGCGATGGCGTTCACCGGGAATCGTTTGACTTGGCTAGGTGAGGGCGAGGCGGCGGCGCATATCGGTCCCGCGACCCAGATCATCGAGCTCGATGGTCGAACGGTAATGCCCGGCTTTATCGATACACACATTCACAGCATGGATACGCTGCCGTTGATCAACGGCGTCAAGCTCAGCCCCTATGACAGCGCAGAGCAGGTGCTTGAAGCGATTGCAGAGCACGCCAGAACGCATCCATATCAAAACCCATTGCTCGGTTCTGGCTTTCTGGCTCCGGCCTTTGGGGTGGAGGGGCCGACTGCCGCGCAACTAGACGCCGTCGTTCCAGATCGACCCGCGCTCATCATTGATGAGGGGGGTCATACTGGGTGGGCTAATACACTTGCCTTACAGGCCGCAGGGATCTCACGGAAAACCCCCGACCCGGTACCGGGCGCACACTTCTTTCAGCGAGACGAGGAGGGCAACCCAACCGGCTGGCTGGTTGAAGGTGCGGCGATTGACCCTGTCAGCGAGGCGCTGGGCGTGGTCAGTGAAGAAGCCCTAGCCTTGGCGGCCCCCGATTTTTTCAAAGAGATGTCGGCAGTCGGTCTCACAGCTGCCTTTGATGCAGGCATGATCGACACGGCTGAGTTGGGGCGCCGGCTGGCGCTCAAAATGGTGGAGGCCGGTGAGTTCCCGGTTCGAATGGTTGCCTCTCTGTACGTTAATCAGCCAGAGCAATTGACCAATGCGTTGGAGATCCTTGAAGGGTTGAATGCGCGATACCACCATGAGCTGTTTAACGTGTCGACGTTGAAACTATCAATAGATGGCACGGTGGAAGCTAAAACGGCAGTCATGTTGGAGCCCTATAGCCAGCCGGAGGGCCACGAAGCCACGCCGTTATTACCCAATCCCGTCATGTTCGATGCGGTGGCGGCGGCGCATGAGGCCGACGTGGATTTGCATTTGCACGCCATCGGTGATGGTGCGGTACGGTCAGCACTGGACGCGATCGAGCGCGCCAAGGGCTTGCACCCAGACAGCGACACGCGAACCACTATTTGCCATATCGAGATCGTTCACGCTGACGACGTGAGTCGCTTTGCGGAGCTGGGGGCGGTCGCGCAAACCACGCCGACTTGGTTCTACTACGATGATCTGGCGCTGCGATATCTGGGCATGGGCCGTTTCAACCAGATGTACCCCTTGGCTTCCATATTGCGACACGGCGGTAAGGTCACGCTGGGCAGCGACTACCCAGTCAGCTGGATCGGTAAAGATGCACTAAACCCCATGTTCAATATTGAGATGGCGGTGACTAGGCAGCAGGCGGGCAACCCGAAAGTTCCGGTGCAGGCCCGAATCAGTGAGCGGCTGAGTGTGGACCAGGCCATTCGTGCGCACACCTCGGATGCGGCTTGGCAACTGCGACTGGAGGATCAAATTGGCACGCTGGAGGTGGGCAAACTCGCCGACATTGTCGTGCTCGACAGGGATCCCTATGCCAGCGATCCCTATGCCATTCACACTATT
>CALKMV010000036.1 GCA_938091485.1 uncultured Luminiphilus sp.
ACGCTACAAACGCTGCCAGAGGCGACCTCGGTCAAGGTGAATGCGGCGCTTCGCCCCGATGTAGTGGGCGATTTCTTGCCAACGGCGGCTAGCACCGATACCGCCCTGCTCAGGAGAGAACCGGCATTGCCGATACCCACCTTGCCTTGGGCCGCATTGCTAATACTGCTTGGCCTAATGGGCGGGCTTGGTTACCGGCGGCTGAGATTTGCCTAACAGCTGCGCAATCTTGCGGCGCTGAGCGCCCTGATCGAAACCCCGCCTCGGCGGGTTTTTTATTGGTGGGATGCGGGTGCAGCGATAAGGCAAGCCTAGTGCCGCCCCTGCCAATTGGCATGTTTGTGCTTGTGTGACAGCTGGATCCCTCATACTACGGCCATCTCAGCTCGCCGCCGTCGCTGCTGTTATGGTGGGTGAATTATGTATGGAGCCCGCGATGCACTATCTCTTCGAAGTCACCGCCAAGCCCGGCTACACCATCGAGCAATACGCCGAAGCTTGGGTGCGGGCGAGCGTGTTGATTCAGCAGGCGCCGGGTGCACAGGGCACGCGCTTGCACCGCAAGATGGGTGATGAGCGCACCGCGCTGGCTATTGCGACATGGGAGAGTAAGGCCGCGCGGGATGCCTCGCCGGCGTCACTCCCGGGGGCGGTGCAGGAGATCATCGAGTCCCAGGCGCCGTTTGTGGAGATCCGTTTTATCGGTGAGTTTGAGGCGCCCGAGTGGGAGGTGCTGCCGCCCGCGTGGGATCAGCCTGGCAGCTGAACACCTCAACCTCTCAACGCTTCCCCTGAATAGAGCTAGCTAGTCCAGCCATCGGAAGGCGCACTTACCGATCTGATTGGCCCCGGCCAGATTTCTTACTTATTAAGGTAGCTACCGTCCCCTACCTTGCCCGCCATGTAGGGCGGTAACGAAGCCTCGTCATAGAGCGTCACTACGTAGTCGCCAGCGGAGGGATTTTGTCGCAGTGGCTTGATTTCGGTCTGGTAGAACTCGTCGTACCAAAAATTGACGGCAGCGCACTCTGAGGGAAAGCGCACCATCAGCGCCACATCGTTAACGTCAGGATCACCCTCTAAAATGCGCACCGGTCGCGGGTTATTCAGGTAGTAGCCGCGGGCGTTGGGGTAGAGGTCTGACTGCTGCAGCGCGATGGCATAGTCGCGCATTCGCTCGGTATCCAGTGTGCGGCCTGCGACCAGCATGATCACCGGCTTGGTATCGTCACAGGTCATATCGATAGGTGTGTCTGTATCGGCAAAAGTGGTGTGGCTCAGTAGCAGCGACAGCAATAAAGTGCTTCGGAGAGAAATGCCGGGGTATGAGTTGATCATGGGCTTTGCTCGTTGTTGGTATGTGAGCAGTTTATCGCCCATCAGCGCCAACTTCACCGCACAAGCGACTCGCTTTGTTGTATGGTGCGGGGCCCTGCAAGGCGAATCCCAAAGCATTGATAAGGACGGATTTTTGCCCTTTTTCCCCAATGTCGTTACACGGAGAGACCCATGACTATGAATCGACAGTGGCTTTTACACGAGCGCCCCGTGGGCATGATTGGCCCCGAACATTTCCAGTACGTTGAGACCGATATCCCCGAGCCGGGTGACGGTGAAGTGTTGATTCGCAACATCATGTTCTCCTTTGATCCCACCCAGCGTGGCTGGACGATGGACCGCGAGAGCTACCTGCCTCCTGTGCAGATCGGTGAGCCAATGCGCGCCGGCTGTGTGGCACAGGTGGTGAAGTCCAATCACCCGGATTTCTCAGCGGGTCAATTGGTGCAGGCCACAAACGGCTGGCAGGATTACGCGGTGGTTGACCCCGCGCATCCGCCTTCAAGCTTGAGGCCTATGCCAGAGGGCGCGCCGCCCGAGATGATGCTCTCGGTGCTGGGCGTGACAGGCCTAACCGCTTACTTTGGTCTTTTGGATCTGGGCGATCCGCAGCCTGGCGAGACGGTGCTGGTCTCGGGTGCGGCGGGCGCCACAGGCTCGGTTGCCGGGCAGATCGCCAAGATCAAAGGCTGCCGTGTCGTCGGTATTGCTGGCGGCCCCGAAAAGTGTGCCTGGCTCACCGAAGAGGCGGGCTTCGATCACGCCATTGACTACAAGCAGGGCAACCTCGATCAACAGATTGCCGAGGCCTGCCCCGAAAAATGGAACGTGTTCTTCGACAACGTCGGTGGTGACACCCTCGAGGCGGCGCTGAATCACCTGAACATGCGCTCACGTGTGGTGATGTGCGGCGGCATTGCTAACTACAATGCGACCACGCCTCAACCGGGCCCCACCAACATTATGAATCTGGTCATCATGCGCAGCCGCATGGAGGGCTTCATCGTGCTCGACTACCTGCCGCGAGCGGGCGAGGCGATCAAAGACCTGCTGGGCTGGATTGGTGAAGGCAAGCTCAAGTACCAGGTCGACATGCAGGAAGGGTTTGAGAATATCCCGACCACTCTTCAGCGGTTGTTCACGGGCAAGAACCTCGGTAAGCAGCTGCTGAAGGTTGCTGACCCGGAGTGAGTGCCTAGGATCGCCGATGATAGCCGTTATCATTCGGGTCGTAGCCAACTGAGGCGGTTTAGGCAGAATATTTTGCGCCCTGATGACGTTTGTTTAGTGTTTAATTCCGATCCGCGGCACATCACTGCGGCGTATATCAGCTCATGTAGATGGAGACTCCACGGATGATCAACTTCAGCCTTAACGGGGAAGCCGTTCAGACCGACGCCGACCCCACCACCCCTTTGCTGTGGGTGATACGCGACCACTTCAAGCTGAAAGGCTCCAAGTTCGGCTGTGGTGCCGGCTTGTGCGGTGCCTGCACCATGCATGTTGACGGCGCCGCCGTGAAAACATGCGTGACGCCCATTGCGGCGGTCGCAGACAAGTCGATTACCACGATTGAGGGCTTGGGCACGCCGGAGAATTTGCATCCCCTGCAGGCGGCCTGGCACGAATTTGCCGTGCCCCAGTGTGGCTACTGTCAGTCGGGCCAGATTATGGCCGCGGCGGCACTCCTTGATGCCAAGCCTAACCCCAGCAGCGAAGAGATCGATGCCGCTATGTCGGGCAACATTTGCCGCTGCGGGTGCTACCCGCGCATCAAGCGTGCGATCCAGTCAGTTAGCGACAATGCCCTCGCCTATGATGCGATGGGCCAGACGGAGGGCAGGGCATGAACACGGTTAACGTCTCACGTCGTCGCTTCCTGCAAACCAGCGCCGTCACCGGAGGCGGGTTGGTGGTCGGTTTTGCCATCACAGGCTGCTCTAGCGCGCCGGCGCCGCTGCCGGTTGCCAGCACTGAGGGCGCGTGGACCCCTAATGCGTTCCTGCAGGTCCTGCCCGACAACACGATTCGCTTTTACACCGCTCGGTCTGAGATGGGGCAGGGCGTCACGACTGGCCTCGCCACTTTGGTGGGTGAAGAGCTCGATGTGAATCCGCTCGACATGGATATCAGACTTGCGGGTGCTCACGAGGATTACGTGAACCCCCTTTTTGGGATGCAGGGCACCGGTGGCAGTACCTCCATCCGCGCGCACTACACCCAGTTGCGTCAGATAGGTGCCAACACTCGCGCGCTGATCCTCGAGGCTGCAGCCAAGGATCTTGACGTAGCCGTTTCGTCACTCTCCACCGATAACGGTTATGTGGTAGCGGGCGAGGCGCGTCACCCCTACGCCGACTTTATCAACACCGCGCAAGCGCTCAAGATTGAGGCTGACGCGCCTTTAAAGTCGGCCGACGACTTTCAGTTTATTGGTCGTGAGAGCCGGCGTGTTGATGCGGTCGCAAAAGCCACAGGGACTGCACAATTTGGCATTGATGTGGATATCCCTGATCTTCATTACGCGGTCGTTGTCCGTGCCCCTGTGTCTGGCGCCGCGGTGAGATCTGTAGAGGCCCACGCCGCTCGCAGTATGTCCGGTGTTACCGACGTGTTTGAAATCGGTAGTGGGGTGGCAGTCGTCGCCCAGAGCTTCTGGCAGGCCAAGCAGGCAGCGGCTCAGGTCGAAGTAGATTGGGATAGCGTCGCGCTTGGTCAGGTTGATACCGAGACGCTTCATGCCGATTACACCGCCGCACTAAATGCTGGCGACGGCGTTGAAGGCCCGGACGAGGGTGATGTCGAAGAAGCGCTGAGTGCCGCCACTACGGTGCACGAGGCAGAGTATTGGACCCCGCTTTTGGCGCATGCCCCGATGGAGCCAATGAATGCAACGGTGCGGATCGATGGAGATCGTGCCGAAGTATGGACGGGCATTCAGTTCCCATTCGCGGTGCCCGCTCTTGTCTCTCGCATTGCCGACATTCCGCCGGAGAACGTGCAGTTTCATCAGACCTATCTTGGCGGCGGTTTCGGGCGTCGTGGGACGGTCAACCACCTGACAGAGGCTGCAGAGATTGCTGTTCAGTCGGCAAAGCCCATTCAGCTCGTCTGGACTCGGGAGGACGATATTCAGCAAGGCCCGTTCCGGCCGGCATCCTTGATGCGAATTAAGGCTGGTGCTGACGCAGACGGCAACCTGACCGCGTGGGATGCCGCACGAGCGGGTGGCAACATCTCCCCGGATTCTTTCAGAACGTTATTGCCGGCAGCATTCCCCTGGATAGGGGATACAGTGGCCGAAGGAGTAGCGCAACTGAGCGAGATGTATTTCGAGAAGTTCGCTACCGATGAGTCGAGTACGGAAGGGTTGTTCGAGGACTATGATCACGCCAATACCCGCGTGACCCACATGACCGTGGACCATGATTTGCCACTGACGTTTTGGCGATCAGTTGGGCATTCCTATACCGCTTTTGCCAAGGAATCGATGATCGATGAAATGGCTGCAGCGGCGGATATAGATGAGGTGGCGTTTCGCCTGCAGAACACCCAGAACTCGCCGAGGCTCAATAACGTGATTCGGGTTGCTGGCGAGCGCATGGCCAAAATGAACCCGCCCGAGGGCCATTATCTCGGTTTTGCTGCGCA
>CALKMV010000037.1 GCA_938091485.1 uncultured Luminiphilus sp.
TTCCTCGAACAGGAAACGCAATACCGACCTGCCGGTGCAGGTGACACAGAACAAGTAGCGCGATTCATCGACGAGACGGCAACTGATGTGGCGCTAGGCCCACAGCAGGAAGCGGCACTAATCTCAGCGGGCTGGTAAACCGCTGGCTCTAACAGCCGGTGCGCGTCTCACGCCACCGCTTCCCATCAGCACCTGTTCAAAAACGACAACCGCTGTGTTTGCCGCGGACAGGCAGGCACTGCCCGCTTTTAACGCTTGCGCTGCGATCCCAGCGCCAATCATCATTAGCCACTCCTCTTTTGCGATAAAAGCGCCATGGTCCTGACTACATATCTGCTCCCCCTCATTGGCGGTATTCTGCTGGGTCTCTCTGCCATCTGGTTGCTACTCACGCTGGGTCGCGTCGCGGGCATTAGCGGCATTGCCTGGGGATCTCTTGCCGGACCGGATCGAGGCTGGCGGTGGCTATTTTTGGTCGGCTTGCTTCTGGGTGGCCTGCTAACACATACCGTCATAGGGCAACCTTTGCCGGATGAATCCATCGCACCGACTTGGCTCATTGCCATCAGCGGATTACTTGTTGGGATCGGAACGCGCATGGGCGGCGGCTGCACCAGCGGCCACGGTGTGTGCGGCCTCGGTCGACGGTCACCTCGATCGGTGACCGCCACGCTTACCTTCATGACGCTGGGTATTATCACGGTATTCATCATGCAAAACCTGATGGGAGGCAGAGGATGAAAGCGTGGCCCGCTTTGATATCCGGTGTGCTTTTTGGCCTGGGACTGACGTTGTCAGGGATGTCAGACCCGGCGAAGGTGCTGGGCTTTCTCGACATCACAGGGGCCTGGATACCCGACCTGATATTTGTCATGGGCGGCGCCGTTGTCGTGACCTTCATCCTGACACCCTGGGTCTTGCGACGGCAAGCACCCCTGATGGCATCCGCTTTTTCCCTGCCTGGTAAGCAGCTGTTGGATCGGCGCTTGGTCGGTGGCGCCGTGCTATTTGGCATCGGCTGGGGACTGTCGGGTTACTGCCCCGGACCGGCCTTGGTCAGCCTGCTCTACGGGTACGAGTCCACATTAATCTTTTGTTTGGCGATGTTTGCCGGTATGGCCCTTGAAGGCAAGCTCAGCCAAACACTCACTGGCAAGTAAAAGCCCCTCCTGCGGAGTCGATGTCAACGCTCATGAGAGGTCCAGCGCAAACTGCTTGAGGACATTGAGCGGGACGATCTCAAGCGTTTTTTGGTGAGTCGCTCGCAGGTAAAGTCGTGGCGCGCTCCCCGCTTCGTGTGCCTGATGCCATCGCATCGCACACAGACACCATCGGTCACCCTCCTTTAACCCGGGAAATCCATATTGCGGCATTGGCGTGACCAAGTCGTTTCCTGCAGACACGGAGAAAGCAAGAAACTCCTCTGTCATTTGAGCACACACAGTGTGGAGGCCGTGATCCATTGGGCCCGTATGACAGTGACCGTCACGAAAAAATCCGGTGACCGGATCCTGACAACAAAGCTCGATGGGTAACCCCAACACGTTAAGCTGCTTAGGCGGTTCGCCCGATGGCTCTCCCATTGTTGTCTCTCCTGTGAGGCTTGAATGCGGAAAAGAACAAGGCCGTACCGTGTTTTTCCCGGCGAGCTACAGTAGCATCATATCGACGTTAGCAGGACGCCTCGCCCGATGTTGAGCCCCGACAATCATCTTGGAATCTTTGCTGCCCTGATGGGATTGGCCGCGCTAGCTTTCTGGTTGCAGACAACCCGCCTCGGCGCTTTGCTCACCGGCACAGTGCTCGTGATTTTGATGGCAATTGTCGCAGCCAACGTGGGTGTCATCCCCCATCAAGCCCCCACCTATGACTTTGTCTTTGCCTACCTGGTGCCTGTGCTGATTCCTCTTTTCCTGCTGCAAGGTGATATCAGGCGGCTCCTTCGCGAGGCATCGCGGACTGCGCTCGCCTTCATGGTGGCCTCGGTCGGCACGGTCGCCGGAGTCCTGCTAGCCATCTCCATCCTCGATCTCAGCGCTCTGGCAGGGGGCGCGAATATCGCCGCGACAGACAAGGAAAGCGCCATTGCCGGTTTGTTCGCCGCCACCTACATAGGTGGGTCAGTGAACTACGCGGCGCTAGGTGAGATGACAGGGCTATCTGGCGACGCTTCCTTTTTCTCCGCTGCCACCGCTGCTGATAACCTGTTTAGCGCTATTTTTCTCAGTGTCCTTGGACTGTTACCCGGCATGCAGTGGTTGGCTCGACGCTTTACTGCTCATCCCCAGACGAAAACACAAATCTCCGTTAGCCATGATCCTGAGGGCAATGAGGTGTCGATGACGCCCACTTCGCTTTGCACAGCCTTGGCGGTCGCCACACTGCTGGTGAGCATCAGTGACGCTCTGACCGCCTGGGCAGACTTCTCGGGTGGTCGCTACATAATCTTGACGATACTGACCCTCGCCATCGCCACGATGGTCCCGAGATTACGTGTCTGGTGTACCGGGGGTTTTGAGCTGGGCGTTGTATTGTCATTCGTGTTTTTTGGCTCGATCGCTGCTGGAGCAGATGTCGTCGCCATGCTCAGCGTGGCGCCCATGTTGATCGCTTTGGTAAGCATTTTGCTGACAACGCATCTTGCTTGTCTGCTGGTGATAGGCCGCTGGCTCGGGCTCACGCTTCCGGAATTACTGACTGCCTCCAATGCCGCGGTTCTAGGCGCCACCACGGCACCCGCAATGGCCGCAGCGAAAGGCTGGCATGACCAGATTACGCCGGGGGTGTTGGTTGGTGTATTGGGCTATTCATTGGGCACCTTGATCGGCGGGTTTTTATTCTCCGTTCTATGATGACGAATCCAGATAAAGCAACGCTTCAAACTTCGTTTACACACCAACCTGCGGTCATAAAAAATCCTGGGCTGGCATACAGTGCGTTCCCAATTCAAGACAGTTCATGAGATAGTCTGTGAGACCGTGTCATCCGATGACCTCTGAATGCCTGACCGAGTTGATATCGAATCGCCCCCAACAACCTGGGCTAACTGGATTGAAGTGGTCGAGGTCCCTGACGGGACGGTTTTCTGCAGCGAACTGTTTCGAAAAACCTTCGGCCAAACGGTCCCAAATTGGGGGCGCCATATCGTCGCGTTTTACACAGACCCATCCGGTAGTACTCGCGCGCTGTCCTATCTCCACTTTTGGCAACGAGATCGAGCAGGCTACATCGGAGGTGGGTGCACAGATGGAGAAGTGGTGCGCAGCATGAGCCAAGAGCAACAGGTGCTGTTCACTGAAGCGGGGGGTGCGCTGTTTCATACTTTACGCTTCGCGTTCACTCATTTTGACGCCGAAATTGACGCTTTCTTCGGCCTGGCGGAGAATCCAAGGGCACGAGAAGTCGATCTGGCGGCCGGATTTGAGGATTCTGGTATCGGCAATCTTTTGATCAGAGCAACCAAACCCCTAGACAGCGTGTTGCGCGCCAAGCTGATCGATCAGGCGCTGGAGATCGGAAACTTCTGATGCGAGGCGCGATATTTTGCTACCACGCGCAAAATTGCGGTGATGGTAAAGACACCATCAGCGATCACGAATCGTTGCAAGACAATCTTGACACTATCGCGCGATTTAACCTCCCCATCATTCCACTCGAGACCATTGCCCGCGCATTGACAGATCGCGTAGACCACCCACTCCCTGAATATTTTGTTGGCTTGAGCGCAGACGATGGCACTTATCTCGACTGGCACGATTACCAACACCCCTCTCTCGGGCTTCAGAAAAGCTTTGCTGGCATTATCAGTGAGCATTGCGATCAACATGCACTACCAAAGTCGGGCATGCTCACCTCCTTTGTCATTGGCAGCCCGGAAGCGAGGGCCTTGATCGACGAGGAGTGCTATGAAGCTTTACCGCTATCGAACGAGGACTGGTGGCAAGAAGCCGCCGACAAGGGGCTGATACATATTGAAAATCACAGCTGGGATCATGCCCATCCTGCAGTCGGCGATGCCGCGCTGGATCCAGACTCTCTGGGCTCCTTTCACGCCGTTGCCAGCCAAGAAATCGCCGCCGCTCAAATTACCAAGGCACAGTCGTACATCAACGACAACTGCCGACAGACCAATCGCCACAGCTGCCTCTTCGCTTACCCATACGGACATACAAACGACTATCTGATTAGCCAGTTTTTGCCGAATCAGGGGCGCAAGCACGGCATCGTTGGCGCCTTTTCTACCGAACCCGCATTTGTCACTAAGGACACAAATCCATACTGCATACCACGGTTTGTTTGCGGCGAAGCCTGGTGCGGGCCAGCCCAATTTGATGCCATCCTGACATCTCTGACAACCGACCCGGATTAACTCTCAGGCACATATCATTAGTCAGCAACGCCACAGGCAGCATCAGTTGTAACGAGAAAGATTGACCAGAGCGTAGATGGCAAGTCAGGCAGACGCCGGCAACTTTTCTCCCCGCTCGCGATAAGCCAAAATTCTACTCGCCGCATCAGCGCCCGATGTCACTGCACCTTCCATCCAGCCGTACCAACCACGCGATAGATCTCCACCCGCAAAAACGCAGGGCGGGGGTGCGTCAGCCAACTGATGTAAGCCAGAAGACTGCCCGGGTGCAGCGCTGAGCCACGACCCTTTGGCAAAAGGATCGCTCAACCAATCGTGCGACAAAAATTCTCCCGTCAAGGTCACTTCCGGGTGACGCTGCGATACCGCGGCCCAGCTGTTCTTGAGCGCCTGTTCGTGGTTCGGCGCTGCAACCGCAAAGGTGCAAACAGCACGTGAGCGACTCCCCTCCCGGCAATAGACCTCTACTGCGTTGGGCCAGCCTGTGGATTCCACCGAATTCGGCATTGTAGCGCCAGCCCATCCTTTTGCAGCGCGGCCCACATGGCCTCGCGCAATCACACTGAGTGACGCTTGAGGCAGTGGGAGATCAAGTGTCAGGTCTCGCATCACATTGACTGGCAGCGCAATGACCACTTGCTGAGCGTGCAACTGCGCTGAGGGGCCCTGAATCATCAAACCGCTATCGGTTTGCGACACCGAGTCCACCCGCCAATTGAGCCTCAACCTGGCGCCAAGCACCTCAGCGAGCGCAATCGACAGCGCTTGTGCGCCACCTTCGATTCGACACTCGGCGGCATAAAATGCCTCCTCCGAGCTGCCAAACGACGCAAACTCATGGAGTAAATTAATCAGGCTGTATTGAGCAGGGCCCGCCCCCTGAAGCGCGAAACCATTGGCAAGCAGTAAGCTCTCATCCTCTGGTTCTAAGTCCAGATCCTCTAAATACTCCGTCACCGGGAGATCAAAGCTGTCGAGAGATCGGTACCAGGCAGGGTCGCGCACATTCACAGTTTGGGCGATCTTGTCGAGCCTGCTTAGCAAGGAGGTGAAAGCGCTCGTCTCTGATCGGCTCAGGGTTTGCACAGTGGCGTCACTTGCCACTTCATTCAGCTCAAGCCCGAGACCATAGCGTGTGAGCTCTTTGACCAGCGCCGTGTGGTGCTGCGGCGCTACCCACTCTGCACCCAGATCCACGATGCAACCCGGCGCATCGAATGATTTGCTCCAGGTTCGACCCCCTACTCGATCCCTTCCTTCCAGTAACACCACATTGACATTCGCTTCCTGAAGATCTCTGGCGGCACACAAGCCGGCCAAGCCAGCCCCCAAGACAGCGACCTCACAAGTCTCCATTTTGCTCTCCGCTAGCCATCATCTTCCGCTTTACATCACTAGCTCAGGGATTACTCGGCGTGTTCAGACAAAAGTGGCGATCTGATTCAACGGCTTCTTCACCGTCGCAGCTCGAGGAACCATTGCGTCCTGGGCAGGGTGGCCGACCACCAGCAACAGGAAAGGACGCTCCCGCGAGGGGCGATCCAAAATCTGGTTGAGGAACTTCATCGGATTGGGGGTATGCGTCAATGTGGCAAGCCCAACATGATGCAACGCGTTAATCAGAAAACCCGTAGCAATACCAACCGACTCGGGCACGTAGTAGTTCTTTTTTCGCTGCCCTTGCTGGTCATTGGTATAGCGCTCAGCGAAGACCGCAACGAGCCAGGGGGCCGTTTCTAAAAATGGCTTTGAGGCATCAGTGCCAATTTTTTTGAGATCGTTCAACCAAGCGTCCCCGGCCCGGCCACCATAAAAAGCCTGCTCTTCGACCTCGGCTGCCTCGCGAATGGCGCGTTTGGTATTGACATCGTTGATGCAGACAAAGTGCCATGGTTGATGATTTGCCCCACTTGGCGCCGACCCTGCCGCCTCCAGACAAACCTCTATGACCGCTCGATCAATGGGATCGGGCGAAAAGTCTCTCACCGTGCGCCGTTTACTCACAAACTCGCAGTGAGCTGTCGCTGATCGAAGCATCTCTGCTTCTGTGAGGCGTTGCGGCGGATCGAGCGGTATCGGGTCGTAATGAAAATCTGTCATCGGCTTGTCTGTATTAAGTGCAAACAGAGTGTCAGTGTATACCGCGCTGAAACGGGTATTCCTAGTGGGCTCAAACTAACCGCGAAAGTGACGATCCGGGAAGCACAATCAAGCACCATCGAGTAGGATTCAGGCATGCACATCATTACGCGAACCGGCGTCACTGCGACGCAGAGGAATATCGCGGTCAAGTGGATCAAGCGGTGCCTGCGGGAAATCACGCGACAGCATTATGAGCTGCCCGCAGACTACTCAACCGCGCGGACTGACATCACAGTTACCGTAAAGCTAGCGGGGCATCGATCTTCCGCCTGTGAACGCGGCGTCACGATTGATTTGACCGCCTTTAACAAAAATATCACCACACTCATGGAATACCCCGCATTCAAGAATGATCCGGTGATTGGGTCAGTAGATATCACATCGCCAGAGCTGGTCCTTGCGGGGACCATTGCTCATGAAGTAAGCCACTTTGTGCAGTATCGATATGGCCCTGATACACGGTGGTTATGCAACAGGTACCGCAAACCCCACGGAGAAGGCTTTCAGGATATCTATCGCATACTAAGATCTCGGGTCGTGAATCCGCACCTTGGCTCTGATTAGCGCATCGGCTCCCAGTGGCACCGACTTAAAATTCTGATTAGCCCAACGCCTCAGGGTGAGGGGAATTGGGCATATTCCCGGACAAGAGAGCACATCGCATAGCCAACCACACAGACGGTCTCTCCACTCGCGACAGCGCGTCAATTTGAGCCCATAATCCCTATTGGCCAGATGTATTGAGTAATTCTGAACTGATGCAAGCTAACCCGACCGCAGCAGGATTTTGCCCTGAAAAACTGGCGAAACTGGATGACCATCTGATCAGTCGCTACATCGAGCCCCAGAAAATTCCGGGCTACAGCCTCCGAGTCGTGCGCAAAGGTACGTTAGCGGCGGCTTCGTCCATAGGCCTCATGGATATCGAGCGTAAAAAGCCGATGCGCGAAGACACGATTTTTCGCATTTATTCGATGTCCAAGCCCGTCACCTCGATAGCACTGATGATGCTGTTTGAGGAAGGACGGTTTCAGCTCACCGATCCGGTCTACAAATTCATTCCTTCCTGGCGAAAGCACCGTGTTTGGGTAGAAGGCGAAGGCGAATCGATGGTGACGCGGCCACCCAGTACCCCCATGACGGTCCAGCATCTGCTCTGTCACACGGCGGGCCTGACCTACGGCGGTTTTCTGCCGGGTTTAGAGCTGCCGGTAGATCCCGCTTACGCCGCAGCAGGCATCTCTCGCGCGGGCACCGACACCCTGCAGGAATTCGTCGAGAAACTTGCCGAGGTACCATTGCTCTATGACCCGGGTTCACGATGGAGCTACTCCTTGAGCACCGATGTCTGTGGTTATCTGGTTGAGGCTATATCGGGCCAGTCGTTTGAGTCTTTCTTGCAAGAGCGGATTTTTGAACCTCTCGATATGCCCGACACCGGATTCAGTGTGTCTGATCATCAATTAGATCGTTTTGCCGCCTGCTACGAGCGCGCACCAGACAAATCCCTTCGCCTACAAGATGACCCTCATACCAGTCGGTACCGCTCCTCACCCAAGGCGCCCTCTGGCGCTGGCGGGTTAGTCGGTAAGGTTCAGGACTACGCCAACTTCTGCGAGATGCTGGTCCAAAAGGGGCAATTCCGAGGACAACAGATTATCGGTCGGCCCATTTTGGAGCTGATGACGCGCAATCATCTGGGTAATCAGTCGCTGGCGCAGATGGCAGTTGGAGGTTTTTCAGAGAC
>CALKMV010000038.1 GCA_938091485.1 uncultured Luminiphilus sp.
CATAATCGATGGAGGATAATCCAGTGGTCGCAAAGTAGCCCAGCCATGAAGCTTGAATCGGGGCAGGCTTGTAAGCGAACACAGGCAATGCATTGAAGGCCGTGTGACCCGACAGATCCAATAAAATGTGAACGCCATCGCTGTGAATATTTTGAGCGACATTCTGTGCACTCAAGCCCGACATATCCCGCCACTGAGCAACGAGTTGCTCGATACGCCGGCTCACGTCATCGCGTTTACTTTGGGTACTGTAGGCAAACCAATCTATCCGATCGCTGCTACGCAATACCTCCTCAAGAAAGTAGGCGACGGGATGTCGGTTCAGATCCCCCGAGACAATGCCCACCCTCAATCGTTGCGGTTCTTTTTGCACTGCCCAGTCGGTAAATGGCTCAGCCTTACTCTCCAACATGCGACCGAATTCGTTCGCCGCCTGCAGCGACTCTGCCGGAGTCACCTTCGTACTGTAATTTGAGATCGACAACTTGAGGCTCCATATATGGGCTGTTCTCGGGGCCACTGCCAGCGCTCTATCCAGTAGTGCAAGCGCACCGTCTAACTCACCCAGCGAGCTGAGTAACAGTGCTTTTCTCACTAGAGGCTCTTCGGATGACGGGTTTGACGCGATAAAACTATCGGCAGATGCCAAGGCTCTGAGCGTCTGACCTTCACCCTGCTGAAGCTCAAATAGTTCCACAAATAGGTCTGTATCAGCGGGGTTCTGTGCGAGGGATTTCTCCAGCAGTTCCATCGCGGCCAGCTCCTTCCCGTCTGCCATATAGCACTTGGCTAGGAGAGACATCAGCCGAGCATCCGCACTGCGTGCAAGCGCGTTTTGACCTAATGCCAAGGCCTGATCGTGGCGATACAAAGCCATGTGAGCGCGCATCACAAGGAGCAGCACTTCTATCGCATCAGGTTGAGCAGCAAGGAGCCGTTCACCTGTCTCAATCACACTCTGGTAACTCTCCTCAGAAAACAACGCCTCTAAACGAGGGATAGTGGCCTGATCTTTCTCCGAGGTTTTCTTCGATTGGTTCGGGGTGCGCTCAGATGGCGGTTCTGCCTCAGTCTCCAACAGGCCTCTGGCACGCCCATCCGAGAGCACCTGAGCCAACGCAGCGTCATCTTTCATTTGCCGCAATAACTTGATGTAACTCATCCAGTGCTGGCGATGAGTTGGATCAGCAATCCAAGCATTGTGAAAGAAAGGCTTCGCTTTCTCGGCCCCCTGCCCCGTTTGCATGAGGATGATTCCAAAATTGTGGTTAGCCTCGGGATGATTGGGGATCGCTTGTAAGACGCCAGCATAGGCTTGGGCTGCATCTCGCAACCGTCCAGCATTATGATCTCTGGAGGCCGTAATCAGCAGCTCTCGCGCCTCATCCTGATCCATATCGAAGCTCCTCTTTGTGCTGATCGTAAAGGATCGAGCCGCTGATTAAATAACCCGTCAGTTTTTCTCTCCTGCTCGTAATCTTACAGTCGCGCAACCTAGTACACTCAAAGATCAGACCCGTCTGCAGCGAGCACAGTGCACAACAAACCGTCACAGTTGAAGTCAGACGAGATTGTACGCACCCGCGTACCACTCTTCAGCGCGTTCTTCATGATCTATATCTTCGTGTCGGGCGGCTCGTTTGGTATCGAAGAGATGGTGTCCTCCTCCGGGCCTGGTCTAACGTTACTGCTCTTGTTCGCACTGCCGATTATATGGGCCATGCCCATGGCCCTAGTGGCCAGCGAATTAGGTTCGGCCATGCCAGACAATGGCGGGTTCTATGTTTGGACGCGCCGAGGGCTGGGCAGATTCTGGGGATTTCAGGCGGGTTGGTGGTGGTCGCTTGCCCTACTAGTTGACACGTCGCTCTACATTGTTCTCAGCGCCACCTACCTACAAAACCAAATTGGCTTTAGCGACGCGGTTTATTTCGGAATCTGCTGGTCCATCATTGCCCTGTTTACCGTTATCAACATACTCGGCATCAAAGTGGTGGCAATCAGTTCAAGTCTGTTTGCAATCTTGATTATTTCGCCCATTCTGGTGCTGGCTGCAATCGGTATCGCCAATTGGCAATTCAACCCGTTCACACCAATAACGCCGCCCGATACGGACCTACTCGGCACAGACGGCGCCCTGATATTGGGACTCAGTATCGGTATGTGGATGTACTCGGGCTATGAGTCGATGTCCACGCTAGCTGGTGAGATAGAAGAACCGCAGCGCATTATTCCCAAGGCACTGATGCTCGCCCTCCCCTTCGTAGCGTTAATGTACTTACTTCCCACGACCGCCAGTCTTGCTGCCTTCGGTCACTGGGAACTATTCTCGGTCGATAGCGGTGATGGCAAGGTATCTTTCGTCGACATCGGTCGAATGCTGGGCGGGACGGCGCTGGGTCATGCGTTACTTGCGTCCGCAGTTCTGGGTAACCTTGCGCTCTATCTGGACTACATGGCCTCCGGAGCCCGCCCCCTGCAAGCATTGGCCACAGATGGCTTACTCCCCACACCACTTGCTTCAATCAACAAGCGTTTCGGAACTCCTGTAGCGGCCCTGCTACTCATCGCTGGTGTGAACGCCTTGCTGGTCATTGGGCCCTTTCAAAGCCTAGTCATTATTGATGTCCTATTGATGGTGGCCTCCTATGCCCTGATTTTTATTGCAGCGGTGCAACTTCGCATTAAGGAACCCCACCTGAAACGCCCCTTTAAAATCCCAGGCGGTACCTACACGCTCATAGCGCTAGTCGTTCCGCCAATAGGGCTCATTGCCTTTATGATGACCATCACATTTGGCGATCACAGCATCATGCTGTGGGATCGCGATCGTTTTAATCTATTGGGTATGGAGATCGGTTGGTATGGAGTGGCCGGTTTGGCCGCGCTTCTGTCGGGACCGGCGCTGTATCCACTCCTCTCCAGACGCAAATAATGGCGACTCTGTGATGGCTCGCTCATCAGCTTGACCTTCACGGTCTCCCGCAAGATCTGTGTGAGTCAGGTCTCGTACCAAAGTCCGTCTGGATCTTCTGGCCACACACCCAGATAAGGGCCGTGAGCCTGGAATCCCAGCATACGCCGCATCTCCTCCGACTGAGCCGCCACCTCGTCCTTGGTCAGGGTCAGATATTGATTTTCTTCCTGGCGCAACCAACCTAAACAGTATGTATTGACCACCGCCTTTCGCGGCGCCTCACTCAGGTTGGCGCCGCCACCGTGAATCGTCGATCCCAAATAGATTATCACCGAGCCTTTGGGCATGACGGCCTGCACCACATGCTCGTCGCGGGCGTCTTCCGGATGCTCTATACCTATCTCTCTCGGCACCACCCGGGTAGCGCCATTCTCAATGGTGAAATCATCTAGCGCCCACAAAGCCGAAATCTGCGCTTCGAAAGGCAATAAATGACTGGGATAACAGGAGTCGTCAGCGTGCAACACCTGCGCCTCCTCACCGGGCAGTATTTCGATCGCAGTGGTGCTACCCACCTGATAGACCTCACAGTGTGGCTTTAGGATGACGTCCGCGATCGCCAACACGGTGGGGTGCAAGAGCAGAGTAGGGAAATGCGAGGAGTACTTGGTCACACCACCTACGCGTAATGTTTGATGGCCATTGAAGGTGTTTTGGTACAAGTGGCCCTCCCGGTCAAACTCCGGGCGCAAATCGGCGCACAACCCTTCAGAAACGTCTTCAGGAAGCACTGAGTCGATCACTACAGCTCCGCTTCGCTGAAGAGCGGCTGCCATATCCTGAATGCTATCGGTCGCTGCGAAAGTCCGCAGTGTCATACCCGCACCTTCCCTTAGTAGGCCCAGCGTAGCGGCGAGTATAACGTGCCGGGCTGGCCAGTAAGCAAAGAGCATGGGGTGATCGACCTCCTACTGGTTTTCGGGAGATCCGATTTTCCCCACCGCACACACATAAGTGCGGTGTGTAATGGTATCTTTAGCGCATACCGTTCTGGATACAGCACACCATGCAAAGCGCCCTCTCAACGTCACCCAAGCCGGTTTCAACAGCCGGTCAAAGTACGGAACGTGTGGATCTCGCCGCCGCCTTTCGCTGGGCTGCTCGGCTCAATTTTCATGAGGGTGTGGCGAATCACTTCTCGGTAGCCGTCAACGAGGACGGCACACAATTTCTGATGAACCCCAACCAGTCGCATTTCTCGCGCATCAAGGCCTCCGATCTCATTCTCGTTGACGCCAACGATCCGGACACCATGGCCCGCCCTGACGCGCCCGATCCCACCGCCTGGGGCCTGCACGGCGCCCTGCACCGACAGTGCCAACACGCCCGCGTAGCGCTCCATGTGCACTCGATTCACGCCACCATTCTGTCAACACTGCAAGATCCGCACTTGCCACCGATCGATCAGAACTGCGCCATGTTTTTTAATCGCTACGCCGTCGATACCGAGTACGCTGGACTGGCGTTCGAAGAAGAGGCCGAACGCTGCTGCCAGCAATTATCAGATCCCACCAAAAAAGTGCTCATTATGTGTCACCACGGCATCATGGTCATTGGCGACAGCGTCGCTGACGCATTCAATCGGCTGTTTTATTTTGAGCGCGCGGCAGAAACGTACATCAAGGCTTTGTGGACCGGGCAACCGCTAAGCGTGCTGTCTGATGAAGTTGCCGAAAAAACCGCCAAAGAACTGGAGGAATACCCTGCACAGGCCGAGCGTCACTTCGCTGAACTTAGGGCGATACTCGATCTAGAGGAGCCGGAGTACGTGCAATAAAAAACCACCCGAAGGTGGTTTGATATAAGTGGTGGGCCGTGCTGGGTTCGAACCAGCGACCAATTGGTTAAAAGCCAACTGCTCTACCGACTGAGCTAACGGCCCAAAAGAGGGAAGGCGCGTATGCTAACGCTAACGGGTGAAAATTCAAGCCCTAGCAGGGCACGAAATGCACTTTGGAGCTTGCGGCGAGTCACAACGACGTTTTCACACTCACCACAGGCTCTATCAAAAGTTTTCCAGCAGAAATTGGCGTGCCAGCTGTGCAGCGGCATGTGAGGGATACTCTCGAATCACTTCATCCAGATATTCTCTGGAGCGCTGGCGGTTACCTTTGATGAACTGCACACGACCCAATTTGTAGAGCGCGTCGGGCACCTTGGGGTCAGCAGGGTACTGGTCAAGCAGCAACTTGAAGTTCTGCCGCGCCAATTCAGGATCAGGGGGATCCAATACCAGATACAACTCACCCAACCAGTAATGCGCATTGGGGGCATATCGACCAAACGGAAAATTAGCGAGAAACTCCGTAAAAGCCTCCACCGCATCATCAAACTCCCGCTCGCGAACCAGCTCGTAAGCTGCTCGGTAAGCCGCCTCCTCTCCCTCTTGCGCATCCACCTCTCGGCCGGCGGTTGGGGCCTCCGATGCGATGGGCGCCATCACGGCATCTGCAGATCCCGCACCTCCTTCGACCACAGCGTCGGAACCGGCGGCAAGACGGCGATCCAGATCAACATAACGCTCCAGACTCTGTGCCTCCAGAAGTCGCAGGGCCTGTGTGGCTTCCTCGAGCAACCCATTCAGCTGCCGCACGTCGGCCTCAAGCTGCTGCACACGAAGCATCAGGCTACCCGAGTCAGTGCCCGTGATCGGCGTGGTGGCCTCGATCGGCGGTTGCGCCACGGTAGTCGATCCCGAGTAGGGCTGAATACCGGTATAAGAGGTCGCCGGCGCTACCGATGAAGACTCTTCAAGAGGCGGCTGCGTAGCAGCACGCCGCTCCGCCTCTACATCTACGAAGTCCTGAGCAATGACCGGCAAGACACCTAGTAACAAAAAGCCGGCGAATGACGCCGGCTTGATGGGTAACACTCTCAAGGTGAGATCCTCAGTTATTTGAGCTCAACGCGGCGGTTCTGCTGCCAGTTTGGCTCGCCGGAGCCATAAGCAACAGGGTTTTCCTCGCCGTAGCTGATGGCCTCGATACGATAGCTTGGGACCCCGTTGGCAACCATATAGTCCCGTACGGCATTGGCACGTCGCTCGCCCAACGCCAAATTATACTCTCGCGTTCCCCGCTCATCGGTGTGTCCCTCGAGCCGGACGCTGGCATTGTTGCCCAACAGCGCAGCAATGTGAGCATCTACCTGACCGCGGGCTTCGTCGGTCAGGGAAGAGCTGTCGAAGTCAAAGTAGAAAACAGTGCCCACGTCGGCAGCCACTTCCTCACGCGCTTGCTGGGCAGCAGCCTGTGCTTGTTGCTCTGCCTCGCGTGCAGCGGCTTCTTGGGCGGCCTGCTCAGCGGCGGCTGAAGCGGCAGCCTCGGCCTCTTTGGTCTCGTTGCTGGAACATGCCGCCAAAAACACGGCAGCAAAAACCAGACCCAACCACTTTGCACTCAGCGTTACGTTTTTCATAGTGTTTGTCCTTCCCCAATCACTGGAACCTCAACTGCACGTAATGTAGCGCATAAATGGGTGTTTTTCTCGCGTTCAAACCCAAAAATATTGCACTTCGGAATAGTCCACCCTCGAAAATTTCCCTCAGATGGCCAGCCGGTTCGATTTCAGCCGCATACAGGATGAATAGCCAAACAGACCAGATGGGTATTTACCGACGGGCATTCGCAAGCTCGTTGCAAACACCTCATCACCCGCGGCGCATCAATCCAGCGATCGGAGCAACACTTAGGGTGTCACATAAGGGGACCAGGCGGGCTCCTGAACACTGCCCTGACGCGCCGGCAAACTGAATCGCACGCCCCCATCGACCGCCACTGCACCGAGAATACTGTCCTCACCGCGTTTAGTCGCATACAGCACGATCGAGCCATTAGGGGCGATACTGGGGCTCTCATCGAGGCTCGTCTCAGTCAGCACTGTCAGCCTGTCGGTCACCAAGTCGAACACGGCGATGTGGTATCGACCGTTTCGTTGATGGACCAACGCAACATTTCGACCATCCTGAGCCACCCGCGCCCGCGCGTTGTAAGGCCCCTCAAAGGTGACCCGCTCTATTTTTTGAGTGCGCAAGTCATAGCGATAGATTTGTGGTCTTCCGCCACGGTCGGACGTAAACAGCAATGACTTGCCATCGGGCATCCATGTCGGTTCAGTGTCGATCGCAAAGTGCCGAGTGAGTCGCGTTAAGGCACGACTCTTCAGGTTCAGCAGGTAGACATCAGGATTCCCGTCCTTGGACAAGACCAACGCCATACTGTTGCCATCGGGCGACCAAGCAGGAGAGTTGTTCAGGCCTTTAAAATTTGTCAGCTGCTCTCGCTCGCCAGTGCGTAGATTCTGTCGATAAATAGCCGGCCGTGAGGTCTCAAAAGAAACATAGGCCACCTCCGTTCCATTCGGCGACCACGCGGGAGACAGAATCGGATCCCGGCCCTCCAGCAGTACGATGGGCCTGCGCCCGTCAGCATCCGCCAAGGTCAGACGATAAAAATCTTTGCCGTCTGGATTGCGGGTTACCGAGACATACAGTAGCCGGGTTGCGAAGGCGCCAGGAATGCCCGTCAATGTTTCATAAACAGAATCAGAGACGCGATGCGCCAGCATGCGCAGCTCTGTAACAGGCCCTGTCACGGTCCCGTCTGCGACCGCCTCTTGCCGGGTCGTATCAAATACTTGGAAATCAATTCTCGCTTGTGATCCCACACTTACGCGACCTATCAGCACGTATTCGGCAGAAATCGCCCGCCAATCTCTGAAAAAAAGCTCCGATTCACGGGTGGGGTAACTCAACATATCTCGCCGGCTGACCGGCGAGAACTGGCCGCTCCTTGCTAGATCCGAGTCAACGATCTGGGCGACATCCTCAGGCGCAGAACCGACCCCCTGCCACGCAAACGGCACCACAGCAATTGGCGTTGGATTTTCGACGCCCTGATTGATTTCGATCTGCAACTCTCCGCGGGCAGCCGATGCCAGCAGCAGAACAAAAAGAATAGACCAACGTCTCGCTATCACTATCTAATACCTCAAATCCTCGGGCTTGAATATCAGCTGAAATCGCCGAAAGTTAGCCTCAAATGTGCGCTTATCCAGCTTCGCGACCTCCGGAAATCGCCCTGTCCGCTCCACTGCCGTCATGGCGCTGCGGTCGAATGCGGTGTTGCCGCTGGACTGCAAAACGCTCACACCCACGACTTCGCCCGTGGGGACCAATTGTATCGACAATATCGACACCATACCGTTACGGGCACTGGGTGGTCGGGTCCAGCGGTTGATAACTGATGCGCGGATAGTTACGGCCACCACATCGCGAAGGCTGGGCTCACCTGCACCGGTAGCCGCTATGTCAGCGTCGACGAGCGAGTCGAGCTCGCTGCGGGTCAGTGCAGCTAACTGCTCCGCATCCAGCGCCAGCGAGGACCCGGGCTCTGGCGGCTGCTCGATCTCCACCGTTTTGGGCTCTGGAGGTGGCTCGGGGCTCGGCTCAGGCGCTGGTTTGGCCTCGGGTTTTGGCTTGGGTTTCGGTTTGGGCTTGGGCTTGGGCTTAGTTTTGGGCTTGGGTTTCAGAGCTTCTGCCTGAATCAGGCTGGCTTGAATCGGCTGAATGCTGGGGGCTGCTGCAATCACCTCACTGGGACCCGTCCAACGAACCACCAACATCAATATCACCCCCCCATGCAGTGCAAGGGTCAGCATGGCGGGCAGTCCCGTAAAAAGCAGACGATCAGTTGACATCAGTTACCAACAGGACTCTCGGTCACCAAACCCACTGTGGGAGCACCGGCCTCCTGCAACGCCGTCATGACGACTACAACGTCGCCGTACGCCACCTTCTGATCGCCCCACACCAGCACCGGCTTATCTGGTGTGCGTCTGAGCACGGCGGCAACCCGCTGCCGAATCGTCGCCAACTCGAGTGCCTGCTTCTCATTTGCACCCAGATTGAGAAACAGTTCACCGCGGTCGTTGATCGACACGATCAACGGCTCGGCATCCTGAGTTTTGACCGGCGCCGCTTCGGCATCAGGTAGATCCACCTCGACACCCTGCATCAGCATGGGGGCCGTCACCATAAAAATCACCAGCAGAACCAACATGACATCGATGTAAGGCACCACATTGATTTCTGCGAGCATCCGACGTCGGCGCATCATCAGGGTCTCTGCGATTGATTCGCTTTCAGCGTATAGGTCTGGCGCTGCAGAATCCCCGAGAATTCGTCAAGAAAAGTCTCGTACCGATTCAAAAGCGCGTCGCTGCGAGCAGCCAGACGGTTATAGGCCAATACCGCAGGGATGGCTGCGAAAAGCCCCATCGCCGTAGCGATGAGCGCCTCCGAGATACCCGGCGCCACCGTAGCCAGTGTGGCTTGTGTCGCATTGGCCAGCCCTCTGAAGGAATGCATGATGCCCCATACCGTTCCCAGCAATCCGATGTAGGGGCTGGTAGAGCCCACCGACGCCAAATACGGGAGGTGCTGCTCGATCCGATCTGTCTCGCGCATCAGCGCTACGCGCATGGCGCGCCGCGACCCCTCAAGAATCGCATCAGCATCCATATCGGATTGTTGTGACAGACGCGAGAACTCCTTGAATCCAGCACGGAACAGACTTTCGACACCGGTGGGCAGTTGACCATCAGCGACCGCTTGATTGCCCTCCCGATACAATTGGGCCAGATCGATGCCGGACCAAAATCGCTCCTCAAACACCAGCAGCTCGTCGTCCGTTCGGCGCATGAGCATCACGCGCTGCACAATCAGGTACCACGATGAGAGAGAGGCCAGCACCAATATGAGCATGACCGCCTGGACCAGCGCGCTGGCACCGAAAATGAGCTCCAATAACCCCAGCTCTTGCGTCATGTCATCTCCTCCGTGACAGCGAGTGTCGCCTCTAGTTGTGTTCGAAGGTCTGCGTCCAAACGTCTGGGCCGACCGCTCTCGCGATCCACGCATGCGATCTGGATGTCCCCTATCACCAGCACAGCACTCTCGCGCCGCACGCTCTGATGGAAGTTAATTGTGGCGCCACCGACCCCGGATATCAGTGCGGTCGCGTGTAATTGATCATCGAGGCGCGCAGGTTCTCTGTAGGAAAGCGACACATCCGACACCACAAAATTCCACCCTTCATCCGAGACAGCCGCTCGTTCCATACCGAAGGTCCGCATCAACTCAGTGCGGGCCCGCTCCAGATACTTGAGATAATTGACGTAATAAACGATTCCTCCCGCATCGGTGTCTTCGATATAGACCCGAATCGGCAGCGAAAATTCCGCTGTCACGGGGATTCTTCCAGATCGAGACCGAGTGTCTCTGCCGCGGATCCCTGAAAGGCGATGCCAAAATGGGCGTAGGCGTGTCGGGTCGCAATCCGACCGCGCGGCGTTCTCAATATGAAACCCTGCTGAATCAGGAATGGTTCCAGCACGTCCTCAATCGTGCCGCGCTCTTCAGACAGTGCCGCAGCCAAACTGTCCACCCCCACCGGTCCGCCATCGAACTTTTCAATCATGGTCAGCAGCAACCGGCGATCCATATGATCAAAACCTTGTGCGTCAACACTTAACAAGTCCAGCGCAGCCTCAGCGGTGCCACCAGTCACAGCGCCATCGGCCTTCACTTCCGCATAATCGCGTACACGGCGAAGCAGCCGATTGGCGATACGAGGCGTGCCTCTGGAGCGCTTAGCAATCGCTACCGCGCCCGCTTCATCGCTGGGAATGTCGAGAATGCCGGCTGAACGTTTAACGATTTCAGTGAGCTCCGCTGAGTCATAGAACTCGAGTCTCTGCACGATCCCGAATCGATCACGCAGTGGCGAGGTCAGCAGCCCGGCACGCGTTGTAGCGCCGACCAGAGTAAAAGGTGGTAAATCGAGCTTGATGGAGCGCGCGGCGGGCCCCTCGCCAATCATGATATCTAGCTGATAGTCCTCCATGGCGGGGTAAAGGATCTCCTCGACATAAGGGCTCAGGCGATGAATCTCGTCGATGAACAGCACATCACCAGGCTCAAGGTTTGTCATCAGAGCCGCAATGTCACCGGCCTTTTCAAGAACAGGCCCGCTGGTGGTCTTCAGCTGAACACCCATTTCCTCGGCGATAATGCTGGCAAGTGTGGTCTTGCCCAGACCTGGCGGGCCGAAGATCAGCGTATGGTCAAGGGGCTCGCGACGTCCGCGCGCCGCCGAGAGAAAGATCTCCATCTGCTCCCGCACCGCGCCTTGGCCGATGTACTCTTCAAGGCTTCGCGGTCGGATCGCACGATCCATCGCGTCATCGCGGTGGTCGCCCGGTTCCGCCGCCACAAGACGATCGGTTTCGATCACCAGCGCTCCCCTTCCCGTACCTCTTTCATCCCTTGGCGCCTCCAGCGATACGCAGTGCCAGTCTGATCAACTCTTCACTGGGAGTCTCTGGCGCCGCATCGGCAGCTGAGATCAGTTTCGCGGCTTCCGCCAGCTTATAACCCAAGGCAACCAAAGCCTGCTCAGCTTCCGCTCGCTGATCATGATTGTGTGCGCCAGTTTTCCCAGTCTCAGCTCGAGAAGCTAACTGAGGGGAGAGCTCATCGAGCCAATCCCCCGCCTTGTCCCGCATCTCCACCAACAGGCGTTCTGCTGTTTTACGGCCCACGCCGGGCAATGCCACCAAGGCGGCCACATCATCACGTTGCAAGCAACGCGCGAAATCGGCGGCATCCATCCCTGAAAGCAATGTCAGCGCCAACCGTGGACCTACGCCACTGACTTTGATCAGCTCTCGAAATAAGCGTCTGTCGGCCGGTTCAGCAAAGCCAAACAGGAGTTGTGCGTCCTCCCGCACCACAAAATGTGTCAACAACGTGACGGGTTGACCGAGCTCAGGCAATTGGTAAAGCGTCGTCATGGGCACCTGAATTTCGTATCCAATGCCCCCGACATCCACCAGAATTTCCGGCGCCTGGCGCGCGATCAATGTGCCTCGAATTTGACCAATCATGCCGCCACTTTACCTCAAACGCCCTGCCCTGAAGCGACTAGCTGCCAACGCGCCAGCGAGGCCCTGTGTATGGCAGTGACACAGCGCCGCGGCAAGGCCATCGGCCGCATCTTCTGCGGGCTCCGCGGACAAACCCAACAGTGCGGTCACCATATGCTGGACCTGCTGCTTGTTGGCGGCGCCCGTCCCCACGACGGATTGTTTAATCTGTCGCGCTGCGTACTCATACACTTCGAGGTCATTGGTCACACAAGCCACCATCGCCGCACCCCGGGCATGTCCCAGTTTGAGCGCTGAGTCTGCACTTTTGGCCATAAAGACACTTTCGATGGCCGCTACTGTGGGTTGATAGGTATCGATGATTTCTGAAAGAGACTCAAACAACACCCGAAGGCGCGGACCGAGAGCTTCTTTAACCGGAAGACGGATGGTGCCACTAGAGACGTAATGGGGCTGATTCCGCTCGACGCGGATGACACCAAACCCCGTTTTTCTGGAGCCCGGGTCAATGCCAAGGATGACTGTCATGATGGCAACCAGCGCAAACCAGTGCCTAGTGTGAACCATTGTGACAAAAAGATCATGAGCCCCGCGCGACTCATAGGGCACTACAGGGTGACGAGAACGGCTTCCGGTATGTCTGCATTGGAGTAAACGTTTTGGACATCATCGAGATCTTCTAGCATGTCGATCAGCCCCATGACGCTTGGAGCAGTGTCGGCATCAAGGAGTACTTCGATACTGGGCAACATTGTCACCTCGGCCTGAGCGGGTTCGAGTCCTGCAGCGACCAGCGCATCCCGTACTTCAGTCACACACTCCCAAGGTGTCATCACATCGACGCTGCCATCCTCAGCTGCCACGATGTCGTCGGCTCCTGCTTCCAGAGCGACCTCCATAAGCGCCTCCTCATCAGCGCCCGGTGCAAACTGTATGAGCCCGGTGCGAGAAAAGAGATAGGCCACCGACCCATCCGTACCCAGATTCCCCCCCAGCTTGGTAAAGGCATGACGCACTTCGGCCACTGTGCGATTCCGGTTGTCCGTCATCACTTCAACGAGCACTGCCACACCACCGGCCGCATAACCTTCGTAGGTCAGCTCCTCCATGTTGTCAGCTTCACCGGTGCCCGCGCCACGCGCGATGGCATTGTCAATGGTGTCACGCTTCATATTGGCGCCAAGCGCCTTATCTACTGCTGCCCGCAGTCGCGGGTTGTCTTCAACAACAGCTCCGCCAGCTCGGGCGGCCACCACCAACTCTCGAATCAGCTTGGTAAACAGCTTGCCGCGCTTCGCGTCCTGCGCCGCCTTGCGATGCTTGATGTTCGCCCATTTACTGTGGCCCGCCATCGCGAATCAGTCCACGGCAGGTTGTTCGGTCCGGCGGGGGCGCAAAGACAGCTCCTGCAATTGCTGGTCCGAAACCGCACCCGGCGCCTCGGTCATGACGCATTGGGCGCTCTGGGTTTTAGGGAAGGCAATCACATCACGGATAGACTGTCCGCCCACCATCAGCATGACCAGACGATCCAGACCGAAGGCGAGGCCTGCGTGAGGCGGCGCGCCGTGGCGCAATGCGCTCAATAGGAACCCGAACTTGGATTCAGCTTCAGCCTCGTCAATCCCTAATAGATCAAACACAGTCTGCTGCATGACCTGATCATGGATACGAACGGAGCCCCCACCAATCTCGCTGCCGTTCAGCACCATATCGTAGGCCTGAGACAGCGCCGCCTCGGGTTCAGCCTGCAGCGCTTCCACCGAACAGGCGGGTGCGGTAAAGGGGTGGTGGAGTGCTGACATGCCACCGCGCTCATCGCGCTCGAACATGGGGAAATCTACAACCCACAACGGCGCCCATCCTGCAGCAATCTGACCTAGATCTGCAGCGACTTTGAGCCGCAGTGCGCCCAGCGACTCGTTGACCACCGAGCGCTTATCGGCGCCAAAGAACAGAATGTCGCCGTCTGCCGCGTCGAGTCGATCCAGCATCGCGAGCACCGTTTCGTCAGGCATAAACTTGATAATCGGCGACTGCAGACCGTCGATACCCGCCGCGCGGTCGTTCACCTTGATCCAAGCCAAGCCTTTGGCACCGTATACACCGACGTAGTCGGTGTAGCTGTCGATTTCCTTGCGCGACAGCGACGCGCCACCAGGCACCTTGAGCGCTGCTACCCGGCTGCCCGCGTCATTAGCTGGACCGCTGAATACCTTGAAGTCCACACCTGACATTAGGTCATCGATCGACATCAGCTCCCATCCGATTCGAAGGTCAGGTTTGTCGGAGCCATATCGTTCCATGGCATCTGCCCAGGTCATACGCGGGAATGCTTCCAGCTCGACCTCCAGCTGCTCTTTGAACAGACTGCGGACCATGTCCTCGCTAATCGACATCACTTCCTCGGCATTTAGAAAAGTCGTTTCAATGTCGATTTGGGTAAATTCTGGCTGCCGGTCCGCACGAAGATCCTCGTCTCTAAAGCAGCGTGCGATCTGGTAGTACCGATCGAAGCCAGAAACCATCAGCAGTTGCTTGAAAAGCTGAGGGGACTGAGGCAACGCAAAAAACGCGCCGGGCTGGGTTCTGCTGGGCACCAGATAATCCCGCGCACCCTCGGGCGTCGCCCGCGTCAGAATCGGGGTTTCTATGTCTAAAAACCCCTGATCGTCGAGGTATCGCCGAATGCTCGAAGTGATCTTCGCTCTGGCAATCAGATTCTGCTGCATCTCTGGACGACGCAGATCCATATACCGGTAACGAAGACGAACATCTTCTCCCACCGAGTGGTGTTCATCGAGCGGAAAAGGCGGTGTTTGGGCCGCGTTGAGAATATCGAGGGTTTTACCCAGCACTTCTATTCGCCCCGAGGCCATATTTGGATTAATCGTTTCCGCAGTCCGCGCGCGCACCCGGCCAGTGATGCACAACACGTACTCGCTGCGCACACTGTCTGCGCGCTGAAAATGCTCTTCGGTATCGGGATCAAAAACCACCTGCACGACACCCTCCCGGTCGCGCATGTCGAGAAAAATGACGCCACCATGATCGCGACGCCGATCTACCCATCCGCACAGCGTCACCGTCTGCTCGATCAGATCGTCATCGATCAGGCCGCAGTAGTGGGTTCGCATCGCTGTTTCCATGATTTGTATTCCTGCCGTTAGCTGGCTTTGGAGTTATCGGTCTTGGCAGTGGTAGTCGGCTTTGACTCCGTTTTCTTAGCACTCTCACCTGAGGCGCTGCCAGAGTCGCTTTTGGCGGCCGGTTTATCTGCGTTATCACTGCGCTCACCCGCAATATTTTTCTTGTCCCCAGTTTTGAAATCGGTCTCGTACCAACCACCGCCTGACAAGCGAAAAGCAGGAGCACTGACCTGTTTCTTCAAACCGGGTTTCTCGCACTCGGGACAGTCAGTTAGAGGCGCATCAGCCAACTTCTGGATAGCCTCCAAAGAGTGTCCACATTCCTGACAGCGGTATTCGTAAATGGGCATAGCGCTCTCCCCGAACAAGATCCGGTTTTGGCCGGCTTTATCTGAGGTTAAGGGTCGTTGTATAAGGGCGCGGAGCGTACCGTAAACCCTGAATCAGTGAAAGGTACGTAGAGCGTGAACATTTAGCTCGCTGTCGTCAAAGCGTCCGCTAAAAGGCGTGATGCCGGCGAAGCGTTCCGGACGCCATCACGGGTCAGTTGGCGAAGCCTTTCATTTTTTTCAGCGCACGAATCTTGACGCTCGTGCTAGCAGGTTTGGCCTTGAACCAAGTTTCTTCCTTGGTAAAGGGATTGATGCCGCGCCGGGCTTTAATCGCAGGTCTTCGCACGGTGGTGACTTTCATCAGTGCCGGCAGAGTAAATTGACCCGAACCCTGCTTCGAAATACTTGCTTCAATGAGTCTCTCAAGAGAACCCCAGACTCTTTTGACATCCGACTTGGCAACACCGCTGTCCTCTGCCAGCACTTCAAACATCTGTGATTTTGTAAGCTTGGTTTTAATCGGATTCATTTTTGTGGCTTCAACGGCTTTTTTCGGTTGCTTGTCGATTTTTTTCTTTCCCATTGGTCCTGCCTCGAGCGATAACCCAAATCGGTGCGTTGTCCAAGAAGACTGCTAATGAAGCGATTCAACAACAGGAGCCTCAAACCGACAAGCCCGTCGTCACTATTCATTGGCATGGTCATCGTGACGGGCGCTTCACCAGCATCCCCACGATTCACATCGCCACAACTGTACGGGCTGCACTTGCCGCCTTTAGAATGACCGTCACCGATGTGGAGAGTGTTATGCGTGCCAGTGAGTTCCTGCTGTCGACCCTGAAGGAGACCCCTTCAGATGCTGAGGTTGTCAGTCATCAGCTAATGCTGCGAGCGGGATTGATCCGCCGGGTCGCTGCAGGCATCTACAACTGGATGCCGTTGGGGCTGCGCGTGCTGCGCAAAGTTGAGCGCATTGTCCGGGAGGAAATGGAACGTGCCGGCGCGCTCGAACTGAGCATGCCGGTGGTTCAGCCAGGAGAGTTGTGGGAAGAATCTGGTCGCTGGGAGCTTTACGGGCCCGAGCTGTGTCGACTGGAGGACCGTCATCAGCGCCCTTTCTGTCTCGGACCCACCCACGAAGAAGTCATCACTCAGATCGCCAAAAGCGAGATCAAGAGCTACAAACAACTGCCGGTCAACCTGTTCCAGATCCAGACCAAATTCCGCGATGAAATCCGGCCGCGCTTTGGCGTCATGCGGTCACGAGAGTTCATCATGAAGGACGCCTACTCGTTTCATATTGATCAAGCCTCTCAGGAACAGACCTACTGGCGTATGCACGAAGCTTACACCGCCATCTTTACCCGACTGGGGCTCGATTTCCGAGCGGTGGAAGCCGACACAGGCGCGATTGGTGGTGCGCATTCCCACGAGTTCCATGTGTTGGCGGAAAGCGGCGAGGACGCCATCGCCTTTTCGACCGGCAGCGACTATGCGGCCAACGTAGAATTGGCGCCTGCACTGCCGGGGACTGGAGTAGCCGTTGCCGAAGACACAGAGACGCCCACTCTCGAAAAATTTGCAACGCCCGGCATAACCACGATTGATGCCCTTGCCGAGCAACTGAGCATTCCCGCCGAACAGTCGATCAAGACGCTGCTCGCTAAAGACGAACAGGGCGAACTGGTCGCGCTGGTCGTTCGCGGTGACCACCGCCTCAATGCCATCAAGGCCGCTAAATTGCCGGGCATGATGTCGCCGCTGGTGATGGCCGAGCCCGACGAAGTGAAGTCGCGCCTGGGTGCCGGATTTGGCTCGCTGGGCCCGGTGGGGGCACCGGTTAGGGTCGTGGTTGATCACACCGCGGCGCAAATGGCTAGCTTCGTTTGCGGCGCCAATGAGGACGGATACCACGTCAAAGGGGCGATCTGGAGTCGCGACGTCCCGGATGCCGAATTCGCTGATATTCGTGAGATCGTGGGTGGTGACCCCAGCCCCTGTGGCGAGGGCACGTTGGAGATTCGCCGCGGGATTGAGGTCGGCCATATTTTTCAGTTGGGGACGAAATACTCTCAGTCAATGAATGCATCCGTGCTGGACGAACAGGGCCGCAGTCAACCCATGGTCATGGGCTGTTATGGCATTGGCATCACGCGCATTGTCGCTGCGGCCATTGAACAAAATCATGACGACAACGGCATCATATGGCCGGTGGCCATGGCGCCTTTTGACGTGGCCATCGTCCCGCTGGGAATGGACAAGTCGGATGCTGTGCGAGAGGCCACTGAGCTGCTCTATACTGCTTGCACTGATGCTGGCCTCGGCACCTTCCTCGACGACCGGTCGGAGCGGCCGGGAGTCAAGTTTGCAGAAATGGAGCTTTTGGGCATGCCGCTGCGGGTGACCGTGGGAGAGCGATCTTTAGCGGAGGGCAAGCTAGAGCTGACCCAGCGGCGCAGTGGCGAGACCGAGATGGTGGCGCCCACCAACATCATCGAACGCCTAGAGCAGCTCCTCGCTGACGGCTGATCGATTTGCGCCACCCTCTACTCGGGCTCATTTTCGCTTTAACGCTGCCGATCGCGGAGCTCAGCGCCGAATCTGCAGCGGACCGAGAAGCGCTCGGCGCCTATCTGAACCAAGCTTTATCTGCAGAGGACGGATTTGAAGATCGCTATACCGCTGAGGTGTGGCTGGTCGATATGCAACAGCGGCTCGCCCCATTTCTCGCTGACCCCACGGAGCGCCTAGACCTGCTGACGCAGGTGCACCAGCGGGCGAGTCAACTCAATTTGCCGCCCGAGTTGGTGCTATCCGTCATTGAGGTTGAGAGCGCCTTCGATCGCTACGCGATCTCTCGAGTGGGAGCTCAGGGCCTCATGCAGGTCATGCCCTTTTGGAAAGATGAAATCGGGCGAGGCGATGACAATTTGACTCATACCCCGACGAATCTTCGCTACGGCTGTCATATTTTGCGCTTCTATTTGGATCGGGAAGATCAGAACCTGAACCGGGCACTGGCCGCCTACAACGGTTCCAGCGGCAGCTTGCGGTACCCAAACAAGGTCCGAGCCGCCTGGGAAAACCGGTGGCGCACAGCGCCCCTCGACTGGTGAGGCTGTGCCTACGAGGTTAAACTCGCCACCTCCAAAGAGATTCCCTTGATGCACTCGAACACTGACACCCTACTGGCCCAACACCCCGACATCGAGACGGTAGAGGCCCTCATCACAGACTGTAATGGTGCAGCTCGCGGTAAGTGGCTGCCCATTGAAAAACTCCCCGCGCTCCTCGCTGATGGTGTCAAGCTACCCAAATCAGCCGTGGCTCAAGACGTCTGGGGTCGCGACGTGCCGAGAATCGCACTGGACAACGGGGATCTCGATGGCTGGTGTCGGGCGGTACCAGACTCTCTGGTCCCCGTGCTGACAGCTACCGGCGTAGATTGCGCTCAGATTGTATTGACGATGTTTAAGGACGACGGCGCGCCCCTTCTCTCTGATCCGAGGCAGGTCCTGGCCCAGATTGTCGACAAGCTCGAAAAAAAAGGGCTGGTGCCCAGAGTCGCCATTGAGCTTGAGTTCAACCTGTTCAGGCGTCCGGATGAAAACCAGACACTGCGAGACGCGCTGCCTGCCGAGAATGAAACGGGCGGCAACCTGTACGGCCTCAGTGCCCTCGATGAGCACGCGGCGTTGTTTGACGCGCTGAAAGATTGCTTTGCGGTTCAGGGACTCCCCTACGAAGGTGTTTTAAAAGAGGCTGCGCCAGCTCAGTACGAAATCAATGTCGCCTACTCCGACGATGCGGTCGCATATTGCGATCAAATCATTCGCATGCAGCGGTGCATTCGGGCCGTCGCAGAACGATTCGGTGCGCTAGCGAGCTTTATGCCAAAGCCCATGGAGAATCAGGCGGGCAATGGCATGCACGCTCATTGCAGCCTACTTGAGACCTCGGGCCAGAATGTTTTTGACAGCGGCGATGTCGAGGGCACCCTGCTATTGCGCCAGGCAGTCGCTGGATGCCTCGAACTCATGGCCGACACTCACCTGATTTTTGCACCCAGCTACAACGCGTACCGCCGATTTCAGGCGGGGAATCATGCACCGACGCAACCTAACTGGGGCTACGACAACCGCACTACCGCGCTGAGAATTCCCGCTAGCCCCAGCGAGGCTACCCGCATTGAGCATCGTGTCGCCGGCGCCGACAGTAATCCCTATCTCGCAGTGGCCGCACTACTGGCAGGGATCTACTTGGGGATCGATCGTCAGTGTGAGGCCCCTGTTCCAATCACCGGCAATGCTTGGGTTGAAGACGCAGACAATGTTTGCCTGCCAGGGCACATGGCGGAGGCTATCGCGCGGTTCTCTGAATCTACCAATGTGCGCGAGACACTCAGCGCGGAGTTTCAATTCGCCTTCAGCGAGGTAAAAAAGCAGGAGCTAGCCGAGTTTGAGCGCCGCGTGACAGATTTTGAGTTGGAAACCTACCTCTCTGCCTGACCATCCCGTTACCCCACACCCTATATGGAGCACGCTATGACAACTGTTTTGGATTTTTCTGCCACCCGGGCAAATGGTGAAGAAACCTCAATCAGTGATTTTGGCGGCAAGGTATTACTGATCGTGAATACAGCCTCCAAGTGCGGTTTCACACCGCAATATGAGGGACTGGAGTCACTGCATCAGATATACGGAGAGCGCGGCTTTTCAGTGCTGGCTTTTCCCTGTAACCAGTTTGGTGGTCAGGAGCCGGGTAGTGAGAAAGATATTCAGTCTTTCTGCGATCTCAATTACCGGACCACCTTCCCGTTGTTTAGCAAGATTGAGGTCAATGGCGCGGCCAGCCACCCTCTGTTCACGCACCTAAAAGAAAAGGCGCCGGGCGTGCTTGGCAGCAAGCGCATCAAGTGGAACTTTACGAAGTTTCTGATTAATCAGCAGGGTGAGGTGGTCAAGCGCTACGCGCCGTCGACCAAGCCCGGGGCGATCGCGAGCGACATCGAAGCGCTGCTTTGATCCGTCTTAGTGCTCTCGCGTCTCGCGAAAGCGAATGTCGGGCCACCGCTCCGCCATTAGTGAGAGGTTGACGCGAGTAGGCGCCAGATAGGTGAGATAACCGCCGCCATCTTCAGACAAATGCTCCGCCGCTTTCTTGCGGAACTCTTCCAGTTTGCGCTCATCCTCGGCCTCTATCCATCGGACCGTGTAGATGTTGACCGGCTCGTATAGTGCCTCGACCTTATATTCATCAGCTAGTCGGTAAGCGACCACATCGAATTGCAACTGACCGACGGCACCCACTATGAGGTCACTGTTGTTCAATGGAGAGAACACCTGCGTCGAGCCCTCCTCGGACAGCTGCTGCAGCCCTTTTTGCAATGCTTTGGCCTTCATCGGGTCTGCCAATCGAATACGACGGAACAGCTCGGGGGCAAAATGGGGAATGCCGGTAAACCGAATCGCTTCTCCAGTCGTGAAGGTGTCGCCGATTTGAATCGTGCCGTGGTTGTGCAGGCCAATGATGTCTCCTGCCACCGCCGACTCTACCAACGTGCGATCCCCCGCGCGGAAGGTCACCGCATCCGCAATGCGCACGTCCTTGTCGATTCGCACATGACGCATTTTCATCCCCTTCTCATAGCGGCCTGAACAAATCCGCATAAAGGCAATGCGATCGCGATGCTTGGGGTCCATATTGGCCTGAATCTTGAAAACAAAGCCGGTGAAATCCGGCTGTGATGCCTCGATGAGCCGCTCTGATGAGACTCTGGGTTGAGGCGCAGGGGCCCACTCAACAAAATCATTGAGCATCTCCCTGACGCCAAAGTTCCCAAGGGCCGTCCCGAAAAAGACCGGCGTCAGCTGGCCGGCCAGGAACGCCTCAAGCGAGAATTCGTGAGAAGCACCGCGGACTAAGTCGACCTCCTCAACAAAGCCATCGTAATTCTCCGCCAGTAACGCTCTGGCCTCGTCTGAATCGAGACCAGCAATCAAGTGCTCTTCTGCCAAAGCACTGCCATCACCCGACTGGTAAAGGTGAATCGTATCGGTATACAGGTTGTAAACACCGCTGAAATCTCGGCCCATACCAATGGGCCAGTTGATAGGCGCACCGGCAATGCCCAGTACTTCCTCGACCTCATCTACCAGTTCAATCGGATCACGGATGTCGCGGTCGAGTTTGTTGACAAACGTCATGATGGGCGTGTCCCGGAGGCGGCAGACACTCATCAGCTTGATGGTGCGGTCCTCGACGCCCTTGGCGCCGTCGATCACCATAAGCGCCGAATCCACTGCCGTCAGCGTTCGATAAGTATCCTCTGAGAAATCCTCGTGGCCAGGCGTATCCAGTAGATTCACCCAGCGCTCTCGGTAGGGAAACTGCATCACCGATGACGTGACAGAAATACCGCGCTCCTGCTCAAGCGCCATCCAGTCCGAAGTGGCATGGGGCCCGCGCTTACCTTTCACGGAACCGGCTACCTGAATTGCCTGACCCAGAAGCAACAGCTTCTCGGTCATGGTTGTCTTACCGGCGTCGGGGTGAGAAATAATGGCGAAGGTGCGGCGCGCGTCAATATCGCGCTGTAGTTCAGACATGGTGGCTCCTTGGAGGAGGCGCGATTATGCCAGCCAATACCGCTGGCGTCAGTCTGAAGCGGGCAACAGCGCCTGAAGATGCTTAAGCAGAGCTTCACCCACTTCATCCATAGCAGGACAATCGGGCCCCATCAGCGCGGCGAGGGAAGTGACTTCAAGTCCTTCGTAACCGCAGGGATTGATGCCGTTAAACGGTGTGAGGTCCATATCGACGTTGAGTGACAGGCCGTGATAACTGCGTCCTTTGCTGACCTTCAAGCCCAACGCAGCAATCTTGCATCCATCGACATACACGCCACGCGCATCGGGATCGCCATAAGCCTGGATGTGCCATTCGTCCAACACCTTCACCACTGCGGCTTCAAGCAAGTTGACCAGCTGTCTCACATTGACGTTCGCGCGACGCAGATCGTAGAGCACATAGGCGACCCACTGCCCGGGTCCGTGATAGGTCACCTGGCCACCGCGATCGATCTGAATGATCGGGACATCACCCGGGTCCAGCACGTGCTCTGGCTTGCCCGACAGTCCCTGCGTGTAGACCGGCGGGTGTTGGAGCAGCCAAATCTCGTCTTCCGTGTCGGGGGTCCGCGACGCGGTGAACGCTTTCATCGAGTCCAAGGTCGACTCAAAGTCGACCGCGCCTAAACGCCGACACAACATGGGCTCAGAGCACCATGGATACCAGACCGGTATCCATCAGATCCTGATGAATCAGGCGCAGCTGTTCCTCACTCTGCGCCTCAATGGTGATAGTGATCGACTGAAACGTGCCATTTCTAGAGTCCTTAACCAGCACGTCCCGTTCCGAGAATCCAGCCGCATGTTGATTGAACACAGTCATCACTGCAGGTTGAAATGTCGATCCTGCCCTGCCCAGCACTTTGATGGGGTACGCACAGGGAAAGATGATCTTTGGCGGGTCCTCGCTCACTGTCTGTTAACCCAGTAGCTGCTGAAACCAGAGCAGTATCGTGTCCCACAGCCGCGCAAAAAACCCGGCGGGCTCGATCGCCTGCAGAACTTCAAGCGGGGCTTCCCCCACGGGCTCGCCGGATCGGGTTAATACGACTCTGCCGACCACATCGCCTACCCGTAGCGGGGCAATCAGTGGCGCGTCGATCTCAATTGATGGAACAATCTGCGCGGTGCTTCTTGGCAGTGTCAACACCAGGTCCGTGGTCACCCCAAGCGCGACTTGTTGCGCCTCGCCTTTCCAGACACGGTCCTCGGCAAGCGCTGCGTCGGCAGTCAATGGAGTGAGGGTCTCATAAAACCGAAAGCCATAATTCAGCAAGCTCCGCGTTTCTGCCTTTCGGCTCGATGTTGAACTGCTGCCCATCACCACAGAGATCAGGCGCATGCCCTCTCTCTTTGCTGAGGCCACCAAGCCATAACCGGCAACGCTGGTATACCCCGTCTTCAAGCCGTCAACCGACTCATCCTCGCGAAGCAAGTGATTGCGGTTGTATTGCGTGATGTCGTTGTAGGTATAGCTCTGCTCTTTGTAGACCGCATACCGCTCAGGGTGATCACGAATGGCGGCGGCGGCCGTCACCGCAAGATCGCGGGCAGTAGATAAATGGTCGGGATGGGGTAAGCCATGGCTATTCTCAAAATGTGTCCCAGTCAGTCCCATCTCTTGGGCGTAGCGGTTCATCAGATCAACAAAAGCCGCCTCACTGCCGGCAATGTGCTCGGCAATCGCAACCGTTGCGTCGTTGCCAGATGAAATCACAATGCCCCGCTCTAGCTCCGCCACCGTCACGGGCTTGCCCGGCTCGATCCACATCAACGAGGAACCATTGAAAACCGGGTTTTGAGACCACGCATTGCGGCTGACCGGCACCTCATCATCCAAACTCAACCGACCGAGTTCGACTTCCTGAGCCAGAACATAGGCGGTCATCAACTTGGTCAGACTGGCAGGTGGCAACTGCAGGTCGGGGTTGTGTTCGACCAGCACAGCACCGGTGTCGAAATCGACCAGCAGGTAAGAGTCAGCATTGATGCTGGGCGGCGTGGGTACCAGCCCGGTATTCGCGGATCCGATCAGCGGTAACGACACCAACACCGCTACCCACCACAGTGAGCGCCTCAACATCTCTCTCGCTCCTATCATCGATGGACTCTCCGGAATGCCATATGAAAACCGCGTCAGTTTACGCTTGCCGCGGCTGTGATGAAAATCGTGATCTCAGGGCAAGCGTTGTGGCGAAGGATAACCAGTTGCTATCAGCTGAGTGCGCGCATTCTCCAGTTCATCTGCGCCGCTGAATGGCCCCAATCGCACCCGATACAGCCGCTCACCTTCAGTGTCCACGGCGGTCACCGTCACCGGGTAATGCCATCGCTCGCTGATGTCCTCGCCCAGTTGTTGCGCGGCAAGCTCCGACGCGTAGGCGCCCAACTGTAGGTAGCGGTAGGCCGTGCCGTCCAGTTCACGCCTGTCATCGATTCCCTCTAGATCTATCGATTCCACCAGTACAACCGCAGTCCCCTGCTCTGCAAAGCCCAGCTGCACAGCTGCACCATAAGACACATCAATAAATCGATGCGGGTGAAAGGGGCCGCGGTCATTGACCCGCAGCACCACGCTTTCTTCATTACTGAGGTTCGTCACCCGAACATAGCTGGGGATCGGCAGTGAGCGATGGGCGGCGGAGGCCGCGAAGACATCGAATGTTTCGCCGTTACTGGTAAGGCGTCCCTGAAACTTCATGCCATACCAGGACGCGATGCCCTGCTCACGGTAACCATTGGCTGTTGCGAGCACCGTATACGACTCACCATTGACCTGATACGGACTGCGATTCCCTTGAGGCAAGATGGGATCGGCACGAGGCACCGCATCCTCCCAAAAAGGTATGTCGGAAGAAGGTGGCGCATAGTCTAGCTCGCCGGAAGGGGTACCCCCACGAAATGGCGCACAACCCACCAAGCTCACCACGGTGGCGCATACTCCGACGCGCGCCCACCACATCAAGAAGCGGGGCGCGCAGCGACTATCGCTTGACTCAGATCCCACACCGCCATCGCATACATCGCGCTATGGTTGTAACGAGTGATCACGTAGAAATTGTGTAAGCCCAACCAATAACGCATGCCGTCCTCTTCCTCGAGGCGCAGCGGCGTTGCCATCTCAGCAGGGTCGAGCGGCGCCGCCGCCCCCAAGCCTTCCAGAGCCAGTGCCGCCACCGTTTTCGTCGGCTTCAGTCCGCTGTCGAATAAAGCGGGGTCCGGGTCATCGGGGATCCCGTCCGCGACCACAGTGCCTCCCGAGCGCCAGCCATGCGCCTTCAAGTAATGCGCCACGCTGGCAATGGCGTCGGCCGGGTTGTCCCAAATATCCGGTGCGTCCTCGCCCTCATAGGCCCGCGCGTAGGCGCGGTAACTCGAAGGCATAAACTGGCCATATCCCATGGCACCGGCATAGGAGCCCTTGAGTGCCAGCGGGTCCTTGCCGGACTCCCATGCCAGAACGAGGAACTGCTCCAGTTCGCCAGTGAAAAAAGCTGACCGCCGCGGATAGTCAAAAGCAAGGGTTGCCAGTGCATCCACTACACGATAACTCCCGGTGATGCGCCCGTAGTAGGTCTCAACGCCGATAATGGCAACAATCAGCTCCGCTGGCACACCGGTGCGTATAGCGACCGTATCCAATGTCTCCGTATGGGTGCTCCAGAAAGACACGCCCTCTCTAATGCGTCGGTCAGTCAGAAAAATGTTTCGATACTCGTGCCACGCTTTGGTTTTTTCAGCCGGACGGGCAATCGCGTCGAGGATGCTCTGCTGTCGCGCTGCCGAGTCGACCAACCCCTGCGCCCAGACAGGATCCACGCCGGCTTCTTGCGCCGCGAGAATCACTGCTTTTGCCGCCTCGCGGTCACTGTAATCTCCCGCAAGCGCAGACGTGCTGAACCCAGCGGCCAGCCACAGCAGCAGCGAACCGCCGATCAACAAACCCCTGTGTGCCGATAACAGTCGAGGGATATTACTCATCGCGACAAGATCCTTTTTTCGGTGCTGATAGCGGTGAGAATACCGAAACCCAGCAGCAGGGTGACAATAGATGTGCCGCCAAAACTGACGAAAGGCAGCGGCACGCCGACCACGGGCAGGATCCCGGCGACCATGCTCATATTAACGATGACATAAACACAAAACGTCAGCGTAATGGCACTCGCAAGCAACCGACTGTAACTCGTTTGTGCCGTGAAACTGATCCAGAGACCGCGCGCCACGACTATGCCATAGAGTACTACCAGGCCCAGCACTCCCCGGAGGCCCCATTCTTCCGCAAGCACTGCGATGATGAAATCGGTTTGGCTCTCGGGCAAAAAGTCCAAATGCGACTGAGTGCCCTGAAGCCAGCCCTTACCAGACCAACCACCAGAACCAATCGCGGTCTTGGATTGAATAATGTTCCACCCCGCGCCCAATTTATCGGCCTCAGGGTCGAACAGCGTGAGAATGCGCTGCTTCTGATAATCCTTGAGCACGAACAACCATGCCGGCCATATACAGGCCAAGGCTGCCACTGCGCCTGAGATGATTTGCCACCAGCTGACCCCAGCCATGAACACAACAAAAGCACCACTGGCCGCCACCAAAATGGCCGTTCCGAGATCCGGTTGAGTTGCAATGGCAACCGCGGGCAAGGCGATTATCAAGAGCGCCGTCACTGTGACACCGGGCCGCGGCGGTAGCCCGTGCCGGACGACCCACGCAGCCACCATCAACGGCATGGCAATCTTCATGACTTCAGAGGGTTGGAAGCGCATAAAGCCAAGACTCAACCAGCGTTGCGCTCCCTTTGCACCGACCCCGAAGAAGGGGATCAGCAGTAATAATATAAGCGCTAACAGATAGAGGGCCGGAGCCCACCGTTGAACTGTGTCGAGGCGAATTTGCGCCACCACCAACAACACGCCAAAGCCCACTACGAAATTGCGGATCTGACGACTTACGGTATCCCAATCGCCATCAGATGCGCTGAACAAAACAAACAGGCCGATCGTCATGATGCCCAGTAAAGGCGTCAGTAAAACCACGTCGAGGTGTAACCTCTCAGCAGGCGTCTGGGGCCGGGAAAAGTCTCGACCTGAGCCCTCGAGGAAGCGTGTGTATTCAGACATCGGTCGGCTCCGCCAACCAAGCGTCCAGCACCCGCCGGGCTACGGGCGAAGCTGCACTGCTACCACCACCATTTTCAGCAATTACCGCGACGACGATTCGCGGACTCTCGACGGGCGCAAAGGCAATGAACAATCCATGGTTCCGGTTGCGCTCACTGATCGCATCTTCATCATAGATCGCATCCTGAGCGATGCTCACCACTTGAGAGGTGCCGGTTTTGCCCGCAATCTGGTAGCCAATATCTTTAGAGATTGCGGCAGCTGTCCCACTTGCCGAGTGGACCACATCGACCATACCCGCTACGACTGCCTGCCAGTCCGCATCGGCCACCGGGACTGCAGGGCGTTGCAGGCCACCGACCGTCAGATCACCGACACGATGTACCACCGACGGCACAAAGCTCTCGCCTTTGTTGGCCAGCACCATTGCCGCCTGAGCCAGCTGCAACGGCGTGGCCAACATGTAACCCTGACCAATACCTGCACTGATCGTTTCGCCCGGGTACCAAGGTTCGCCCAGTGCTGCGCGCTTCCAACGACTGCTGGGCAAAATGCCGCTCTGCTCACCGGTCGTATCAATACCGGTGCGCTGCCCTAGGCCAAACGGCTCCAGTGCCTCAGCCATCGTATCGATCCCCATACGGTGGGCCAGATCGTAGTAATACGTATCACAGGATTCGGCAATGGCCAGCCGCAGATCGACGGTCTCAGCGTGACCCGCGCCACGCACCCTTAGGGTCCAATCCCGGTAACGTCGATCATCCCCCGGCAGTTGGAACCAACCTGGATCAGGCACAGCAGTGTCCGGCGTTATAAAACCCCGCGCTAAAGCGCCCAGACTGATCAGCGGCTTGATCGTTGATCCCGGCGGATACTGGCCCTGAACGGCTCGATTGAGCAGTGGCGTATCCAAGGAGCCGCGCAACTCGGCGTAGTCCGCATAGCTGATGCCCTCGACAAACAGGTTTGAGTCGTAGCTGGGATTCGAGACCATGGCCAGAACGCCGCCGGTGGCAGGGTCAAGGGCCACGACAGCACCCCTTTGATCACCGAGCGCCGCAACCGCCTCACGCTGAAGATCCAGATCCAGATACAGGCGCAGATTTTGCCCTGGCTCCGGTGACTGCTTTTCCAAAACGCGTAATACGCGGCCATGCGCGTTGGTCTCAACGTGCCGGTATCCTGGTTTACCATGCAGTAAGGGCTCGTAGCGTTTCTCCAGACCCACTTTTCCTGTGTGCAGGGTGCCCCGATAACGCTCTGGGTCGAGCTCCTGTAAATCCTCAGCGCTGACCCTCCCCACGTATCCCAAAACATGGCTGAGAGCTTCGCCATAGGGGTAGTCACGCGTCAGCTGAGCGTCTACCACAACCCCCGGAAGTTGGTGCAAATCCACCGCCACTGTTGCCAATGCGGCGTCGTCCAGGCCCAGCTTGATGGGCACAGCCTCAAACGGACGGCGACGCTCGGAGCGCTCCTGAAAAGCCTCAAGCTCGCGATCCGTCAGCGACAAGCGCTCAGCCAGAGTTTGTATTAAAACCGTGGGGTCCTCGCTTCGCTCACGCACCACTCCGATAACGAAGGTCGGTTTGTTCGCCGCCAATAGACGCCCTTTTCGATCGACAATTTGTCCGCGGGTCGGTGGAATGACCTCCATTCTGATCCGGTTGCGATCCGACTGAGTCAGAAAATCGTCATGCTGGACGATCTGCAAGGAGTAGTAACGGTAAACAAGGATAGCGAGTAGTAGACTGATCCCCAGCAACGCAGCGACCAGCCTCGAGCGATTGATCATCCACTCACGGCGGGTATCTCGCAACGAATCCAGAGGTCGCGCCATCAGTTACCCCGGTGGTAGGGATGACCGGCCCGCACAGACCACGCACGATACAACTGCTCGGACAGAATGACCCGCACCAGCGGATGAGGCAACGTAATACGGCCCAAAGACCAGCGCTCCTTTGCCATATCCAGAACGCGAGAATGCAATCCATCGGGACCACCAATCGCGATGCTGACTTGCTGACCCTGCATACGCCATTGGTCAATGCGCTCCGCAATCACCTCGGTGCTGATGGCTGTGCCCGACACATCGAGCGCGACCAAGTGATCATCTCTGGTCAGCTTTGCGCATATGGCATCGGCTTCTAGCTGCTGGTATTGATCAACGGATGCCCCCCCCCGCTTGGCCGGAGGAATATCTAGCCACTCCACAGGCATCTCTCGCGGCAGACGTCGGGCGTATTCCTCCACCCCCTGATCCACCCATGCCGGCATTTTTTGCCCCACTGCCAGCACCCGCAGCCGCATCAGCTACTCTCAGGTTCGGTGGCCTGCACAGACCACAGTCGCTCGAGATCATAAAAACTGCGCGCTGCTGGCTGCATCACGTGCACCACAACGTCGCCAAAATCCACCAGCACCCATTCGCCAACTCGCTCTCCCTCAACGCCCATGGGCCGGACACCCTGCTCCTTAGCCCTCATAATCACGTTGTTCGCGAGAGATTTCACATGACGACTCGATGTGCCGCTAGCAACAATGAGCCAGTCCATTACCGAGCTGAGCTCACGAACATCCAGCACCACGGACTCCTGTGCTTTGAGGTCCTCCAGCGCCCGCTGAGCGATCAGGAGCAAATCTGCGCCATTGGCCTCTTCCAATGCAGGCGTATCAGTTGTCATGCGTTGCTTTGATTGAATAGAACATGCTGGGAAATATACTCCATAACGCTACTTGGAAGCAGAAACCGGGGATCACGGCCAGAGCCAATCATCGCGCGGATATCACTAGAGGCAATGTCCAGTAACGGCTGCTTCAGCGTGATCACACCGCCTTGAGGGCGAGATCGCAAGGCGGCTGCATCATCCCGATGTTGGTCTAGCCATGCTGCCACTTCTTGAGATGGTTGCTTGGCACCCGGGCGGTCAATGACAGCAAGGTGCGCATAGTCCAATAACTGCTGCCATCGAGACCACTGGGGTAACGTCGCAAGATTATCTGCGCCAACAATCCAAAAAAGCGTGCGCTGATCGCCCAGCTCTTGCCGCAGACTCTCCAGTGTTTCAATCGTGTAAGAGGGCCCCGGCCTGTCAAGCTCACGGGCATCGACAGACAGCCCTGGCGCCTCTGCAACGGCGAGGTGCAGCATCGCAAGTCGGTGCACGGAACTGACTGTGGCTTCGTCTTTGAGGGGTGATTGCGCAGCAGGGATTAGGTCAACCCGCTCGAGGTTCAACCGTTCCCGCACCGCAATGGCGCCGCGCAAGTGGCCAACATGGACCGGGTCAAAGGCGCCACCCAAAAAGCCCAGAGGGCCCTGTGTATCGTTCATCGAAGCAGCATTCACAAGCGGATGTGACCATCCCCTTTGACAATGTACTTACGCGAGGTCAGACCTTCGAGGCCCACTGGGCCCCTAGCATGAAGCTTTCCCGTAGAGATTCCGATCTCAGCGCCCAGACCATACTCAAACCCGTCGGCAAAGCGGGTAGAGGCGTTGTGCATGACGGAGCCCGAGTCGACCTCTCGCAAAAAGCGTTCTGCCGTGACGAGGTTCTCTGTCACGATACTCTCGGTGTGATCCGACCCGTACCGGGCGATGTGCGCCATGGCCTCGGCCACGTCTTCGACCAGTCTGACCGAGAGAATCGGAGCGAGATACTCAGTAGACCAATCTGCTTCCAGCGCATCGACGGTGATATCAGGGGCGGCTTGTCGAGAGGCCTCACAGCCTCTTACTTCAACGCCCTCCGCTTGAAGCGCGGAGACGAGAGCAGGCAGCATTCCGGCCTGCGCCTTGGCGACTAACAGCGTCTCCATAGTGTTACAGGTGCCGTAACGCTGGGTTTTGGCGTTGAAAGCGATACGATGGGCCTTGTCGGGATCGGCGTCCGCATCGATATACACGTGGCAAATGCCATCGAGGTGCGCAAGCACCGGCACTTTGCTCTCTGCCGCAACGCGCTCTATCAGACCCTTGCCTCCCCGTGGTACCACCATATCCACGTATTCTGGCATGGTCAGCAAAGCGCCCACCGCTGCTCGATCCACCACCGACACAACCTGAGCCGCTTCCACTGGCAAACCCGCCGCCGACAATCCCGCCGCAAGTGATTCACCCAGCGTCGTGTTGCAGTGAATCGCCTCCGAGCCCCCTCGCAGAATCACTGCATTGCCCGCCTTCAGGCACAGCGAGGCCGCTTCAATTGTCACATTGGGCCGCGACTCGTAAATCATACCGATCACACCGAGAGGAACGCGCATAGTGCCGACATCGATACCCGAAGGCATGCGTCGCATATCCGAAATATGGCCAATGGGATCGGGCAGTGCGGCGACCTGAGAGAGCCCCTCCTGCAACACATCGAGTTGCGCCGGTGTCAGAGCCAGACGATCGAGCAAGGCGGCCTCGAGTCCGTTCTTTCGGCCCTCCTCCAGATCCTGCTCATTAGCAGCCAGAATATCATCGCGATCAGCGGCAATCGCCGCTCGGATCTGCAGCAGCGCCTCATTGCGCTGCTCGATGGTGGATGCTGCCAATACCCTTGCAGCAGCTCGGGCCGAGCGTCCCATTTCCATCATGGCCGTGTGAATATCCATTGTCTCGCCCGCAGCCCTGCTTGGGCTCAGTCGTCGCCCTCACTAGCACCGGCAGATACCAGTTCCTTCAGCTCCCCAGAGGCTTCCATGTCGCAAACAATGTCACAACCCCCTACCAACTCACCATCAACCCAGAGCTGTGGGAAAGTCGGCCAGTTGGCATAAGTGGGCAGGTTGGCCCGAATCTCGGGACTGCTCAGCACATCGACGTAAGCGAAGCGCTCTCCGCAGGACATAAGCGCCTGCACGGTGCGAGCTGAGAAGCCGCACTGCGGCTGGCTGGGCGAACCTTTCATGTAAAGGATGATGCGGTTGCCCTCTACCTGCTCGCGGATGGTATCCATGATGTCCATAAACTACTCCGTGGTGGCTGTCACTGGCTGCGACTAAGCCGGCGTAAAAACCGCTATTGTAATACGACAAGGGCGTCACGAGTGCTGCAGAGGGTGTAAAAGCACACACACTGCGGATTTGACTCGGGCCGACGCTCCGCTAATCTTGCTCCCCCGCGAGCACGAGGGGCTGATCCCCGATGACAGACGCGTCACCCGCCATTATGCCGACCTACAATCGTCTGCCCGTGACCTTCTCAAGAGGAGAGGGCGCCGTGCTCTACGACACCGATGACCGGGCCTACCTTGATGGTGTGTCGGGCATAGCGGTGACAAATCTGGGTCACCAGCACCCGCGAGTGACTGAAGCTGTCGCCGAGCAGGCGAGTCGCCTGATCCACACTTCGAATCTGTTTCATATTGGCTTACAGGAAACCGTGGCAGAACAGCTGCGCGCGGTGACCGGCATGGAAAATATGTTCTTCTGCAACTCTGGTGCCGAGGCGAACGAGGCGGCTATCAAGCTTGCGCGCCGGTATGGCGATCAAAAAGGCATCGCCTCACCTCAGATCATTGTGCTCGATGGCGCCTTCCACGGCCGCACGCTCGGTGCACTCTCGGCCACCGGGAACGCAAAGATCCGGCAAGGATTTGGCCCGCTACTGGATGGCTTCCAGCGTGTCGCACCCGACGATCTAACTGCAATTGAAACGCTAGCGGCCGAGCGTGAGGACGTCGTCGCGGTGTTGGTCGAACCCATCCTTGGCGAGGGGGGCATCAAACCACTGGGCCTTGACTACCTGCTGGGTCTTCGTGCCTTGTGCATCGAGCACGAGTGGCTATTGATGTTCGATGAAGTGCAAACGGGCAATGGCCGATGCGGATCGACCTATGTGTGTGAGCAGTTGGGGGTAGCACCCGATGTATTACTCACCGCCAAAGGCCTCGGCAATGGCTTACCCATCGGCGTCTGCATGGCGCGAGGCATCGCTGCGGAGCAGCTGGGCCCTGGCGATCACGGATCCACCTATGGGGGCAACCCTTTATGCTGCGCGGCCGCTCAAGCCGTCCTGACCACGCTGGCCGAAGATGGTGTGATGCAGCAGGCTGCGGTGATCCGCGAGGCAATGCTCAGCGCCCTGCACGATCATCTATCTGACACCGGCCTCGTCAAGGAAGTGCGAGGCAGAGGCCTGATGATCGGAGTGCAGCCGAATACGCCAACCGATGAGATCGTCAACCGCGGTATCGCGCGGGGTCTGTTGCTCAACATCGCGGGCGGCGACACCATTCGCGTCTTGCCTCCACTGGTGATGACCACCGAGCAGGCGGGAGAGCTGGGTGCGGGGATCGCAGCGATACTTAACGACGTGGCACAACAGGAAGGACACCAATGAGCGCGCACAGGCATTTTCTCACCCTGATGGATCTCTCGTCAGATGAAATCAGGGCGCTGATCGCCAGGGCAATTGAACTGAAAGCGCAACACCGGGCTGGCACCGCGCCACGCAGCCTAGAAGGCAAAGTATTGGCAATGATTTTTACCAAAGCGTCGACCCGTACCCGGGTGTCTTTTGAAGCCGGTATAGCGCAACTTGGAGGCAGCGCTCTTTTTCTATCGGGTCAGGACACCCAGCTGGGACGGGGTGAGCCAATTGAGGACAGCGCCCGCGTGATCTCCTCGATGGTCGACATCGTGATGATCAGAACGTTTGCGCACGCAGACGTCGAAGATTTTGCCGCGCACTCCAGTGTGCCTGTGATCAATGGTCTGACGGACGATTACCACCCCTGCCAAATTCTGGCGGATCTGCAGACCTATTTTGAAACCAGAGGGGACATCAGCGGGCGCAAGGTCTGCTGGCTGGGAGACGGCAACAACGTATGTCATTCCTGGATGAATGCAGCACGACAGCTGGATTTTGAGCTGGTGGTAGCCTGCCCAGAGGGTTATGACCCCGACCCCACCTTGCTTGAAGCCTGCGGACAACATGCAAGCATAGAACGCGATCCCTCCGCCGCTGCAGAGGGCGCGCATTTGCTGGTGACTGATGTTTGGGCGTCTATGGGTCAGGAAAGCGAGCAAGCAGCACGCGCGGCGGTATTGGCGCCTTACCAGCTGAATCGCGCACTGCTCGATCGGGCATCGAGCGATGCCCTCTACATGCACTGCTTGCCAGCCCACAGGGGCGAGGAAATCACGGCAGAGCTGATTGACGCGCCCGACTCCGTTATCTGGCAGGAGGCGGAAAATCGACTGCACGCGCAAAAAGCGCTGATGGAGCTGCTGCTCACCGCCTGATAGCCCCGCCCAAATCCAAGGCTGTGGGTATTACCGTTTTTTCAATGAAAATGACAAAAATCTTTCATGCTGGGCAGTTCCGGGGATAAGCGCTTTTTCAATATAAAAGTCAGGGGCTTAGCGACACCGCTCGAGCGATGGCGGTACGTTACCCACAGAATGTCCACAAAAAAGACCCAGCATCCTCTGCTTGCATTGTCCATCAGACCCGCCTATCTTGGGGTTGGCGGAGCAGTGAACCCCCAGATATAGGTGTTGAGCCCAAAAACGACCCAAAGCTCAATGGGACCGCTTTTCCGAAAAAAACACAACCACATCTCGATAAATTGGCGTTTCAGAGGCAGCCCAAGATATGCAAACAGGCAGTGAGTCAATAGAACAAGAAAGTGTCGCGTCCGCTCCTACTGCGACTCGAGAAAACCCCAATCCAACCCGTTTGTCAGCGACTGCGCCGGGCCAGCTACGCGTGATTAAACGCAATGGCACGGTAGTGCCTTTCGAAGACAGCAAGATCACCGTCGCCATCACAAAAGCTTTTTTGGCTGTAGAGGGCGGCACCGCCGCAGCGAGCAGTCGCATTCATGAAACGGTTGCCAGCCTGACCTCACAGGTCGTCGCAACCTTCAAGCGCCGCATGCCCTCGGGCGGCACGCTGCACATTGAGGACATTCAGGATCAGGTCGAATTGGAATTGATGCGCGCCGGCGAGCACAAAATCGCTCGTGACTATGTGATCTATCGAGAAGCGCGACGTCAGGAGCGCGCGGCAAAGGTAGAGCTGTCTCCTGAGTCTCAGGCTGCGGCAAAAGGCATCAACATAGTTCAGCCAGACGGCAGCAAAGCGCAGCTGGACATCGAGCGCATCGGCACCATCGTCGCCGAGGCCTGCGCCGGACTGCAGGATGTCGACGAGTCAGCCATCATTGATGAAGCGCTGCGCAACCTCTACGACGGCGTATCAGCAAAAGAGTGCAGCACCTCTCTGGTCATCACGGCACGCACCCTGATTGAGCAGGAGCCCAACTACAGCTTTGCCGCAGCGAGACTGTTACTCGATGATCTGCGAGCGGAAGGTCTGAGCTTTATGGGGGTGGCCGAGAGTGCCACCCAGTCGGAGATGAACACGCATTACCCGCAAGCTCTGAAGGCATTTATACAGAAAGGGATAGAGCTTGAACTACTGGCACCGAATCTAGCGGAGTTCGACCTCGACATGCTCGGTGAAGCACTGGAAGCGGAGAGAGATCTCAAGTTCACCTATCTTGGGCTGCAAACGTTGTATGACCGCTACTTTATACACAGTGACGAGGTCCGTTTTGAGCTGCCACAGATCTTCTTTATGCGGGTCGCGATGGGACTTGCCGTGCGAGAAGACAACCCCAACGCGAGAGCCATCGAATTTTATCGACTCCTGTCGTCCTTCGACTACATGAGCTCAACACCGACACTCTTCAACTCCGGCACCCTCCGGCCGCAGCTGAGCTCCTGTTATCTGACGACAGTCCCCGATGACCTGTTTGGCATTTATGGCGCGATTCAAGACAACGCCATGCTGTCAAAGTTTGCCGGGGGTCTTGGCAACGACTGGACGCCGGTGCGGGCACTGGGTGCATACATCAAGGGCACCAACGGCAAAAGTCAGGGCATCGTCCCCTTCCTGAAAGTGGTCAATGACACCGCAGTGGCGGTCAATCAGGGCGGCAAGCGCAAAGGAGCAGTGTGCGCCTACCTTGAAACTTGGCATATGGACATCGAGGAATTTCTCGATCTGCGCAAGAACACGGGTGATGACCGCCGCCGAACCCATGACATGAACACCGCTAACTGGATCCCTGATCTGTTTATGAAGCGCGTGTTTGAGGATGGCGACTGGACACTGTTCTCACCCAACGACGTGCCGGACCTGCATGATCTTTACGGCACCGCGTTCGAAGATCGCTATCATCAGTATGAGCAGATGGCGCGTGACGGTGAGCTTAAGCTCCATAAAACGATGAAGGCACAGAACCTGTGGCGCAAGATGCTGGGCATGATCTTTGAGACCGGTCACCCCTGGATGACCTTCAAAGATCCCTGCAACCTGCGCTCGCCCCAGCAGCACTGTGGTGTCGTGCACTCATCCAATCTCTGCACAGAGATCACTTTGAACACCAACTCGGAAGAGATCGCGGTCTGCAATCTGGGCTCGGTGAACTTGCCACAGCATATTGAAAACGGGGAATTGAATCTCGACAAGCTGAGGGGCACCGTCCGCACGGCAATCCGCATGCTCGATAACGTGATCGACATCAACTACTACTCTGTGCCTCAGGCCGAGACATCGAATTTCCGTCATCGCCCGATTGGCCTCGGCCTGATGGGCTTCCAGGATGCGCTTTACAAGATCGATGCGCCTTACGGATCTGAGGACGCGGTCACGTTCGCGGATCGATCCATGGAGGCCATTAGCTACTTCGCCATCGAGGCATCGAGTGAGCTGGCAAGTGAACGTGGCAGCTACTCATCCTATGAGGGATCGCTGTGGAGCCGCGGCATCTTTCCGCTCGATTCACTGGATATTTTGATTGAGCAACGGGGCGAAAAGTATATTGACGTCAATCGTGACAAGACCCTCGACTGGGACGCACTGAAGACCAAGGTGGCCTCAGCGGGCATGCGTAATTCGAACGTGATGGCCATCGCACCCACGGCGACCATTGCCAATATCACGGGCGTATCTCAGTCCATCGAGCCCACGTATCAGAACCTGTACGTGAAATCGAATCTGTCGGGTGAGTTCACTGTCGTGAACCCGTACCTGGTCAATGACCTGAAGAGCCGCGATCTGTGGGACAAGGTCATGGTGAACGATCTGAAATACTTCGACGGCAGCGTGCAAACCATCGACCGTATTCCAGCCGACCTGAAAGCCAAATACGCCACGGCGTTTGAAGTCGAGCCCCGCTGGTTGGTCAACAGCGCGAGCCGTCGTCAGAAGTGGATAGACCAGGCACAGTCCCTGAATCTTTATATTAATAATGCCAGCGGCAAGAAGCTGGACGTGACCTACCGCATGGCGTGGTTCAGCGGTCTCAAAACGACGTATTACCTGAGATCCCTGGCCGCCACCGGCACCGAAAAATCGACGGTAGAT
>CALKMV010000039.1 GCA_938091485.1 uncultured Luminiphilus sp.
TACCAAGACCTGAACGGCAAAACGCTTTGGGAAAAACCGGCGTTTTTCATCGAGCATAAAAAGCGGCTCGCCGATCGACAAAATCTTTTGACCGTCGACGACAGCCGCATCAGTCGGGACCGCCTTGATCCCGAGCAAGCCACTATGGCTGCTATGTTTAGCTATTTTGTCGGTAACGCCGATTTTTCTCTGATTGCCAGCCGGGAGGGATCCTGTTGCCACAATGCAAAGCTCTTTCAGGAAGACCAGGACGCGACTTATCTACCCGTCGTTTACGACTTTGACTCCTCGGGGTTTGTCAGCGCACCTTACGCCTCCCCACCTGCCAAACTGAAACTGCGCTCGGTCCGAGTGCGTCTTTATCGCGGCTACTGTGCTGAGGAGAATGTGTTTGAGATGGTGTTGAACAACTTCCGTAATCAGCGCGAGGCCTTGCTTGCCATCGCGAATGAACCTGAGACGTTGGGCAAGCGCACTGCAAAGCGCGCGGTTTCATATCTCGACGATTTTTATAAAGTTATCGACGACCCCAACAAGTTAAATGACGAAATTCTAGACGCATGTCGATGACCGCAAGCGCAGTGCCGAAATCGATTATCGTCGCGATCAATCGCGGCCTTTTGCTGGTAACCCTCTGGTTGTGCTCAAGCTTCAGTCCCGCGCAAGCGATTCAAGATGATTGGCAGGGTGTCAGCCGAATCGTGGCCATCGGCGATATCCACGGGGATTATCAAAGCTACATCACGGTGCTGGAGGAGGCGGGTGTCGTAAACAAACGCGCTAAATGGAGCGCGGGCAAAACCCATGTCGTTCAGGTTGGGGACATCCCGGATAGAGGCCCCGACACCCTCAAGATTATCGAGCACCTGCAAAAACTCGAAAAGCAGGCGAAGAAGGCAGGCGGCTATCTTCATCTGCTGATTGGCAATCACGAATACATGAACGTCTCGGGCGATCTTCGGTACGTGCACCCAGGCGAATACGAGGCCTTCGAGACGCGACAATCGAAAAAGACCCGCGACAACTATTACGCTTATGTGGCGAAAACTTTGGCGTCTCAGCGTGATAGTCAGACCGCTAAGGGGTCGGCCTCCACTCCGCTCCCGGTGATCGACGAGGCATTCAAATCCGACTGGTATGCAAAACATCCATTAGGTTTTGTGGAGCACCGGTTGGCATGGCAACCCGGCGGCGAGATCGCCAACTGGGTCAGCAGCCATAACACCATCATCCGCATTAATGACGTGCTGTTTCTCCACGGGGGGCTAAGCACTGATCTCTTACCACTATCCATGACCGACATTAACGAACAGATTCGGTCAGAGCTCCGAGGCGAGTCGGTGAGCGGGGCGCCTCTGGGCGCAGCAAGTTATGGTCCTTTGTGGTACCGCGGGCTCGCCCGTAACAGCGAACGGGTTGAGCGGCCTGTTCTCGATACCGTGCTCGAGCATTTCGGTGCGAAGATGGTTGTGTTGGGGCACACCCCAGATCTCAACGTGATCACACCACGCTTTGATGGGGAGGTCATTATTATTGATACCGGCATGTCGGCCTACTACGGGGGACATCGGGCCAGCCTGCTGATTGAGAATGGCATCGCCACTGCAATCCACGGGACGAGAACGCAAAAGGTGCCAGAATCGTCTCAGGAGATAATTCCCTATTTTGAGTCGCTCGCTGAGCAATTTCCGGCAAACCCACGCTTAAAAGCGCATATTGAGGCACTGAGTATCGTTTCTAGCCAGTCAGACACGGATGATTTGACGACAACCGAACGCACGGAGCGCGCAGCAACGACAGAGAATTGATGTGCTGAAGCGATTGGCACCCTGGGAGCTCGCCCATGAGTAAAGTCCGCCACGTGCTGTCCGAATTGGTCCGACGGCATGTTTTTCGAACGCTGGGGGCCTATGTCGTCATCATTTGGGGCCTGGCCCAGGGCCTCGCTGGGTTATCTCCCTCATTTGGTATTCCAGATTGGGTCACTCGACTCTTTATCTACATGGCTATCGGCGCGACACCCTTGGTCGCTTGGCTCGCATGGCGATATCAGTTCACGATGCAGGGGGTTGTGCGCGACCCAGAGGATGAAGAAGCCACGCTTGATGGCACGGGCTTGTTGAATCGCGCTCGCTCACGACACGACTCGCTGGGTGTCAGCGCCATCGTCGTTTCGTGGCAAAGCGAGGGGGAGGAACTGCAAATCGTGGAATCGATCGATCCGATTGTGATTGGCCGCGATACCGGTTGCGATGTTGTGATCATGAACCCCCATGTAAGCCGCAGTCACGCAGTGATTTGGGCTCACAACAGCGCCTGGTATATCACCGACCTTCAGAGCGCCAACGGCACCTGGCTGGACGGCGCGCGCATAGAGGAGCGAGGGCTTCGAGACCGGGACACGTTGGCACTTGATCGAGACGGACCGCAGCTGAAAATCAGTGTCCAGGACACTGATATAACAGTTGTATCGGATATAGGGCTATAACCTAGAAACCGCCAGTCAGGCACCAAGGTTTCTTCTACCCCCCCCAGTAATCAGAGGTACGAGGACTCAATCGGACAACCACGTGATAGCGGATGTCACGACCAATGGCATCATTCATGTTATTGACGCGGTACTGACTCCAGCTGAATCCTGATCAACAAAGATCGGAGCATCCCGAAGCGGGATGCTCCACTTCCTCAGGCGTTTTTCAACGACGCCAGCAAGCCCTCAATCTTGACGCTCAAAAAGCGCGCGTGAGCGCGCGTCAACGTGTCAGCATCATTGCGCTGATCTTGCATAGCCCTGACTTTCTCCAGCTCGTAAAGCGCGATCGCCTGTGCAGAGGTGTCAAATGCGCCGCTGCCGCTGCCGATTATCATGGCGCCGAGCCGGTCCACATACTCTGACTGAAGATTTCTTCTGAATGCATTGACGGCGGTTTGTCCGTCGGCATCAAAGATGGAGGACGTGAGCTCGGACATCATCTCGTCGAGCGGGTACTCATTACCGTATAACTCGGTATCCACGATGCGCTTCAGCACCACCGGGTGCATGAGGTGGTCAAGCACCCGCTTTTGGCCCGCGAGGACTGCCTGGTGAATCTTGGGATCTTCGGTCGATGAATAATGATCAAAACCACGTCGCTCGGGTGCTGTCTGCCGCCACAGTGCACCGTCTACATCAAACGCATCGGGCGCAAAAAGATGCTCCGAGAGCACTGCCATCGCGCGCTGCTGCTGCTCACGCTCCACCGGCGACAACGGCTCGCGGGCACCATCTTGCCCAACGACGGCCCGATCCACATACACGCCACCTACCCAGCGCGAAATCACACCCGCATTGATGCCCCACAGGCGAATAATTAGGGATGCCCCCTCTACCGCTTCCTGATAAGAGTCCCCTTGCTCAGGCGTCCAATCCGCCATTTTGTTCAACGTGGTTTGCATCAGCGCCATCTGCGATGCCGCGTAACCAATGGAGTCCGAGCTGAGATCATAAATATTGACGCGGGGGTCAAGGCCACTGCCCGGGTAACGCATGTCATCGGCATCATTACCAAAGACCAGCTCGGGCTCCGTTGAGCGCGATGCAATCGCCTCTAACCGAGCAGCCTCCTGCTCTGCGTCAGACAAGCCTGGGGAGTAGGCATACTCGATATACCAGTCATCATAGGGACCCGGAGCAATCGTATAGAACAGCGTCTGCTCTTCCTCAGTCGGTGCATAGTTCACCGCCGGGTAGTCCATCACCGAGCCGGCGAGAATGCCGCTTTCCAGCACGGCGGGGTCCTGGATTTGCGCCTGGCTCAGGATCTGCGTCGCCTTCATGTTGTGATTCATGCCCAGGGTGTGGCCGATCTCGTGAAGAATCAGGTAATGCATGCGATCGCGAAGCAATTGATCCTGAATAGAAGCATCCGCGCCCGACAGATCCAGAGCTGACTGCGCAAACGCCGTACCCATACCCAGCACGTGATTGACCGCACAGGTATGCACCTCCGGCCATAAGAACTTGGCTGGCGCCGCTGACTCACCCTGAATCAGTTCGCGAGCCAACGTGGAGCGATTCAGGAAGGAATACTCCAACATAATGTCGGCGCCCAGGAGCTGCCCTGTGCGCGGATTCGCAAAGCTCGGACCATAGCCGCCGAAAGGCGGATTCGGTGAAGAGGTCCATCGCAACACGTTGTAGCGCAGATCACCCGCGTCCCAGTCCGCATCATCGGGCTGGGTTTTCACCGCCACCGCGTTGGTGAATCCGGCTTTCTCGAACGCTTTATTCCACTCAAGCGCTGCGGCTTCAATCACCGGACGCCACTCCATCGGGGTGGTGTTCTCAATCCACCAGGTGATGGGCTCGACCGGGTCAGATAGCGCCGCTGACGGGTCTTTTTTCACCAGATGCCAGCGATTGATGACATCGCGGTAGGGCGCGGACTCCGTCGAGGTCAGATCAGTAATGCGCTGATCAAAAGAACCCAGCCTGGGGTCGGCAAAGCGCGGCTGGTAGTCGTTATCCGGCATCTCAATCAGGCTGTGTAGCGCTTTGACCGAGATATTGCGCGGGTCGGTCACTGCATCAGAGCCATAAACCAACGGCTTGGGGTTGTGGAAGACATACTCCACCTCTACATCCGTATTCAGCGGATAGCTTCGGATCGCAGTGATCTGGCTCCGTTCCGCATCAAACCCGCCCACCGTAAACTGGCGTCGCGGATCGGCGTCTGGGTCGCTGCTGGGCGAGAGCTGTGTGAGTGATTCGGATAAAAAGAGGCTGTCTGTCTCAATGAGAACAGCGCCGGTCTCCTCGTCCTCTGCTTCAATCGACTGAACCGCCAGCACAGCGCGGGAAATATTGGCTTCAGCAGCTCGGGAGATGGCGTTATCTGGGTCGAAGTAAAAAGCGGTGTTCTCACGAATGATCGCCACCTCATCAAAACGTCTCTCAAAGGTGAAGACGAACCTAGGACCATAAGCGCCACGGAAGCTACCCGCATCCACTACCCCATCAGCGATGTGGATGAAATAGATATATTCTTTTTCAAACTGTTCGGGGTCGAGACGCATCGTGGTCTCGCCGGTTTCACTGTCGCGATAAAAAGTAAAAAGCCCTTCAAATACCTCATCACCGTCGATGAGCTCCGCGTAGCTTTCTGCCTCAACCTCCGCCGCCACCTCGGTCGCAGCGGCGATTAATTCCTCTTCGAGGCTATTCGCCAGCACAAAGGGGGTCACGAGCGTCAGCGAAAGCGCTAACCAATTTATTCTCTGAAACATATGATTGCCGTCCTTTTTAAAGATGTCCTTTCCCTATTTCATTGCCAATCCATGGCTCGTCGCGGGGTCGTGATTTGGTGCCGGAGATAGGAGTCTAGTATTCCTCCTAGGCCTTATAGATACTGAGCTTACGACCGGTATTCAGTATGCTACTTTATGTGCTATTCGCGACACTCTAAACATCCGCTGCACCAGATTAGTGCGCGGCAGTATAGCGACTACCCCCGCCCGATCAATCCCTCGAGATGGGTTTCGAATCACCCAAGAATAGATGGTGGGCTGTTGAACAGCTCGTCGCGCGAGGGTAGCGCCCCCGCCTGCACAGAGAAGAATGTGAATCGGTGGTAATACTCACCACTGACCGCATCTGATGTTCCATAGGGGCTAACACCAACCCAAGCTGGCTACGCGCATGGTGTTCCACTCCGCCAATTCCCTACCGGCTGGCCCACGGCGCGCGCACGGGCCTCCGTGCCGAGAACATCAGAAGTGGCCTTTAGCTCAGTAGAGTGTAGACCACGTAACCACCAATCACGGCAACCAAGATGACTAAGAACTCGCCGTCCAACAGCGCATAGAACACGGGTAGGCTGACTAGCACTCCCACTACAAACGAGCGATTCATTCGGCGCCTAGATCCACGCCAAGCTCTTCAGCCATGCGCTTCATCTCGGTGTCCTGCTGATAGGCGTAAAGCGAAACCAGCGCGTAGAGGATAAGCGCAAGAACGAAGGCTTTATTGCCCTTACTCATCATCGGCCTCTGCCTGCTTTATTGGTCATTTTTTGACCAGCACTACTGGAGCAGCATTAGGGCTGCAGCAACAACAAATACCGCTAGGTATGTAAATTTATGGGATCCAGTTGCTCCTGCATGGAGCAGCCAGTTCCTATCTCCTGTCAATTTGAGCTTCAGCCACCAAAGCACAAGAAGAATAGAAGTAAACAGAGCAAACCAAGGCAGGTCCTGTCGTGGATGGAACCCTTCGCTGGCAACAATAATGAAAACAGATACCCACCAGAGTCCGTAGGCAAGCAGGTAAACGTTGTAAGCGTGTTTGATGATGATTGTTGTTCTCCGATGAGTTGCCAGAGTCTACAACGTGAGTGTCTAGCAACGCAGGTGCTTCGGAGGCATCTTTAACTGATGACAGATAAAAATATAGAACACAGTCGCATACTGGATGTTCACAGACACTCTAATTACCCGGAGGTAAACGGGTTTGTTGATGCGTTCTGGACGCGGAATCTCGAAACCTATTTCCCTAAGCAAATGGCAGGAGTCGCATCGAGTTTTCGATTCAGGGGGGGCTTGCTAATATCCGCTCACGTCTGAGACTTCAGGAGATCGGAAATAATGGGCGCGATTTGGCAATTCATGAAGAAGTACGAGTTCTGGGTTCTGGTGGCCATTTGGCTAGGACTGCTCGTCGCCTACGAAATCACCGAGGACGCCACATTCGCGAGCATCATGGGCCTGATCTCCATAGTCGCCATTACTCGACTGGCCATGCATCCGATGTGGAAGAAGGCAGACAATGAGGCTGAGTAATTCGCCGGGATTGGGATTGGTCATTATTATTTGAGGGGCTAGGGGAGCAGCCTCTGATATACACCCATAAACTATTGATATATATGGATATATAGGGTAAATAGTGGTGCCGGAGATAGGAGTCGAACCTACGACCTTCGCATTACGAATGCGCTGCTCTACCAACTGAGCTACACCGGCACGGGCCGCGGATGTTAAGTAAAAGCCCTGCCAGGCTCAATACCCCAAAGCTCTGCAACCCAAAGTTATTGCCTAATGGGATAGCGCCGATCAGGGCCGCACCTCATTTTCACCATTGAGTCCGGTGCTCTCATGGTTTAATGCGCGCATGATCATTGGGCTCTCCACATGACACAGTATCTGGTGACCGGCGCCGCCGGCTTCATTGGCGCCAACGTTACGCAGGCGCTGCTTGATGCGGGCCAAGAAGTGGTGGGTGTCGACAGTCTTAACAACTACTACGATGTGGATCTCAAGCAGTATCGGCTGAAGCCGCTACTCGACCACTCCGGATTTTCATTTGTGCAAGGTGATCTGGCGGACAGCCAAATTGTTGACTCGCTCTTTGCCCAGTACGATTTTGAGTGCGTGATCCACCTCGCAGCACAAGCGGGGGTTCGGTATTCCCTGGAGAACCCGGGCGCCTACATCCAGAGCAACATTGTAGGCTTCCAGCACCTGATTGATGCGTGTCGGGCAAAGCCCCCCGCGCATTTTGTGTTCGCCTCTTCCAGCTCGGTGTACGGCAACAGCGACAGGGAATGGTTCTGCGAGACCGACCCCACTGACACGCCGGTCAGCCTGTATGCGGCGACCAAAAAATCTAACGAGATGGTGGCTCATACCTACGCCCACCTGCATGGCTTGCCGGCGACCGGGCTCCGCTTTTTTACGGTGTACGGGCCTGCCGGGCGGCCTGACATGGCCTATTTTGGCTTCACCAAAGCCATCGTCGAAGGCACACCGATTCAGGTATTCAACGAAGGCCAGCTTGAGCGCGACTTCACCTATATCGATGACATTGTGCGCGGTGTAGTGGCGGCGGCTGCAGCGCTGCCCGTTGATCTAGAGGTGCCCTATCGCTTGCTCAACCTGGGTAATCATCAGCCCGTGTCGCTCGGGGACTTCATCGCCACACTGGAAGGCCTGCTAGGCAAAGAAGCCAATAAACAACTGGTAGGCATGCAGCCTGGCGACGTGTATCGGACCGCCGCTAATATTGAGGCGGCGAGGAAGCTGGTGGGCTTCGAGCCCACCACCGATCTCACCACAGGGCTAGAACGCTTCGTGGAGTGGTATCGCGACTATTACGGGGTGTAATCCCCTGCGCTACGGCGCGTAACTCAACTCGTACACCAATATGGCATGACCTCCCGGGCTGGTGATCATGGCCTCGCTGAATCGCATGCCCTCTGGAGTGACATCCGTGATGGTCTCGCTCACCGGGGCGCCCGCGGCTTTAGCAAGCGCCAGCGTGCTTTCGATACTTTCAACTTCCACCACAGTGACCACCGCAGTCGGCTTGTCAGGGTCCGGCGCAGGTGCCTCGGGATGCTCAATCAAGAACAGCCCCCGGGCCTCAGCTGAGGTCGACAACAACGCGCGGCGAATCGGTTTTGACGCATCGATGTTGAACACGGGCCCCAAAAACGGCTCGCCACCCGGTGGTAGGGTGCCCTCAAAGTCGAGCGTGAAGCCAATCACACCGGTAAAGAAAGCAATCGACTGGTCTAGATCGGGGGTCATCAGCGAGATGCGCTTGATGCGGGAGGTCTGCGCATCGACCGAGACCGCCAGCAGGCAGCAAAGCACGCCGATGCTGACGACCTGAAGACAAGGCACGCGGCGTTGGGTCGCCGCTCTTACCCAACAGGGAAGGAGCGACAAGGCTCTTACGCTTTCACTGCTCAAAGAACTGCATAATCGACCCATCCGGTGTCTTCACCGAAAACAGCTCGACCTCTCCTATCTCGCCCAACTCAACAGTGGTGGTATTTCGCCAGAGACTACCGCCGCGCTCCTCAATCAGTGCCCTCGCGGCGTCGATATCCTCCACCGGGTACCGCACGGCCAGAATACCGAGGTTAGGCGCCTCGCACTGCTGCGAGTAGTCAAAGCCCTCAAGCCCCATGACTTCGATCATCTCCATCCGGCCAAACTCGCCGGCGACCGGATACACGATGCCTGCACGGTAAGGCACCGAGGTCGTTAGGCTAAGTGGAATGCCGATGGGTGTGGGTGTGGGCGTTTTGGCGGTATACGGCTTGCCCTTATAAAAGGTGTCAAACCCCAATGTTTGGGTAAAAAAGTCATAGGCGATGTCGCGGTCTGCCACCATTTGCATCATGTTAAAAGGCGCCGTCATGCGTTCAAAATCTGGAATGGCCTCGGGCAGCGGCGGGCTCAGTCGATCATAGGTTTGCACCTGCACCCCGTCGGGCCCCCGGTAGATCACCACGCGCAGATCCGATGCCCCAAAGTTGAGCGCAGTGATCGGCGTCTCGGTCCACCAACCGAGTCGAATGGCGTCATCGTAGATCGACTGCATGTCTTTGACGCGGATCATCATGCTGAAATAGCAGCCAGTATCCCAGGCTCTGGCGCCCGGGCGCATCGGCACACGCCTGCCCGCACTCTCAAAACTCACTAGCCGAACGTGACCAAAGTCGCCGCCCATGGGAGCACGGAGCAACAGGTATTCGCCGCTGGCTTCAGGGGCTAAGCCCCAGGCCGCAATCGAGGAGGGCGACAAGCTACCGCGCCCCAACTCCTCATAACCGCCGATCTCTTTGAAAAAACGGGCAGTCACATCGGGATCGGTCACACTGAGCACCGCCTCGCGCCAGGGCCTATCCGTAATCGGCTCGGCGGCAAGCACCTGACTCCCGCCAATACAGCCCGCGCTCACGATGACGCTCAAAAAAACAGTGCGAAATGCGCGATACCGCAGCGCCTGTGCGCGCCATCTCTTAAGTGTTGATCTCATTGTCTCGCCCTCTTTATTTTCATTTTGGCTATCGCAACTTGCCGACTGCAGTCATCCCGCACATCTCGCGACTGTGACTGAACGGCTACCCCTCATTCACCAGTATTACTTTTCCAAAGTGAGTGCGCTCATCCACCATCTCATGCGCCCGCACCACCTCAGACATGGGCAGTACCGTATCGACAACGGGCACCAGCTCGCCGCTGGCAAGCAAAGGCAGCGCTCGCGCACGGAAATCCGGCATGGTCTGGGTCATAAACGCCGGGCTGGTCGAGATGCTCATCGACAAGAGCTGAATATTCAAAATGCCGATCCGCAGGTTAAAGGTAATGTCGCGCCCACCCGTACTGCCAAACATCACCACCCGGCCATCCATTCCCATGGAATCGATCAGCTCACCGGCCGTCGCATCACCAATGGTCATGAGGCCAATGTCCATTCCCTGACCATCAGTCAACGCTGCAACCTGCTCTGACACCGAATCGCGGGTGTAATTGACCACCGCGTCGCAGCCCAATGACGTCGCATGGGCTAACTTGTCATCGCGGCTCGCTGTGCCCAAGGCCCAGCATCCCGCTTGCTTGGCCAGCGCCAATGCGGCGCTGCCGACGCTGCCACCCACCGCCTCGACCAAAATGCGGTCCCCGGCCTTCATGCGCCCTACCGTATAAAGGGCGTGCCATGCCGTTAACCAACCTACCGGTATCGCTGCGCCCTGAACAAAGCTCAGATTATCCGGCAACAGCATTAGGTGATCAGGGTCGCAGTCCACCACCTCAGCGTGGGCCCCGCGAGCGCGCCCAAAGACCCGATCACCCTCATTAAACCCAGTGACGCCTGCGCCAACTGACTCAATAATCCCGGCGACCTCCATGCCCATGACAAAGGGGAGCTCCTGACCGCTATAGTCCCCGGCGCGCATGCGTGTCTCCGCAAAGTTGATGCCGCTGGCACCCACACGAATCCTGACATCACCCGGCGCAAGCTCCCCCAGATCAAGTGACTCCCAGACCATCACTTCTGGTCCACCAAATGCTGCAACGCGATATCCCTTAGCCATGACTCGGCTGGGCCTCCTTTCCTATTCGGTTGACGATATCCTCAACCTCCAGCCCCGAAGGCAGCGAGTCGAGGGTCAAATACAACAGTCCTGCGAGCGTGAGTGGCACGCCCACCAATGTCGCATACCCCAGATGCCAGCCCCAAGATTCAATGGCCAATGACACGGTGTAGGGCCCGACCGCCGATCCCAGCGTGACGGCCAACGATCCGCAACAAGCCATGGCGAGGGCACGGATGCGCGTGGGAAAAACCTCCGCAAGGTACGCAAACTTCACCGCCGCCGAACCGTAAAAAAACATACTCATCAGCGCGTACACAAATAGGATCTGGCTGAAGGTGATGGGTACCCAGACCAGCACCTGAAACAACATCGCGCCCAGCAGAGTCCACAACACCACCGTATTGCGGCGCGTCCAAACCCGCTCGCCAATCCATGCCGCGAGCACATAGCCCAGCACACCAATGGCATTACCCGCGCCAATCAACAGCGAAAAATTGAACGCATCAAGGGATCGGACCTCACGCAGAAAACTTGGGAACAGAAAAATGGACGCCGCGTAGGCCCAAACGAATAAAAACTGGGCAACGAACAGTGTGATCGCCCGCTCGCGGATGCCGCTTGCAAACAGATCCGAAAACCGAGGCGGCGCCTCTGTTAATCTCGCCGCCACCGAGCGTGGTGGCTCCCGCAGGTAACGCCGCACGACCCATACCATCGGTAGGCTGACCAAGCCCACCCAGAACAGCTGTCGCCAGCCATATTCGGTCAGTAACCACATTGACCACAGTGAGGCTAATGCCCATCCGAGCGGATATCCAATCTGTAGCAACCCCATGAACAGGCCACGCAACCGGGCCGGCATTTCCTCGGTAATGATCGCGCCAGTGATGGGGTAGCTCAGCCCACCCACCGCAATGCTCGCACCGCGCAGTGCCGTCAGGGTGGCCACACCGGGTGCAATGCTAATCAGCGCCACCAAAAAGGAGGACCCCAGCAACGAAAATTGAAACAGCGGCAAGCGCCCCACCCGGTCGGCTAACCAACCAAGCACCACCAGTAGCGCGCCACCCAAAAGGAAAGCGGCGGACACAATGGCCATCACTTCGCTCAATGTCAGCCCGAACTCCGCGCGAATAGATGGCACCGCGTAACCAAACAAGGCCAGGTCCATCTGCGCCGTGGTATAGGCAATCAGACAAATCACAAAGGCGCGCAGGGG
>CALKMV010000040.1 GCA_938091485.1 uncultured Luminiphilus sp.
GGTTGAAGAAGCTGTCAGGCTTAAAGAAGCGGGTACCGTAACTGAGATTATTGCCGTCTCGGTGGGTGAAAGCAGCTGCCAGGAGCAAATACGTACCGCTTTGGCGCTGGGCGCCGATCGAGGCATCCATGTTGACGTAGAGGGCAAGCCCGAGCCTTTAGCAGTAGCCAAGCTGCTCAAAGGGGTTATCGATCAAGAATCACCGGATCTCGTCATCATGGGGAAGCAGTCGATTGACGGCGATAATAACCAGACGGGCCAGATGCTGGGCGCGCTGACAGGCATGGGCCAGGGCACTTTTGCGTCCGAAGTCAAAATCGGTGACGGGTCGGTAGAAGTGGTCCGGGAGGTCGATGGAGGCTTACAGACAGTTTCACTAACTCTGCCGGCCATTATCACTACCGATCTTCGTCTCAATGAGCCCCGGTACGCGTCGTTGCCCAACATTATGAAGGCCAAAAAGAAGCCTCTAGAGACCTTGACGCCAGATCAGCTTTCCGTGTCTGTGCGATCGCACGTCACACAGGTCGGCGTGGCGCCTCCTCCGGAGCGAGCCGCTGGCATTAAGGTCGAGGATGTCTCGCAGTTAGTCGACAAATTGAAAAATGAAGCGAAGGTGATCTGATGAAAACATTGGTTATTGCAGAACACGACAATGCGTCGTTAAAGGCGGCGACGCTTAACGCAGTAGCAGCCGCGGGCGCACTGGGCGGCGACGTGGACATTCTGGTGGCCGGAGCAGGGTGCGGCGCGGCCGCCGATGCAGCGGCGCAGGTGCCGGGCGTCTCTCAGGTCATTTGTGCGGATAACGCAGCCTATGAGCATCAGCTCGCCGAGAATGTGAGCTTGCTGGTCGCGGAGCTAGGCGCTGATTACGATAATCTCCTCGCGCCCTCCACGCCGAACGGTAAAAACATTATGCCGCGCGTGGCGGCTTTGCTCGACGTCGGTCAGATCTCTGACATCCTGACTGTCGAAAGCGCTGATACCTTCACGCGGCCTATCTATGCAGGCAATGTCATTGCGACCGTGCAGTCATCGGACCCCAAGAAGGTGATCACTGTTCGGACCACTGCATTTGATGCGGTACCAGCGGAGGGTGGCAGTGCAACGGTACAGACGTGTTCAGCCACCCATGACGCAGGCGTGTCGCAGTTTATTCGCGAGGAAGTGGCGGTATCTGATCGTCCTGAGCTGACGTCAGCCTCGGTTGTGATTTCGGGTGGGCGTGGCATGCAAAATGGCGATAATTTCAGTCTGCTTGAGGGTATCGCAGACAAGCTCAATGCAGCCATCGGTGCCTCCCGTGCGGCAGTCGATGCGGGTTTTGTACCTAACGACTACCAGGTGGGTCAGACCGGCAAAATTGTGGCTCCGGACCTCTACATTGCAGTGGGCATTTCAGGTGCCATTCAGCACTTGGCCGGCATGAAGGACAGCAAAGTTATCGTGGCGATTAACAAAGACGAAGATGCCCCTATCTTTCAGGTCGCAGATTATGGCCTTGTGGCAGATCTCTTTGAGGCACTGCCTGAGCTCGAGGCTGCAATATAGGCGTTACGCATCCGCCGCCGGTCCTCGGCGGCGGACCTCAGTACCCTATTCACGGCCGAATCAGTCTCGGCGGAGGCCCTCTTTGATGGCGATCGGATTTGGAAGGGTCAGCACTACCAAGTAGGACGACACCAAGAGCGTCAGGATGGTCACGGCCTGGATGAGCGTTGCGGCAGCGCCGCCGAGCAGCCCTTTTGATAGCCCCAAAAAAGCAATCAGAAGAGCGAACTCACTGCATTGTCCGAGCCGCAAGCCTAGGTTCCAGCTGAGTTTTGGTTCGTCGAAGACCCCTCGCACCAGCAGATGAAAGACGGTGGGTTTCACCGCCAGAAAACACGTCGCTATGACGACTGCAGGGAGCGCCACCTCTGGTAGTAGCGCCATATCAAGACCACTTCCCACCGAGAAGAAAAAAACCACAAGAAAGAAGTCTCGTAATGGTTTGAGACTGATTGCGATGTATTGCGCAATAGGGCTGCTAGCGATACTGATGCCCGCGATAAAGGCACCGATCTCTGCCGAGAGCCCCATCCAGATGGCTAGCTCTGCCATGCCCAGACACCAGCCGATGGACAGCAAAAAGATATACTCGTGATAACGGTCAAAGCGCTTGATGAGATTCAGGAGTACAAACCTGACGCTGAGCCAGCTGACGACGCCTAGAAGCGGAAGCGTCAGTAGCGGTCGGAAAAGCGCTACTGGGCTGGGGCTCTCCGCACCAGCGCTTTCGATCATCACCAATACGATAATGGCGAGTAGATCCTGAAAAAGCAGCAGCGCAATCATTAACTCACCAAGATGACGATGATGCAGGACGGTCGTCGGCAGAAGCTTGATGCCAATGATGGTTGACGAAAATACTAGGGCGGCACTGATCAGCAGGGCATCCATTCCGCTAAATCCAAACAGTCGACTCAAGCCATACCCCGCTGCCGCAAACACCAATGCACTGATGACGGCGACCACGGTGGATTGGCGCAGGCTGTTCCACAGGGCGATCGGCTTCATGTCGAGTCCCAGTAAGAACAACAGCAGAATAATGCCGACGTGGCCGGCACCTGATACCAGCTCCATATCGGATACCACGCCCAATCCGAAGGGTCCCAGTGCCACGCCGAGCGCGATGTAAGCAATGATGATGGGTTGTCGAGCATAGAGCGCCAGCGAAGACAGCACTGCCGCGCCCAGAAAAATTGCCGCAAAGGTGAACGTAATGCCAGTTTCCATGAGTCATCCAGTCTCGTCTGAAAGGTGCGGAAACGAGAAATGTCGTGTCTATAAGTTGAGCTGAGGCTCTGTCACCACCGTATTTTGGCACAGTCCGCCCATTAGCCGGTGGGTCTAAATAAGGTGCTAGCAATGACTGGAGAATCGGACGCCATACCCGTTACAATCGCGCCGCCCGCGAGGGCTTGAACTATACGAATATCAGTCAGCGACAATACGGCCCCAAATGAGAGGGGGTCGGGGAGAGTTTTGATGTCGAAAAGTAAACTTGAAGATGGCGTTGCCGACGCCATTGCAGCCACCGCGCTGATCAGTGTCGCTTTAGTGGCCTTGATGATTTGGTTGTCGGGGTTACCCAGCTAGCGCCATACATTCCGAAAATCGGCGGTCATCCACATTGCTGCCGGTCAGCGTCACCAGTATCCGCTGGCCCTGAAAGAGAGCGGGCTGAGACAGTACCGCTCCCAGCGCGACGGCGCCACTCGGCTCCAGCTTCAGTCCAAGGTGCTGCCGAGCGATTTTCATGGCCTTTGCTATAGATCCGTCGGGTACGCATACCCCCGCTGCACCGTTTGTTTGATTAATCGAAAACGTCAGCTCTCCAGGGGTGGGGGCCAGAAGGCCGTCACACCACTGTGTTCCATTGCCGGGGGCTTTTACCCGCGCGCCACCCTGAAATGAGAGACAATGATCGTGCCAGCCCTCGGGCTCCGCAGTCACGATGCGCGTGCCGGAGTAACGAGATTTGAGATAGGTGCCGGTCCCTGCTGCCAGACCGCCCCCTCCCGTGCATATGATCGCGGCATCAATTTGCTTTGGCACCTGCTTAATGACTTCGGCCCCACACGTGCCCTGGCCTGCAATGGTGTGCCAGTCATCGTAGGGTTTCACCAATGGCGTGGAGTATTTTGCCTGCAGGGCGCCTGCAACCTGCTCTCGATCCTCCGTCAGTCGGTCATAAAAGACGATTTCGGCTCCGAGGCGACGAATGCGATCGATCTTTGCCAAAGGCGCATCATTGGGCACAACAATGATGGCCTGCATATCAAGGCACCGAGCGGCATAAGCGACGCCAATACCATGATTGCCAGAGGAAAACGCGATCACACGTTTCTTTCCTTCGTCGCTGGCGAGTTGCGTCATCACATTCAATGCGCCGCGGATTTTAAATGACCCCGTCGCCTGCAGGCACTCTGCCTTCAGCAGAGCCTCGCCTTTGATGAGCGAGTCGATAAAAGAGAGCCGTAAGATCGGGGTGGCCGGCGCATATCGATGCACTCGGGGCAGAGCCGCGTCAATATCAGCGACCAGGCGCGAAAGCGCTGATTTGGTCGGCTGGGTTAAAGGACTCAGCGGCCCCGGATTTTCAGTCATAGTGTTCAATATTAAAGCAGACCCGGGAGCCAGTGGCGCGTGTATCGAGCACTGTGTTTCATGCGCCACCATTATCCGCGCTGAGCGTCATTGTTACTCGCGCCACAAAAACGGTATTATCCGACTAATCCACTAGGTTATTACCGGGACGAGATCCACATGATCACCATCACCGAATCGGCACAGGAGTATTTAGCAGAGCTGCTCTCCAAGCAGGAGGACGCTCTGGGTGTGCGCGTGTTTATTAATGACCCCGGCACCCCGAGAGCTGAGACCTGCATCGCCTACTGTCGCGAAGGGGACATGGAGGAGGGAGATGTTGAGGAGCCTTTTGAGCACTTCACTGCGTGGTTCCAGAGCAGGAGCATCCCGTTTCTTGAGGATGCCTTGGTCGATTACTCAGCGGACCGGATGGGAGGGCAGCTCACGATCAAGGCGCCCAATGCCAAGATGCCTCGCGTGTCTGACGACAGTCCGATTGAAGATCGAATCAACTACATCTTGTATAACGAAGTTAATCCTTCGCTAGCCGCCCACGGGGGCGAGGTGTCCCTTATCGAGGTGACAGAGGATCAGTTTGCAGTACTCCGTTTTGGCGGAGGTTGCCAAGGCTGCAGTGCTGTGGATATGACCCTGAAGGGCGGCGTTGAGAAAACCCTGCTGGAGCAAGTTCCTCAGCTCGCGGGTGTGCGTGACACCACTGATCACAGCGACCGCAGTCAGGCCTATTATTGAGCGGTACGCGCCTGCAAACTCGAGGCGACAGTGTCTGAGAGCTCCCGAATGAGCAATTCAGTCGTTGTCCAGTCAATGCAACCATCCGTCACCGACACGCCATAGCGTAGCGCCGACAAGTCTGCCGGAATCGCTTGATTCCCTGCCTCAAGGTGACTCTCCAACATGAGTCCGACAATGGACTGATTGCCATCAGCGATCTGCGCAGCCACATTGCGCGCAACCGCTGGCTGCAATGCCGGGTTCTTCTCGGAGTTAGCGTGGCTGCAGTCGACCATAATATTGGCGGGGAGGGCCGCCGCCTGAAGATTGGCCTCACATTGAGCAATATGCTCGGCGCGATAATTGGGGCCATTACTGCCTCCTCTCAACACGATGTGACCATAACGATTACCGGATGTCTCAAACACCGAGACCTTTCCTTCGGAGTTAATACCCAAAAACCGATGTGGATTGGCGACTGACTGTAAGGCATTGATCGCTACCGCCAAACCGCCGTCGGTACCATTTTTAAAGCCCACGGGCGAGGAGAGCCCACTGGCCATTTCCCGGTGGGTTTGTGATTCGGTAGTCCGCGCGCCGATGGCTGACCAGCTGATGAGGTCGTTCAGATATTGTGGGGTGATGGGATCCAGCGCTTCGGTGGCCGTCGGCAGACCCAGCTCCAGAATATCCCTTAGTAATGCACGCCCGATTCTGAGACCGCTCTCTATCTCGAAAGAATCGTCGAGGTTAGGGTCATTGATTAGACCTTTCCAGCCAACCGTCGTGCGAGGTTTCTCAAAATAAACCCGCATGACTAGATATAGGTTGTCTGCCACGCTTTCAGCTAAAGCCTTTAACCGATTGGCGTATTCTAGTGCAGCTGCCACGTCGTGAATGGAGCAAGGGCCCACCACCACAATTAACCGGTGATCCTGCCGATCAATGATCTGCTCGATAGTCGCGCGCGATTCGGAAACGAATTCGTACAGAGAATTGGGAACCTCGACTGCTTCGCGCAGTACTGAGGGCGATATCAGTACTCGCTGATCCGCTACGTTCACGTTATGTATCTGGGGATAAGCCACTATGCTTTCCTCGTCTTTGACGTCGGCGTGTCATCGCCCCGACGCTGCCTTAACCGACCCGCCCACTGACAAGCGGAGCCGGAGTGTACCGATTCACAGAGCGGAATTCAGCCAAGGACTTTTGAATCCTTTATCTGTCGCATAAGTGGACACATCTTTAAGTCGGCGGGTTCCCGAGCGTCTGGCGCCCATGGGATACTCGCTACCATGCGTGCCACTGTTGATTTATCGCTTTTCTCGCCCTTCCTGGAGCTGGGTGCTTGCATAGTGACTCCAGGTAAACGGCTAGCGCGCGAAATTACAGAGAGCTGGGTTAGGCGTTGTGAAAATCAAAGCTCGGTTGTCTCCGCGCCGAGCGTTTCAACGGTTGATAACTGGCTAGAGCGGGCGTGGCTGCGGGCCGCGGAAACCGGGCGACTCCCACCCGGGCGATTGCTGACGCCACAGCAAGATCTCGCGGTCTGGCAACAGCTCATACGCAAGGATCTGGATGAGCGCATAGGCTTCTCGCTGACCCACCCCAGAGCGGCTGCTCAGCGCGCCCAGATCGCATGGAACAAGCTGATGATGCATGGCGGAGCCGAGCTGGACGAGAGCTGGGCTGCGTTTCAGTATGACGACGATTGTCAGATTTTTTCCGACTGGGCTCGTCAATACCGTAAACGACTCCATGAATTGGGCGCGGTATCACGTTACGGGGCTTATCAGCAGTTACTGTCTTTGCCAGTGACGGAAATGCCGACTGTAGGGTTATTTGTGGTGCCTGATCTGCCACCACTGACACGTAAAGCCCTCGACCACCTTGCCAACGTTCAGCTGATCGACCCGGGCAGGCGAGATCACTCAGGCATTCCCGTTCGTTCGTTTGTTACCCGCGATGACGAATTGTTTGCTGCCGCACAGTGGGCACACTCCAGCAGCGACTCATCTGAGCAGCGAGTAGGCATTGTGCTACTGGACATGGCTAATGACCGTAATCGCCTCGAGTATTTCCTGCGGCAGGAGTTTGATTGTCTCGACGCGCGTTACAACGATCTGCCCGTCAACTTCGCTACCGGGATGCCGCTGGCCAGCACACCCATGTATCGGGATGCGTTGACTGTGCTGGAATGGGAAGTTCGTCCCCTCAGCCGCCCGCAATGGCTGAGCGTTATTCGCTCACCCTATCTGGCGTTTAAAGAGGACGGGCAGATGCTGCCGGGCTTGATTCAGGCGCAGTTTCTATCAGGGAGCCATCAGATTTCTCTCGAGGATGCGCTGCATATTGCAGCACGCCAAAATCCGTCATCCGGACTGACCGGGATCCTGAGGTCGATCAGATCAAGTCGAGTACAAAAGGGTACAAAGAATCTCGACAGTTGGTCAGAGGTGATTCGTGAGCGGCTGACACTCTGGCGATGGCCAGACAGGCCGGGACTGGATTCCATTGAATATCAGCAGTCCCAGCGAATTGACGCCAGTCTCGACGCGCTTGCCTCGCTCTCTGCCGTCCTGCCACATCAGTCCTATGAGTCTGCGCTGAGCCTTTGGAGAGAGTGTCTAACTGCAACCATCTTTCAACCTAAGACCCCGCACGGAAGTATTCAAGTTCTGGGGCCGCTGGAGGCCATAGGAGGCCAATTTGACGCGCTGTGGATATGTGGTGCGCAGCAAGGAGTCCTGCCAACCCGGACACGGATAGACCCTTTCCTGCCACCCGTCATTCAGAAATCTCTAGGGATGAAAGATATCGATGAAGCGGCGCTGATCGAGCAAGGCAAAACGCTACTTCAGGTCTGGTCTGCAGGCAGTCAAGAGGTAGTAGCCAGCTTTCATTGCTCCGAGCAGGGGCTGCAGTTGAATGTCAGCCCATTGCTCTGCAGCGCGTCTCAAGACAACAACATCTCCTGGTTTCCGCCAGAGCGTTGGAATGGCCCCTTGAGGCTGGAGCGCGCGCCCGAGGACGACTCACTACCTCATGCAACCGCAGAGGCGTCTGGCGGCACGTCGCTGATCCGCGATCAGGCGGCTTGTCCTTTTCGTGCATTTGCCAGGCATCGACTCAATCTACCTTCACTTCAGTCACCGCTGATCGGGGTTTCAGCGTCCGAAAGGGGCGCGTTCCTGCATGAGGCCCTGTTCAGGATATGGCGCGAGATTGAGTCCAGCAATGCGCTGACCGCACTATCACCCGTGGCGGAGAAAGACCTGCTTGAGGCGGTGGTGGCGGGGTCTATGCAGCACATTGAAAGTGCCTGCGAAGCGCGCGGGTATAGCCTGCGAGAACGCGTAGGTCCGGCCTGTTGGAAACTGGAGCATCAGGTCTGTGTCGACATTCTGACACAGTGGCTTAGCCATGAGAGAAAACGAATCTCGCCGTTTCGAGTGGTGGAAATGGAGAAAAATCGCGCGCTGCATGTGAATGGTTTGACGCTCACCCTTCGCCCTGATCGCATTGACGAGCTTGAGGATGGCCGCAGGGCGGTCATCGATTATAAGACCCGCGCACCATCGAAGACTCATTGGTTGGGTGATCGCCCTCAGGAGCCTCAGCTGCCCCTCTACAGCTTGCTCGATTCCTCGATACAGGGCATCGCCTTTGCTGAACTATCGACAACCGATCCGGTCAGGTTTGTCGCATTGGGTGAGGAGCTTGGTTTAGCCGAACGTGAAAGTAAATCTCTTGAGCAGCAAACTCGCGGCATCGCAACGGCATGGTCCGAGCTGGTCGAGCAGTGGGAAACATCATTGCATCAACTAGCCGTTGAGTTTATGGCGGGCGCGGCCACTGTGACTCCCCGGCCTGGTGCCTGCGATTATTGTGATCTTTCGTCGCTATGCCGCATAAATGAGCTGCGGATCAGTGCTGACTCGGAAGCGCTGGAGGATCCATCTTGACGGCGACAGATGAGAATGTGCGGTGCGAGGCGGTCGATCCAACGCGAAGCTTTTGTGTCAGTGCGCCCGCCGGATCGGGAAAAACCGAACTACTGACACAGCGGTTACTGGCGCTGCTGGCAAGAGTTGATCGGCCAGAACAGGTACTGGCCATTACATTTACCCGCAAAGCTGCCAGTGAAATGGCTCAGCGCGTCATTGAAAAACTCGATCAAGCCCGGCAGGGCAGCCCGGTGTCTGCTGACCACGAGCTTCGGACCAGAGAGTTGGCAAGTGCGGTGGTCGACCATGCTGACCGTAAAAAGTGGCGACTGGACGATACGACGCTCAACATACGGACCATTGATAGCTTCTGTCATGAGCTCACACGGCAAATGCCGATCATGAGTGGCACAGGGGGGTCGGTAGAGCCCGTAGACAACGCGCAACCGCTCTATGAGGAAGCCGTTCGGCAATTTCTGGCTCAGGCGGGAGAGGGCGCCGATGGCGAACGCATCGTTCAGTTGCTGCAGCATTTTGATAATCGGTGGTCAAGGGCTAGCGAGTTGCTGGTTGCACTGCTGGGTCGCCGGAGTGATTGGGCCGACGTCGTAAACCAACACCGCAGTCCAGACACTGCCGAAGCGGTCCTGACGGAGACCATCAGCAATCTCACCTCAGAACGCTTACAGGGAGCGATTCGTCGTTTGGACGACCACCTGGGCGCCCTTTTACCGGCCATGAACGAGGCGAGAGCACACCTTGGAAGGGATTCCCTCTCAGTCACCGCAAGCGTTGAATCACTTCCGGACTGGCAGGCAATGATAGCTATGTTGCTCACAACGCAGGACGAATGGCGCAAGCCGGGAGGCATTAACGCAAAGCTTGGCTTCCCCCCAAAGAGCGATCACAAAATCCAGTTTGCATCCATTCTCGAGGCCCTCGCCGTCGACTCACTTTTATTGGAAGCGCTGATTGAGATCAAGCGCCTGCCAGCCGCCACGCGGGGCGGTGATGCTTGGCACTTAATCGTGCTTATCTCAGCTTTACTGCCAGTTCTTCAGGCGCACCTGCTGTTGGTCTTTCAGCGCACCGGCGAGGTCGATCACACCCATGTCGCACTGGCCGCGATTCAAGCCTTGGGCACTGATGAGATGCCGACGGCACTGGCGCAAAGACTTGATTACCAGATCGAGCATATCTTGATTGATGAGTTTCAGGATACATCCTCCTCGCAGGCCGAGCTTTTGAGGAGACTCATACGCGGCTGGCCTGAACACAACGCCACCGGCGCTGCACCCAGAACTTTGTTTATGGTCGGCGACGCGATGCAGTCGATTTATGGGTTTCGCTATGCCGATGTGGCGCTTTTTTTGGGCGCCAGACAAGGACATTTTGCCGGTGTCGTATTGGAATCGGTGACTTTGAGCCAAAATTTCCGCTCACGTCCGGAAATCGTGGCATGGGTCAATGAGGTATTTGCAGAGCTGATGGGAGCAGAGGATCGCTCTCACTACGGCAGAGTGAGGCATGTCAGAGCGGATAGCCTGCCCAACCGTGACTCGTCGGAGCATGCCGGCGTCCATATTAGCCTGTTCGAGGATGCTGATGGATCCAGTGAAGCGCGATTCATCGCAGAACAGGCTGGGGCTATCATCAATCAAGATTGTGATGCGACCATAGCGATTCTTGTGCGCGCCAAGCGTCACGCAAACGACGTTGCAATGGCCCTCGAACAAGCCGGCATTCCTTTTAGCAGTGACGCGATCCAGTCGCTCGCTGAACAGCCGGTCGTCAAAGATTTATTGGCGCTGTGTCGCTACCTCGCGAATCCGGCCGACATGGTTGCGGCGATCTCGCTGCTCAGAGGCCCCTGGTGTGGCGTGACAATAACCACGCTAACTCAGTTTCTTGCGGCTCACCCTGAGCGACCACTTAATCTGATACCTGCTCTTGAGCGCCTGCCGGAGGTAGCCGACGAGGAGGCCATACGCCTGCAGCAGATGTTGGCCGTTTTACGATGGGCTGAGACGAAACGTGATCGCCTGTCGTTGTCAATATGGGTGGAGCAGATATGGCTACGTATGGGTGGTTCGCTATCGGCACAGAGTCAGGATTTATGGCGCGTCGAGGCGTTTTTATCCTCTTTGCGTAAGGCCGAGGAGTTGGGATTGGGTCTGAACATTGACTGGCTCGAACGAGACATCGCAACAACCGCTGTGGAATCGCCAGACGACGTTAACGGTGTGAGAATTATGACCTTACACAAATCCAAAGGGCTCGAATTTGATTATGTTTTCATGCCTCATTTGCAAAAGCGCGCGCGAGCGTTGCAACGAGAATTGTTTCGCTGGCATTGGCACCAAGAAGCCGAAGGCCGACACCTTCTCATTGCTGCAAATGACGATGAAAAACACTCAAACACGCTTTATAACTACCTAAGCTGGCTACAGAAAAAGAAAGATCAGGAAGAGCTTAAGCGACTGCTTTATGTCGGCGTTACCAGAGCCAAGGTAGCGGCGTTTTTAACTGGCTCAGTTGAGTTGATCGATGAGGAGGGCTCTCCTGAGGGCGTGTCTGGTTCGCTTCTTGGGCTGATGTTGTCGTCAGAGGTTGCCGCCAATCAGGTCATGATCCAGGCAGCCGCACCTCAAGCATCGGGGGGCGATCAGAGCTCACGTAAAATAGGCGACCCGCCCCAACGCTATCGGCTGCCTGTGGACGCTCAGGTTCATGCCAAAGAGGGAGTTGAGCAGGCACTGACAACAGATACCAAGCAGGGCCCGCTGTCACTGGGTGCTGCTGGAAACCGTCTGGAACGTATTATCGGCATGGTGACGCACCGAGTGCTGGAGCTCGCAGCATCCGACGCGACGCCATCTAGCGCGGCGGATCAGCGGGTGCAAACGTGGGTCGACCACAACCTCTCCCAATATGCTCTCTCGCCACAGCAGGCTGGGCGCGCCAAGATCAGTGTAAGCGAGCTGGTTGAGCGCACCCTGTCCTGTGAAACAGGTCGTTGGATACTCGAGGCGCAGATAGATGCAAAAGCAGAGTTAGCGCTCAGCACGGTTGAGCAGGGTGAGGTAAGGAGCTATGTCATTGATCGCACTTTTCTGGATGACCAAGAGGGCGTGCGCTGGGTGATCGATTACAAGACAAGTCAGCCCTTGGAGGGAGAGAGTCTAGCCGCCTTTTGCGCGCGTGAGCGCGATGCCTACCAAGGACAACTGCAGAATTATGCTGATCTGGTGCGCAACATGGATTGGGATCGTGATGCCCCAGTCAAGGCGGCGATTTACTTTCCAGCGCTTCAGCATCTCAGTATCTGTGAATAAAAAAACCCGGCGTTAGCCGGGTCCTTTTGTGGGCATCGTATGACGATACGATGAGCTGACGATCACACTTCTTTGAGTGACAATATCAACGCCTCGGTAAAGACCACCACAACCGTATCACCCAGGCGGACATTGTCCAGCTTAGCCATTTCGACACCGCCAACGGTGTGCATGCGGCCTCGAGCGTCCTTGATCATCACATTGCCGTTGCGATCCATGGCTTCAATTGTGCAAACCGCGCGAATAAGCCGTGCTGCACCAGCAGCAGTCATCTCAGATTCATCGGCAGTGCGGCCCATTTCTCCCAAAACGACCCAGGGATTCGCCTCTTCTTCAGCTGTAGGTGCGCGGACCTCTGCTTCGATCGACGCGACGTAGTCTGCGATGATGGTGTCTCCGGCCACAATCTTCGACAAGTCGACGCCATCTTCGCGTGCGGTCAGCGTGACAAAATTGCCGGCAGGTCCGCGAACGACAACTTCTCGCGTCTCCATATCTACAGCGATAACCTCGCCTTCGACCTCGGCGACAATTGCTCGTGCTCCAGCAGCCCACACAACGTCATCGCCCATCTGTTCAGCTGCTACAGCGTGGTCACCGCCCTCGTGGTGGCCGGCAAAAGCGATGGCGGGCATAAGCGCCATCGAGGCCAACAAAGAAACAGCGGGTTTAGTAAACATCTTCATTTTCAGGTTCCTTTTCAATTTGACCGCCCTTTGGTGAACGGTCGCGCTATGGAAGGCGGGACGATACCGCAATACGGCACAAGCGGGAAGTTCACAAAGTGACGCTAATGAGCGGCTCAGGCAGTGTTTTTCCACTCGCGAACAGCGGTAAAGATGCCATCTGGGGAATCGTCTATGAGCCGCCCTGCCGCTTCTAGGGTTTTAAGGATTTCGGGGCTTTGCCACCTAAGGAAGGGGTTGCAGGACAACTCGTCGCTGATTTGAGAAGGCACCGTGGGCTCATTCTGCTCACGTTTGCGCTCGCAGGCCGACAGAAAATTCGCCAATTCAGTGTTTTCCGGCTCGACCAGCCGTGCGAAACGCAGATTCGCCAGCGTGTACTCGTGTGCACAGAAAATCAGAGTGTCAGCGGGCAATCGGCTCAACTTCTCCAAAGACGCCCGCATTTGCGGCGGAGTGCCTTCAAATACGCGTCCGCAGCCGCCAACGAACAAGGTATCGCCACAAAAAAGGGCCTGCTCAGCAGGGCTGTAATACGCAATATGGTCCAAAGTGTGGCCGGGCACATTCAGTACCGAAAACGCCACTCCCAGCACCGAAACGGTGTCCCCCTCAGCAACGGTATGATCGTATGGACCGGCGGGGCTATCAGGAGGCCCCCAGACCGCACAGCCTGTCTCATCTTTGAGGGCCGCAACAGCTCCCGTGTGGTCGAAGTGGTGGTGGGTGACCAGAATGCCGGCCAGCTCGATGCCGTCAGCGTTCAGCGCCGTCAGAACGGGGCCGGGCTCACCCGGGTCCACCACGAACCCCCGATTTCCTCGCCTAATCAGCCAGATGTAGTTGTCGCTGAAGGCGTTAATCGGCGATATAGTCAGCATATTCATCAATCAAGCAGTCCATGTCGTGTTGAGAGGCTACCCTGTGCCAACGAGTGTGACCAGTCCTTTGCGAGAAGAGGCGAATCGCCATCAAGCCTTGTCCCGTTGGTACCGTGAAAAAGCGCTGGGCCAACGCTTGACGGCGCAGTTGACCGAGGCGCTTAACGACTCGCTTGAACAGGTATTTGGCTACCATATGCTGGTCACAGGCGCCGATATGGGTCTCGAGTTAAGCCGCATTGGCAAGACGCAACGTTTATTCAGGTTGGTCACGCGCGCGGGTATCGATCAGCCGCTTCAGGCCGTATTGGGTGCCAGCAATGAGCTGCCGTTCGCGACGGATTCATTGGATGCCCTAGTACTGTGCCATACAATAAACGCTTCCTCGGTGCCACATCAGACTCTCCGCGAGTGCCAGCGGGTGCTGGTGCCTAACGGCCACTTATTCGTCATCTCGTTTAACCCCCTCAGCATCTGGGGGCTCAGCAGTGCGTTTAAGCAATGGCTCAGCCGTAGGCAGAGCTATGCTAGGAGCGTCAGCGGCCGCCGGCTGGGTGATTGGCTGTCGCTGCTCGGTTTTTCCCACGCCGAGCCATATTACTTCGCGAGCTTCGCACCTTTGGGCAGGGGCCGCATCGCTCGCCTTATGGATCGATTCGATCGCTGGCTGGTGCGAATCAATGCGCCAACAGGCACTGCTTATCTGCTACATGCCCGCAAGCGGGTTGCGGGGCATCTTGATTCTGGCGTCAAGATCGTGAGACCTCGACTCATCTCGATCCCCCTTGGCAAAACGCCGGAGGGCGTGCCAGTGCCCCGGCATGTCAGTCGGTCGCAACAAGACGGCATAGAAACAACTTGATGAAGAATGTCCGTGCCTTTACAGACGGAGCGTGCAGCGGCAACCCCGGGCCCGGGGGCTGGGGTGCGGTTCTGCAGTTCGGCGATCACGAGCGGGAACTTCACGGCGGCGCCGCGGATACCACCAACAACCGTATGGAGCTGACCGCAGCCATCGAGGCGCTCAAAGCATTGAGTGAGCCCTGCCGGGTCAGCCTCACAACCGATTCGACTTACGTGAAAGATGGCATTACGCAGTGGCTGGCGAACTGGAAGCGCAACGGCTGGAAGACTGCGGCCAAAAAACCTGTAAAAAATCAGGACTTATGGCAAGCACTGGATCTAGAAGCAGCGCGGCATGAGATCGAATGGTGTTGGGTGAAGGGGCATAGTGGGCATATTGAAAATGAGCGAGCAGATAGTCTGGCCAATCAGGGCATGGATGAAGTGAGAGACACCCATGGATAGGCGTCAGATCGTACTCGATACAGAAACCACGGGCCTTGAGGTGAATCAGGGACACCGCATTATCGAGATTGGGTGCGTTGAGTTGGTTAACAGGCGCATTACCGGTCGGCACTACCACCAGTACATTCAGCCAGAGCGGGAGATAGACGCCGGCGCTCTGGAAGTACACGGCATCACGCTAGAGTTTTTGGCTGGCAAGCCGACTTTCAGTGAGATCGCAGAGGAGTTTGTTGAGTTTGTGCGGGGTGCGGAGCTAGTGATTCATAACGCTCCCTTTGACGTGGGCTTTATCGATGCCGAGCTAGACCGGCTAGAGTCTGGTATCGGCGCTCTCGATAGTGTGTGTAGCGTCGTGGATACGCTCCAGATGGCACGGCACAAGCATCCGGGCCAGCGTAATAATCTCGATGCCCTGTGCCAGCGCTACGAGATCGACAACACAAGTCGAACGCTGCATGGTGCTTTGCTGGATGCCGAAATCCTGGCAGAGGTATACCTGGCGATGACTGGGGGTCAAGCTGCTCTTGGCCTGAACGCAGAGAGCAGTGATGCCTCTGCTAACGGATCAGGGCCTGACAGCGGCATTCGGCGCCTGGCCGCCGAGAGGGTGCCGCTTGCTGTACTGCGGGCAAGTTCGGAGGAGACCGAGCGGCATGAAGCCAAGCTACGTGAGCTCGACCTGAGCGCAGGTGAGGCTGTGTGGCGGAGATCACCCCGCCACTGACTCACAGGGTGATGACGACGAAAATGAGTCCAACCGTCGTCAAAACGATGGTGTAGGGCAGGGCCATCAGCACCATCGTGCCGTAAGACAGGCGAATCAAAGGCGCTAGCGCAGAAGTCAACAAAAACAGAAACGCGGCCTGACCATTGGGCGTCGCGACTGAGGGCAAGTTCGTGCCTGTGTTGATAGCAATGGCCAGTCGGTCGAACTCGGCGCGATCAATCTCTCCTGCCTTCAGCGCGGCATCAATCTCAGAGATGTACACAGTGGCAACGAAGACGTTATCAGAGATGGCCGACAGGATACCGTTGGCGAGGAAGAACATGGCTGGCCGGACCTCACTAGACATGGCCAATACCGACTCGATGACTGGCGTGAAGAGGTGTTGTTCGTGAATGACCGCGACGATCGCAAAGAACACCACCAATAATGCAGTGAAGGGCAGAGCCTCCTGAAACGCATGCCCAATTTCGTGCTCATCGGTGATGCCGTTGAACGCCGTCAGCAACACGATGACGAGCAAGCCGATTAAGCCTACCGCCGCCAAGTGAAATGCGAGCGCAAATACCAGAATCACTGCGGTTGCCGCTTGAACCTTCAGCTTGGCTCTGGATCGAGCCGTTGCAGCGGCCTGCTGGCCCTCGTCGAAATGGGTTAGCACCTGCCGGACATTTTCGGGCATCAGGGCGCCATAGCCGAACCAGCCCGTCATTTCCAGCAATACACAGGTGATCAGACCACAAACCAGCACCGGCATGGTAATCGGCGCCATATTGAGGAAGAAGGTTTGGAAATCCCACCCTGCCACTGTTGCAATCAACAGGTTTTGCGGCTCTCCCACCAGAGTGCATACGCCACCCAGCGCAGTGCCTACCGCGCCATGCATCAGCAGGCTTCGCAGAAATGCACGAAATGCCTCTAGATCCTGCTGTGACTCTTCTCGGACAGAGCTGTCTCGAGTGTGATCGTGGCTCTTATCAGTGACCTCCATACCAGAGGCCACACGGTGAAACACGGCGAAGAAACCAACGCCCACACTGATCAATACCGCCGTCACCGTCAGTGCATCGAGAAATGCCGACAGTACCGCAGAGACAATTGAGAATAGGAAAGCCAGAAGCTTCTTGGATCGCACATTGAGCAGGATCTTCGTGAATACAAACAGGAGCAGGTCTTTCATAAAGTAGATCCCCGCCACCATGAACATGAGCAGCAGAATCACCTCAAAGTTGGCCTCAGCCTCATGGAAAACACTGTGGGGATCCGCCAATCCCAGCAGTATCCCCTCGATCGCGAGCAACCCCCCTGGCTGCAGGGGGTAACAGCGCAACGCAAGTGCGAGGGTGAAAATAAACTCGGCGATAAGTGCCCAGCCCGTCACAACCGGCCCCGCTACCATGAGCAGCAGCGGATTGATAACAATAAAAGCAATAATGGTCTGCTTGTACCAGTCTGGAGATTCGCCGAGGAAGTTGCTCCAGAATGCGTTCAGAGAAGAGTCACTCATGATGGATTGTCCATGTCGTTGTTATCAGTCATCGCCATAGCGCAAGTTTAGACCTGCGAGCCGGCTGGCTGCTGCGATCGCCGAAAGATAGGTTGTCCGCACTGTACACCGGTTTTGAGGCTGCAGGGTATACGGGTGACGCCGTTGCTCGGTTCTTGCGCACCGCGGCTGCAGTGACTGGCTAAACCATTCCCGAAACCGGTTCTTGTACTCGAGCGAGGGGATTCCTAGACTGTGCGCCTCTTTACCAAGGATATCGGTGCTGTGCTCGACATTTCTGTATTACCGACAGAGCCTCAGGCTGAGGATTGGGGGTTCGTCTTTGCGGGTCGTAACACCGTGACCTCTCTGCGCGGGCAGCCCGGTTTACCCTGGCGGCTCAGCGAGGTGACTGAGCAATGGGGTGCAGACCTCGCTGAAGCGGTGCCGGTCGGCCGATGGCAAGACCGCGGAGCATGGGCATTTTCAGTGCCCGAGAGCAGTATCAACCAGACAGAGCAGCTTTCAGGGAATCTGTACGGCCTGCTGGGCAGAGTGGAAGATTCGCTGTTCCATGCGCACGGGCGGGCATATCAACTCTTATATTGGCTCGACACCCATCGACACTGCGGCCGCTGCGGAAACCTAACCCAGATGGTGGAGGATGGCAGAGCCGTGCTGTGTGATAGCTGCTCCCTACGCGTCTATCCGCGCGTTTCGCCCTGCGTCATCGTTCTGGTCAGTAAAGGCGACAAGCTGTTGCTGGCTGCCGCCGCAGGGTTCCAGAAGCGATTTTACAGCACGCTGGCAGGCTTTATGGAGCCAGGTGAGACCTGTGAGAACGCGGTGATTCGGGAAGTTCGTGAGGAGGTAGGTATCGAAGTCGGCAACGTGCGCTACTTCTCATCACAACCTTGGCCCTTTCCCAGCCAGGTGATGCTAGGCTTCTTTGCCGAATGGCAGTCCGGTGATCTCGCATTGAATCCCGATGAAATCGAGGACGCCGATTGGTTTGACGTCAGCGCCATGCCACCCACGCCGCCAAATGCCTCTATCTCGGGGCAATTGATCGCCCATTTCATTGAGAGCTTGTAACCGCTATGGATTTTATTCTCGATATTGCTGAATTTTTACTTCAAGCCATTATTCTGCTTGCGGTTTTTTTGGTTGCATTTGCAGGCGTCATGGCGCTCAGCCAGCGCAAGCGTGGAGCGGGGGAGGACGGCAGTGTGGAAGCGCGCTCGCTCAATGAGCGGTTCGAAGTCCATGAGGAAGCAGTCCGGGCGGTGATCGAAGATCCGCTGGAGAGTAAAGCGCGCGGCAAGGAACAGAAGAAAGCGAGAAAAGCGAAGCGAAAAGCGATTAAGCAATCACTAAAGGCCGAGAAGGATGGTGAGTCCAGTCGTCCACGCGTTTTTGTGCTGGACTTTGATGGCGACATGCAGGCCAGCCAGGTCGATCAGTTGCGCGAGGAAGTCTCCGCGATTCTGCCGGTGGCTGGAGAGGCAGATAAGGTCCTGCTGCGTCTCGAGAGTGGCGGTGGAGTGGTCCATGGCTATGGACTTGCCGCCAGCCAGCTGATGCGTCTAAAGGATGCAGGCATTCCGCTGACGGTTTCGGTAGATAAGGTCGCCGCTAGCGGCGGTTATATGATGGCCTGTGTGGGAGATGAAATCATTGCTGCGCCGTTTGCCATTCTCGGCTCGATTGGCGTGGTGGCGCAGTTGCCAAACTTTCACCGGTTGCTCAAAAAGAATGACATCGATTTCGAGATGCACACGGCTGGCGAGTACAAGCGAACCCTGACGGTATTCGGCGAAAACACCGACAAGGCAAGAGAGAAGTTTCAGGCTGACATCGACGACATCCACGTGCTCTTCAAGGACTTTGTTTCAAGCAATCGACCCGTTGTGCCAATAGAAGAAGTTGGCACTGGGGAATTTTGGTTTGGGCAGCGAGCGCTAGAGAAGAACCTCGCGGATCGGCTATGCACCTCAGATAGTTTTTTGATTGAGCATCTCGAGGGACACGACTTGATTGAAGTCCGCTACCGCAGCAAGCGCAGTTGGCAGGAGAAACTGAGCGTGGCCGCAGAGATGGCGGTGGAACGAGGCGTTCGTCGACTGCTCAAGTCTGAGCGGGATCAGCAGTTCCTGTAGCACGTAAGGCCGTGACGGCGCCATGGTGCGACAGAAACACCTCGCCGCTCAGGTGACTGAGGAAATCACTGCGCTGTAAAGCATCCATGACCGGGCCTTTCACCTCGCTGAGGTGTAATGCAACGTCGTTTTCTTTCAGGCGAGTATTGATTTCCTCCAGCGCCTCCAGGGCGCTGAGGTCAATCGCATTCACAGCCGGACACATCAAAATGACGTGGGCGAGATCCTCACGCAGCGCCGCCTGAGCAAACACCGTGTCCTCGAGATAGGCCGCGTTAGCAAAATACAGCGTCTCATCAATGCGCATGGACAGGATATGCGGGTCGGTCACAACGTCGTGACGATCCACGTTTCGATAGTGCTCAGAACCTGGCATCTGACCGACCACCGCAAAGTGGGGTCTGCTGGTGTGGTAAAGATGCAGGCCCACCGAGGACCCAACGCCGGCCAACACACCCAGTTCTACACCGGCTAATAAGGTCACAGTAATCGTGATCACGATGGCCCAGAAGTCGGCGGCGCGGTAGCGACGGGCGAGGGTGATGGTCTTAAAATCGATCAAGCTGATAACAGCGACAACAATCGTTGCGGCCAAAACAGCCTTGGGCAGAAAATAGAGCATTGGAGTGAGAAATACCGCTGCCAGAGCAATGCCGAGCGCCGCCAACACTGATGCCATCTGGGTTTCAGCCCCCGCATCAAAATTGACGACGGACCGTGAAAAACCACCGGTGACCGGGAATCCTCCCGATATGGCAGCCGCAGTATTCGCTGCACCGAGCCCGATCAGTTCCTGATCAGGATCGATACGCTGACGCCGCTTCGTCCCCAAGGTCTTGCCCACCGAAACCGACTCAATGAACCCAATGAGCGCAATGAGAAACGCGGGTAACGCCAATTCCTGAATTAAAGGCCAGCTGATGTGGGGGGCGCTGAAAGCTGGGAGGCCGCTCGGGATGTGCCCGATCAAGGACACGCCCGCAGCCTCAAAACTCATCGCTGCAGAGAGAGGTATCAACACTGCCATGACCAAAACCGGCGCAGAGCGAATGATCAACTCGGCGGGGCGCCCCCGCAGGCCAATGACCGAGAGCCAGTCGCTCAGCCGATAACGCGCCAGTAGCAGGAAACCAACCGATCCTGCCCCGACGGCGACGGTCAGCCCGTGCGCATTCAATAACTGTGTAGAGAGGTCATGACCAAGCGAGGGGAGGGTGGCCCCTGTGAGCGTGACACCCAGCAGGGTGCCCAGTTGCCCCAGCGCGATGATAATGGCCGAGGCAGTAATGAATCCAGACACCACTGGGTGAGAGAGAAAATGGGATACGAAACCAAACTTCAGCAAGCCCATTGCGATCAGCATCAAACCACCGAGCAGGGCGAGTAAAGTTGCCGCGCTCGCATAATCCACCGCACCCTGTGACGCGACTGCGCCCACCGCAGACGCGGTCATCAGCGACGCAACGGCAACCGGACCGACCGAGAGGGTTCGGCTACTGCCAAAAAGCGCGTAGGCAATCAGCGGCAGGATTGATGCGTACAGCCCCATTTCGGCAGGCAGACCCGCCAACAAAGCATAGGCCAGTGATTGTGGGATCAGCATGATGGTCACAACTAACGCAGCCAGGCTGTCGTTGATCAGGCTTTCACGGCTGTAGCCTCGGAGCCACTCGAGCGCCGGTAAAGCGTGGTCAGCCTTCATGAGCATTCAGCCCAGTACAGGCGTTGCCCGATCCGTGCAGCCGACGCATCGAGAGAGTGGTAGATCTCAGTCGCGGGTTTTTCATTCTTTGCTGGCGAAGCGATCGAGTGCTGCACCGCCAAAGGCATTGATTGGGACTTTCAGAAATAGCCTGCCTGAGTCATCGGTCGGCGGCAGATTACCGGCACGCATATTGACCTGCAGAGACGGCAATATCAGCGTTGGCATCTCGAGACCGGCGTCCCGAGACTCTCGCATCGCCACAAACTCATCCGCCGAAATGCCGGCGCCCACATGAATGTTATGGGCTCGCTGCTCGGCTACCGTCGATTCGAATGCGAGATTTCGGCCCCCGGGCTGATAGTCGTGACAGACAAAGACCCGGGTGGCATCAGGCAATGCCAGCAAACGCTGACAAGATTCATACAGCGACTTAGCGTCGCCACCAGGGAAGTCACACCGTGCGGTACCTGCGTCGGGCATAAACAACGTGTCACCGACAAATAGGGCGTCACCAATCAGGTAAGCCATACAGGCGGGTGTGTGGCCGGGCACATGGAAGGCACGCACTTCGAGGCCGCCAAGCGAGAGCGTATCGCCGTCGGACAGCATGAGATCGAACTGGCTGCCATCT